>NZ_JACNMS010000004.1 GCF_020595125.1 Jeotgalibacillus aurantiacus
TCTAGTGCCGCAAGGCGTGGGGGTTCAAGTCCCTCCACCCGCACCAATTCAATATGCGGGAGTAGTTCAGTGGTAGAACACCACCTTGCCAAGGTGGGGGTCGCGAGTTCGAATCTCGTCTTCCGCTTACTATATTTAGCGCCCGTAGCTCAATTGGATAGAGCGTTTGACTACGGATCAAAAGGTTAGGGGTTCGACTCCTCTCGGGCGCGCCATACATAGAATACCACATACTTTTTTTCGGGGAGTAGCTCAGCTTGGTAGAGCACTTGGTTTGGGACCAAGGGGTCGCAGGTTCAAATCCTGTCTTCCCGACCATTTATTAAGGGGCCTTAGCTCAGCTGGGAGAGCGCCTGCCTTGCACGCAGGAGGTCAGCGGTTCGATCCCGCTAGGCTCCACCATATTTTTTGAAGGATACTTTATTTATTGGGCGGCGTAGCTCAGCTGGCTAGAGCGTACGGTTCATACCCGTGAGGTCGGGGGTTCGATCCCCTCTGCCGCCACCAATATAATAAAGGACCTTTAGCTCAGCTGGTTAGAGCAGACGGCTCATAACCGTCCGGTCGCAGGTTCGAGTCCTGCAAGGTCCACCACTTTTATACAGATTCATGGAGGTATACCCAAGTCTGGCTGAAGGGATCGGTCTTGAAAACCGACAGGGGTGTAACAGCCCGCGGGGGTTCGAATCCCTCTACCTCCTCCATTTTAATTTAATGATGTTTATTTATCGTCGCGGGGTGGAGCAGCTCGGTAGCTCGTCGGGCTCATAACCCGAAGGTCGCAGGTTCAAATCCTGCCCCCGCAATTACCTTTGGTCCCGTGGTGTAGCGGTTAACATGCCTGCCTGTCACGCAGGAGATCGCCGGTTCGATCCCGGTCGGGACCGCCATTTTTATTTTGGCTTTGTAGCTCAGTTGGTAGAGCAATGGACTGAAAATCCATGTGTCGGCGGTTCGATTCCGTCCAAAGCCACCATTTTTCTATGGCGATTGTGGCGAAGTGGTTAACGCACCGGATTGTGGTTCCGGCATTCGTGGGTTCGATTCCCATCAGTCGCCCCATACATTAACTGCGGGTGTAGTTTAGTGGTAAAACCTCAGCCTTCCAAGCTGATGTCGTGAGTTCGATTCTCATCACCCGCTCCAACTTTATTAAATAAAGTATGGGCCTATAGCTCAGCTGGTTAGAGCGCACGCCTGATAAGCGTGAGGTCGGTGGTTCGAGTCCACTTAGGCCCACCATTATTCCACAGTAGCTCAGTGGTAGAGCAATCGGCTGTTAACCGATCGGTCGTAGGTTCGAGTCCTACCTGTGGAGCCATTTTTTTATGGGGAAGTACTCAAGTGGCTGAAGAGGCGCCCCTGCTAAGGGTGTAGGTCGCGTAAGCGGCGCGAGGGTTCAAATCCCTCCTTCTCCGCTCTTTAGGCCCGTTGGTCAAGTGGTTAAGACACCGCCCTTTCACGGCGGTAACACGGGTTCGAATCCCGTACGGGTCATCCTTTTAAAACACACTTCATTACGAAGTGTGTTTTTTCTATTCTTCCATCTCTCAAAAAATAACAATCGAAGCTGGATTTTGTCTTCTATCTCCAAGGCAGTATGGTAAACCCTATATAATGATTTCTCCTATCTCATTCCATGCCTGGTCATTACTTTGATTTAAGCGAATGGGGATAGTACATGTAATGAGTCAGGTAAATTACCTTTTTTGCTATCAATCACTCGATGCCTTCTGTCGATAGCTGGCCAGTTGATGATGATAGACTGTTTCGGTAAGCCAGATTAGTTGAGTGTTCTGTAATTAATGTAGATAGACGTTTGATTTCTGTCGATAGTCGTTTGAATTTCGTTGATCACGTCAATGAAATAGTCGATAGCTAATTTCAACACCCTGATCTCAAAAAACTATCCAAGCGTATCATAAACAGATTTAAACGAAGGTATCTTTAGAAAAGAAGAATACGACGATTTTAGCGCAAAAAAGGAATACACCAGTTAAATAGGTGCATTCCTTTTTTTATTATTCTTTATCACTGTTTTTATAAATTTTTCTTTCGTCACCTTCGAGGTCTGTTCCGATTGTGTCTTCGTTTACATCTTCTTCGCTGTAGAGGTCATTATAGTCTCCGGATCCGTCAGCCATATCGGAAGGGGTTTCGGAAGTACCGTATCGTCCTACTTCGTCGAAACTGTTTTCGTAGTCACGGACTTCGCTTTCTTCTCCTCTGTATGGATGATCAGACGAAGGGGACAGGACCGATTCTTCGCTTGGTCTGGAGTGATCATTGCTGAATTGTTCAGCATGCTCCACGCATGTCAGTGCAGTAGGGATGGCTTCTAGACGTTCGTAAGGGATTTCTTCTCCGCTTACGGCACAGATCCCGTAAGTGCCTTCATCCATGGCCTTCAATGCACGGTTAATATCGTCAAGTTCTTTTTGTGTATGTTCCTCGAGTGCCAGGTCTTTTTCTCTTTCAAAAAGATCCGTGGCATTGTCAGCAGGGTGATTATCGTAGTTTGATAGCTCTGTATTCGTGTTACCATCAGGTTTTTCGTTTTGTTCAATGATTTCTTTTTTTCTGGTGAGTAATTCATGTTTAAGGTATTGTTTTTGTTTATCTGTAATCATGCAAAACATCCTTCCTTCATCTAAGTCACTTCTTACAGTTTATCCTTCTCACAAAAATTGAAACCTAACATTGTATTTCGCTGCCTTTCAAAAATTAAAAAAGACCCCCGGAGGAGTCTTTTAAAAGAAGTATCCAATTAAATAACCGATTGATAACAAAAAGCCGAAAATAGTGTTGGTCTGTGCTGTTGCTTTCATTGCAGGCATCATCTGGATCGGCATTGTTTTCCCAATGAATCCTTTGGTTGCTCTGACAGCTTTAGGAATGCTGAACAGACTGATGAGCAGCCATGGTGATACTGTACCGGTGATCACGAGGACTACTACAAACCCGTATGATACGGTGAACATACCGGCGAGCAGATAAATCGCTTTCTGTCGACCGAGGAGAATAGCAATGGTTTTTCTGCCGTTTTCCTTGTCTCCGTCTAAATCACGGATGTTGTTGGCAAGAAGGATTGCACCCACCAGAATGGAAACCGGAATCGATACAAGCATTGCTACCGCATTTACCATGCCGGTCTGAATATAGAATGAGATCAGGATAATGACAAATCCCATGAAAAATCCGGCCGTTATTTCACCAAATGGTGTGTAGGCGATTGGGACTGGACCACCTGTGTAGAAATAGGCTGCTGCCATACAGACTAGTCCGATCACGGCGATCCACCATGAACTGTTGGCACAAATATAGAGACCCAGCAGTAATGCTACACCGAACAGAATGAAGGCAAGGTTCAATACTGTCTTTGGCTTAACGCCATTTCTTACGATTGCGCCTCCGATGCCGACAGACTTTTCGTTATCCAGGCCGCGTACGAAATCGTAATATTCGTTAATCATATTGGTTGCAGCCTGTATGAGTATGCTTGCAAGAAGCATAGCCAGAAACATTGGCCAGTTGAGGCTGCTGTAATCAAGTGCTAATACTGTTCCGAGTAATACGGGAACAAATGCTGCGGTCAATGTATGCGGTCTGGTCAATTGCCACCAGATGCGCCATCCCTGATCGCGTTCAGGTTGTAAACTCATGTTATTCTCTCCTAACTGTAGTAACGCAATAAAGCCAACTTAAAGTGTATGAAACAGGAAGAACTGTGTCAATAAACTTTTCAAAAATCGACAAAGTTTCTACAGTTTCATTATATCTCTTTTTCCCTCTGTGAAAAAGTTGGTGATGGTTGTAAAATAGAACGTTTGCCGATGACGATTCATTGACATCATTGTAAAAAGAAGTGTATCTTTAAGAGAGCAATTCAGATGGACGAATGTGCGATTTTTGGAGGGGAAGCACAGTGAAAATCCTACACGAATCACAGGGGTTTACAGCATTTGAACGCGCTTTTGAAAGCGCTGAAAAAACAAATAAGAAAGTTTTATATAGCAAGGTAATGAAAATCGGCACAGTGGACCCACTTCAATTTTATGAAGCGGGTTATTCTATCTATCATGGTGAGCGCTCGTTCTGGGAGGATCCTAAGAGTGAAACAACACTGGTCGGGCTTGGAAATGCGGAGATCTTTTCTTCTGACAGAGAGGAAGCGCGCTTCAATGAGCTTCAAAAGCAGTGGTTTCAGTTTTTAGAAGACGCAGTGATAGAGGACAGAGCCGGGATGAGTACAGGCCCTGTTTTGATGGGCGGCTTTACATTTGATCCAAAGCAGGAGACAGCAATAGAGTGGTCTAATTTTTCAAAGGCTTATTTCCATCTGCCTTCTTTTATGTTGACTGTTGAGCATGATGGCAGTGCCTATCTGACGATGAATATTGTCTGTATGGAAGGTGATCTGGCAGCAGAGGTCTGGAACCGAATGCAGCTTACGAAAGAACGACTCATGACAGGACAGTCTACACATATTAAGGACATCAGCGTGGAAACGATTGATGAGATCAGACCGGAAGAGTGGAAAAATTCCCTGACATCTGTGGTGGAACGCATCAATCAGGGTGAGATGGAGAAGGTTGTCCTTGCAAGAAAGATCAAGATTGGCTTTAACGATAAGAAACGATCAGATTCAGTTCTGGAACGCCTTCGTGATGATCAGGCGGACAGCTTTATTTTTTCTTTTGAGGTGGCAGATTCCTGCTTTATTGGGGCCACTCCTGAAAGATTGGTTAGAAAACAGGGAAATGAAGTGCTCTCCACTTGCCTTGCGGGGTCTATTGCCCGCGGGAAAACGATTGATGAGGATGAACGGCTTGGACAGGAGTTGCTGAATGATCAGAAGAATCTCGATGAGCATGAGATTGTGGTCCGAATGATTTCAGACAGTCTCGGGCAGTTATGTGAATCCATTAACGTGCCGTCAAAGCCTGGTCTTATGAAAATGAGAGATATACAGCACTTATATACACCGGTAAAAGGTTTCACAGGCTCTGAAAAGACGATTGTTGATTTTGTTGAAAAACTTCATCCGACACCTGCGCTTGGCGGAACGCCTACAGAGAGAGCGCTTAAGGTCATCCGGGAAGAGGAGAAAATGAATCGTGGACTTTATGCAGCGCCTGTCGGCTGGATGAATGCAGATGGTGATGGGGAGTTTGCAGTGGCAATCCGTTCTGGCCTCCTTGTTCAGGATTATGCTTATTTGTATGCCGGGTGCGGGGTGGTCAAAGATTCAGTAGCTGAGAGTGAATACCAGGAAACATTAATCAAATTCCGCCCGATGTTAAGAGCCGTGGGAGGAACAATGAAATGAATCATCAGGATCGATTGACTGAATATGTATCAACTTTTATAGAACAACTGTATCAAAGTGGGGTGAGAAGAGCTGTGATTAGTCCCGGCTCCCGCTCAACTCCACTTGCTTATTTACTTGAAGCCCACCCGCTGATTGAAACTCACATTAATGTGGATGAGCGATCAGCGGCTTTTTATGCGCTCGGTATGGCGAAAGCGAGCGGAAAACCGGTTGCGATTGTCTGTACATCAGGGACAGCAGCAGCGAATTATTTTCCGGCTGTTGTAGAAGCGAAGTATGCACGGGTACCACTGGTCGTGCTGACGGCGGACCGTCCGCATGAGCTGAGGGACAACGGAGCACCACAGGCGATTGATCAGATTCATTTATTTGGTCATCATGTGAAATGGTTTTATGATATGCCGCTTCCTGAAGCTGAATCAGCTGTCCTGCGCTATACGGGTAGGATTGCGGCTAAGGCTGCAGCGAAAGCAGAATCACATCCGAAAGGGCCTGTTCACCTGAACTTTCCTTTCAGGGAGCCTTTAATTCCAAAGCTTGATTCCTACAGGGAAACGGCTGTTTTTGCAGATGTTTTCCACGGGGAAAAGCAGTTGTCTGATGAACAGCTTTCTGTTCTTGCAGATAAAATAGACCATTCCGCAAAAGGGCTGATTATTGCAGGACCGATGGAGTCGGAACATACACTGGACGATCTGATTGTACTGGCAGAAAAAACGGGGTATCCCATTCTCGCTGATCCATTGAGCGGTTTGAGGGACAGCATGCAAAAGCATGACATGGTGATCGAAACGTATGATGCTTTTTTAAAGGATGGATCGGTAAAAGAAACACTGAATCCTGACCTGATTATCCGCGTTGGCGGCATGCCTGTTTCAAAAGCACTCAGTCAGTATCTACAAGGGTGTAATGCTGAGCACTGGCTGTTTGATGAGGGAGCGGAGTGGAGAGATCCGATCTCGGCAGCTACGTCGTATATTGAGAGCTCTATACAGAGATTCTCCGATGTTGCGGAGCGTCTGACAAAGCAGCCTAATGGTGATTGGTTAAAGGTATGGCAGGAGCTGAACAGAGCTGCAGAACGTGTGATCAGCCAATATGTACTGGAGCAGAAGGATGAAGGGGCAGCAGTTGGTACGCTTTTGAAGGCTCTCCCTGCCGGAAGTCACCTGGTGGCAGGCAACAGTATGCCGATCAGGGATGTCGACACCTTTTGGACGAGAGACACAAAAGACATACATCTTTGGGCGAATCGCGGTGCCAACGGCATTGATGGCGTTGTCTCTACTGCACTTGGTATCGCTGCGGTGAAAGACGAACCGGTCTATTTGTTAATCGGTGATCTGTCGATGTTCCATGATCTGAATGGTCTGCTCGTAGCAAAACAGCATCGCAGCAAACTGCAGATTATCGTCATGAATAATAATGGTGGAGGGATCTTTTCCTTCCTACCTCAGGCAAAAGAACCGGCTCATTTTGAAACGCTGTTTGGCACGCCGCCATCTCTTAATTTTGAGCAGGCAGCCGCTTTTTACGGGCTTGATTATCAGCGCTGTGAAACGAAGGACGAACTTAAAGCTGTATTGCATGAAGAGGCGGATCGTCTGAAACTGACTGAAGTGCTGACAAACCGTGACGAAAACGTAACGGCCCATCGTAAGCTCTGGCAGGACGTTGGAGCAGCGTGCCGGGCAGTATTGGAGAAGGTTTGAATGAAGATCAGGATCAGAGACGGGTACTATCATTTACAGGTAAAAGGATCCGGCAGCGATCTGGTCGTGCTGCATGGTTTTACAGGCTCTGCCTGCAGCTGGTCCCGATTTCAGGACCAGCTGCAGGATCAGTTCCGTGTTATAGCTATTGATCTCCCAGGCCATGGTCAAACAGAGGTGCCTCTGAATGAGGACTATGTTTCGATGGAAATCGTGTGTGAAGATATCAAAGCTGTTCTGGACCATTTATCCATTGATCAGGCAGCTTTCCTCGGCTATTCAATGGGGGGACGGACTGCACTTGCTTTTTCAATGCGTTACCCTGAGAGAGTCCCTTCACTCATCCTTGAAAGTGCGTCACCTGGTCTGAAGCTTTATGAAGAACGGACTAAGAGGCGTCTGCAGGATGAGGAACTGGCTGAATTTATTGAGCGGGAAGGCATTTGCGCCTTCACTGACAGGTGGGAAGCGATCCCGTTGTTTAATTCACAAAAAAACCTCCCTGAAAAACAGAAGAGAATGATCAGAGAGCAGCGGCTATCGAATGCTCCTGAGGGGCTCTCAGCGAGTCTAAAGTTTATGGGAACCGGTCATCAGGCTTCATACTGGGAGCGGCTGCCGGAGCTTCAGATGCCGGTGCTGCTGCTGACAGGTGAGTATGACACGAAGTTTGTCAATATTGCAGAAGAGATGAATAAATTACTGCCTAACAGTCGGCATGAAGTCATTTTGAGTGCAGGGCATGCAATTCAGGTGGAACAACCCGAAAAGTTTGATACAATAGTAAGGGAGTTTTTAATTCATACTTTGAATTAAAGCCCGATTACATAAAAGGAGGTTTCTTTCATGACTCGTGAATGGGTACAGGAACGAAACTATGAAGATATTTTATACGAAACGTATAATGGGATTGCCAAAATCTCGATCAACCGTCCGGAAGTGCGTAATGCTTTCCGTCCGAAAACAGTAATGGAGTTAATTGATGCATTTGCTTATGCCCGTGACGATGCGAAAATTGGTGTCATCGTCCTTGCAGGTGTTGGCGATAAAGCATTTTGTTCAGGCGGAGATCAGAGTGTGCGTGGACACGGCGGATATGTAGGGGAAGACGAAATTCCGCGTCTGAACGTGCTGGACCTTCAGCGTCTGATCCGTGTGATTCCAAAACCGGTTATTGCGATGGTTTCAGGCTATGCAATCGGTGGCGGACACGTATTACACGTTGTGTGTGACCTGACAATTGCTGCTGATAATGCGATCTTCGGTCAGACAGGTCCAAAGGTTGGATCGTTTGATGCAGGTTATGGTTCAGGTTATCTGGCACGCATCGTTGGCCACAAGAAAGCACGTGAAATCTGGTTCCTATGCCGTCAGTATGACGCGAAGGAAGCGCTTGATATGGGCTTGGTCAATACAGTTGTGCCGCTTGATCAGCTGGAAGATGAAACGGTTAAATGGTGTGAGGAAATGCTTGAGAAGAGCCCGACTGCACTACGTTTTATCAAAGCAGCGATGAATGCTGATACAGATGGCCTTGCAGGTCTTCAGCAGTTTGCAGGAGATGCAACGCTCCTTTATTACACAACAGATGAAGCGAAAGAGGGCCGTGACGCATTTAAAGAAAAGCGTTCACCGGACTTCGGACAATTCCCGCGTTTTCCTTAAGCAGATGTTTCTAAGCCCATGGCATGGTCCATGGGCTTTTTTATCGATCACAATACATACGAAGTCAATGAACAGAAAGAGGTGAACAGTATGTCAACCTGGCTTGAGAAAAGAGCGTACCTGACGCCAAACAGGGTCGCACTTTATTTTGCAGATCAAACCTGGACATTTAAAGATTTGGAGACGGCATCACAGGCGTTTGCAGCCAGATTGTCAGGCTTTATTGATTCAACTGACCCCGTTGCGCTTCTCTTGCAAAATCATCCGGATACGGTCATTGCCATTCACGCCATTCAAAAGCTGGAGCTTCCTGTGCTGATGCTGAACAGCAGGCTCACCGCTGAAGAGTGGAATTTTCAGCTTCAGGACAGCGGAGCACAGCTTGTGATCACGGATCATCACTCCGTTCCAGACCTCGATGCAGATGTAATCACAGCAGATGAGGTTAAGCTGGCTGATCCTGTCGATCTGACGACGTGGGGACACGCTGAACTTTGTTCTATTATGTATACTTCAGGGACTACAGGTCATCCGAAAGGCGTTATGCAATCCTATGATAATCATTTTGCGAGCGCTTCGGCATCTGCGTTTAATATTGGATTGGACACGAAGGACATCTGGATGTGTGCCGTACCGTTATTTCATATCAGCGGATTTTCTATCCTGATGAGAAGTGTCATTTACGGGATCGGTGTCAGACTGTACGCTAAATTTGATGAGCGGGTCATCCATCAGGATCTGGCCAGTGGAAAAGGAACGATATTGTCAGTCGTCTCAGTCATGCTGCAGCGTCTCCTTGATGTGAAAGATTCTGCATATCATGCATCGTTCCGCTGTATGCTTCTGGGCGGAGGACCTGCGCCTGAATCGATGGTTGAGAAGTGCCATCAGCTGAACATACCGGTTTTTCAATCATATGGCATGACTGAAACGTGCTCTCAATTCACCACACTGTCACCCGAGGATGCGCCTTTTAAAATCGGTTCATCTGGCAAACCTCTTTTTCCTGGTGAATTAAAAATTGTGACTGAATCAGGAGAGACTGTTACCCAGAATGAGATTGGAGAAATTGCGCTGACAGGACCGTCTGTTACATCAGGCTATTTCCACAACCGCGAGGCTACGGATAAAGCACTGCAGCGCGGGTGGTTCAGGACAGGGGACCTCGGCTATCTTGATCCTGATGGATTTTTATATGTGGTTGATCGTCGTTCGGATTTGATTATTTCAGGTGGAGAGAACGTCTATCCGGCTGAAATTGAATCTGTCCTGATGAGTCATCCTGCTGTCAGGGAAGCCGGTGTGGCAGGGAAGAAGGACCGTGAGTGGGGGGAAGTGCCCGTCGCTTTTGTCGTGACGGATCAGCCGTGTACTGAGGAAGAACTGCTCAACTATTGCCGGGAGCGATTAGCTGCTTACAAAACGCCAAAAAACATTAATTTTACAGACAGCCTGCCGCGTAATGCAGGTGGTAAGCTGATTCGCCGCTTTTTAAAAGAGGAAGTGAATGCAGACAATGAACATCGTTAAAGCCGTCTTGCATGAAATCAGCATGACGCTGAAAAAACCGTTTAAAACGAGTCTTGGTACCGTGACAGAGCGAAGAGGTCTCGTGCTTGAGCTCCATGATAAAAAAGGTGTTATCGGACTCGGGGAGGGTGTCGCATTCTCTGAGCCATGGTATACAGAGGAAACCATTGACACGAGCCTGATCATGCTTCAGAAATACCTGCTGCCTGCTTTGTTAAAAGAGGATCTGCGTCATCCGGAAGAAGCAGCACGCGTGTATGGAGCGGTAAGGGGGAACCCAATGGCTAAAGCTGCAGTGGATATGGCGTTATGGGATTTATATGCGAGGCAGTCTCATAAACCGCTTTACGAGCTGATTGGTGGAACGAGAAAGAGAGCACTTGCGGGTGTAGCCATCGGATCGCAATCCATTGATGATCTTCTTGAACAGGCCAAAGAGGCGGTCAGTGAAGGCTACACGCGTGTAAAGGTTAAAATTATGCCGAGGTATGATATAAAGCCTCTGACAGCGCTCAGAAAAGCTTATCCGGAGTTGTCTATTCTGGCAGATGCAAACTCTGCGTACGAGGGAAAAGAGGATGAACTGCTGGCTATAGACGGACTTGGCCTGCAGATGATTGAACAGCCGTTATCACAAAAAGATCTTGCCAGGCACGCAGCGCTACAGAAACGTTTAAATACCCCGATCTGTCTGGATGAAAGCATTGATTCTTATGATGCAGCTGTAAACGCCATTGCACTTAATAGCTGTAAGGTAATCAATATAAAAATAGGACGGGTAGGTGGTTTAACGGAAGCGCTGAAAATCGTCCGTTTATGTCAGGAGCATCATATTCAGGTCTGGTGCGGAGGGATGCTTGAGTTTGGCATTTCAAGAGCACATAATGTCGCGCTTTCCATGCTGCCGGGCTTTGACATCCCGGGAGATCTTTCATCGTCAAGCCGTTATTGGGAAGAAGACATTGCAATGCCTGATGTAATGGTCAGATCGGGAGAGATTGAACCGTTTAAAGGTCACGGAATCGGTGTTTCTCTGAATCGCAAAAGGCTTGAGGAAGTGACCCTTCATTCATTTGATATAAAGAAATAGTAAAAAATCCCGGACAAAGCTGTCCGGGATTTTACTTGTCTCCATATTATTCAGCTTTCATAGCGGTTCTTAAGGATTCAATATTTCGCTCCATCAGTGTGAAGTACGTTTCTTCATTTTCAATATCTTCTTCTGTCAGAGTAGAGAGGTTATGCAATGGAAGTGCTTCTGCACCGATTTCTCCCTGAATCACATCTGTTAAACTCGATGAAACGTTTTGTTCCACCAGGATATGCTCCACATTTTGAGAGCGGGCAGATTCAACAATTTCAGTCAGTTCACGTTGTGATGGCTCATCAGTAGTGGATAGACCGGCAATCGCCTGCTGGTTTAATCCATAACGGCTTTCCCAGTAACCGAATGCTGCATGTGAAACAAAGAACTGATCTACAGTAACTGCAGCAGCAAGCTCTTCGAATTCATGGTTCAGTTCATCCAGCTGGGTAACAAGCTCTTCATAATTTTCATTGAAATAAGCTTCCTGCTCAGGCATCTTTTCTATAAGTGAGTCTTTGATCGATTCCGCAAGTGACTGGGATAAAACTGGATCGAGCCATAAGTGAGGATCTGTGTCTCCATGATCGTGTCCTTCATGACCCTCTTCACCTTCAGCATGTTCTTCTTCCTCATGCGCATGCTCTTCACCTTCAGCATGTTCTTCACCTTCAGCGTGTTCTTCTTCCTCATGAGCGTGCTCTTCACCTTCAGCATGTTCTTCTTCGCCATGTGCATGCTCTTCGCCTTCAGCGTGTTCTTCTTCCTCATGCGCATGCTCTTCGCCTTCAGCGTGTTCTTCTTCGCCTTCAGCGTGCTCTTCTTCGTCATGTGCATGCTCTTCGCCTTCAGCGTGCTCTTCTTCGTCATGTGCATGCTCTTCGCCTTCAGCGTGTTCTTCTTCACCATGATTATGCCCGTCTCCGCCTTCACCAAGTTCAGCGTCAGACACATAATCTGCTGTCGCAACCATTGTGAGATCTTCACTTTGAAGAACGTCTGTGGCATTATCTACAAAACCTTCCAGACCAAGACCGATATAGAAAAATAAATCGCCTTCAGCCAAATCAATCATATCGCGCTGGGAAGGTTCGAACGTATGCTCATCAGCACCCGGAGGATAAATGGCTTCTACATTTACATATTCTCCGCCAATTTCCTCAGCAAAATACTGAAGCGGATATACCGTTGTATAAACATCTAATGTATTTTCATTATTTTCACTGGATGAACCGTCTGATGAATTACAGGCAGCCAAAATCCAGGGAGCAGTAGCAGCTAGTAAAAGTAAAGCTTTCTTTTTCATATTTGCACCTCTTATTTTTAAATAGTAATAGTTACGATTTATAATCAACATATGCTACTTTACTACGGTTTAAAAAAGAAAGCAAGTAAAAACCGTCAGGAATTTTTTCTTCCTGACGGCCATTTTTCGGGCACCTGATCGACGCCACCCGGATGAAAAGGGTGACACTTTGAAATTCTGATAATCGTCATGATTCCGCCTTTAAATGCACCATGTTTTTGTATTGCTTCAAGCCCGTATTGAGAGCACGTCGGATAAAAGCGGCAGCTCGGTGGAGTTAAAGGGGATATTCCTTTCTGATAAAAACGGATAAACCCTAACATCAATCTTTTCATTGTTCACGTTCCTTGTCAGCTTCCTTTTCCTGATCCGGAAGAGGGTCCACCTTATGTTCATAGCCATAACCTTTATTAATAGCAATAAAAAACGGCGCTAAGACTAAAGCAATAACGACCAGTGAAATAATAATTAACGTAGATAAAGCCACTATGATCACACTCCTTATTTAAGTTTAGCACGGATGACCTTTCAAGCCGCATGATAAATGCTTAAATGTTTATAATATGACCTTGAGTGGTAAAAATATAGGTGTGAACAAACGGATCATTAATTTCGAAAGGATGATTTCAAAATGAGTGCGAACCCTAACTTGGTGAAAAACGTGAACAAACAAATTGCAAGCTGGACAGTATTATATACGAAGCTGCACAATTTTCATTGGTATGTGAAAGGGCATCAGTTCTTCACATTACACGAAAAATTCGAAGAGCTTTACAATGAAGCGGCCCTTCATATTGATGAACTTGCCGAGCGTCTTCTGGCACTAAAAGGAGAGCCGGTTGCCACCCTGAAGGAATCTCTTGAACTGTCACTCGTAAAAGAAGCAAAAGGAAACGAGACAGCTGACCAGATGGTGGAGGCACTTTACGATGACTTTGAAACGCTTATGAATGATTTAAAAACAGGTATGGAGCTTGCACAGAAGGATGATGATGAAATGACCAGCGATATGCTGCTGTCCATTCACCAGAGTCTTGAGAAGCATGCCTGGATGTTAAGATCGTTTCTTGGTAAATAAAAATAGGCGGGACGCTCCAACGGAGCCTGTCCCGCCTATTTCGTATTAATGATAAAAAGAAGTATCATCTGCATATTTTTCCATACGGCCCTTTAATGATTCAACTATGTAAAGGCGTATGAAATAAGCAAGTTCCTCTTCCGGAAGCTCTTTGACCATATCAATCAGCTCGTTGTAATCCAGCTGCTCAAGAATGGTAAAAGCAATAATATCAAAGTCCTCCTGAGTGCCGCGTATTTTTCCTTTATACATTTCAAAAATCTCGTCTACGAGTTTCATTCAGTCGTCCCCATTTCCTTTGATGTAATTAGTATGAGAGAGATCATGGGTGTCGTTTGTCTTAGAATAACTATACCCGGTCAAGTTGAAGATAATCATATTTTTAGCATACAGATGTCTGGGCATACTTTCTTTATAGGAGGGATGATATGGAACAGGAGAAAAAAACGTATTATGTATCAGTTGCCAGAGGAGAAATACTGAGGAGCGGCACGGATTCACCTTATGAATTTGTCGTTTATGCAACGGATGATGAAATTACGGAACTCAGAATGCTGTTTGATCGTGGGGAGGATGCCTCAATGGAAGGATTCGTGAGAGCACAGACCCCATTTGTACCGTACCATGACGATGAACCGAATATGAAGTCTGACTCATTGTTGATCCGCATATACAGACTGATCGGGGAAATAGGAGATGAGGAAGCAAGAAACCATATCAAATCGATGGGTCTAAAAGAACCGACTGCCGATCATCCTTATATCGGTGTTGGGGAAGAGGATCTGGAAGAAAAGCGTTCGGAATAATCAATCATCCCCTCTAAAAAAATTTTTAGAGGGGATTCATCGTTTTTTGTTATTACATTTCCATTTCTACAGCACTGTCCAATACTTCCTGCGGCACAGTAATTTCGTCAACTGTGTTATATTCTGTGTACTCGGACTCCAAGTGCTGTTTAATAGACATCGTTTCACCTTCCATGTCCATATTCATTGTCATATCCAACACAAGAGACTCCATCAGATAATCATCTTTTGAGATGACGATTTCATATTTTACATCCTCAAATGTTGTCGTTTCAAACAGTTCTTCAACAGACATCCCCATGCCCATCTCAGGCATCATTTCTCCTGCCTGATCAATCAGAAACTCACTAAACTTTTCTCCGGATGCATTGAGGGTTAAAATATAGGAAGAGTCGTTTTGCTCAAATGAGAAATCGTCCATGAACGGTTCAAGTGCTTCTATTTGAGCGGCTGGATCTGACTGTTGCTCACTCATTTGAAGAAATTGATCAGACATTTCCTTAGGCAGTTTCATCCATTGTTCTGAGGCAGGATCATACATAAAGAACCCATCCTGTGTAATATAAGACTCCATCTCAGTTTCAGGCAGCATGGCTTCTTCAGCACCTTCACCGGACATGCTTGTTGTTGTGACCTGATACATCGCGAGTGGATCAGCAGTCATTTCCACATCAGAGCTGGATGTTGTGTCAAATGTCATATCTTCTCCACTGATTGTCATGGTCTGATCAATATTCATCGTGGATTTGAGGCTCGAAATGTCGTTACTAGCCTCAATGGATTTTTCAAATACTTCCTGCAGTGTCATATCAGATGCTTCTTCTGTGCCTTCTGTAGGCTCGGCAGATTCGGTACACGCTGCAAGTAATAAAGCTAATGAAGCAGACGCAGCATAGATTGGCCATTTTTTCATCTTATATCATCTCCTGTAATGTTGTTATGTTTATCGTACAGTATAGATACGGGTATAAATAGATAAAGTTTCATAAAAATCCTAAAAAATAGAATTTCCTGTCGAAAGTAGGTGCCTGAATGTTTCGATTTCTGGATTATTATCAAAACAATGTTGATTTTTCATATGATCAAAACCCGTTTTCCAGCACACCTGCACATGTCTGGATCGTGACGCGATACAAAGGTAAGTGGGTATTAACCAAACATAAAAAACGCGGCCTTGAGTTTCCTGGGGGTAAAGTGGAGCCGGGGGAAAATCCTGAACAGGCTGCACGAAGAGAGATCAGGGAAGAGCTTGGAGCAGAAGCAGGGGAATTACATTATATCGGACAATATAAAGTACATCTTGATACACCGATCATCAAAAATGTTTTTTTTACAGAGCTTCAGTCCTTTTATGATCAGGACGACTTTCATGAGACAGAAGGGCCGGTGCTGACACAAGATGATCTCGTTGAAAAGCAGCAAGACGATGCCTACAGCTTTATCATGAAGGATGATGTGCTGAAGCACTCGCTGGCTTTCCTGAATCAGCTTGATAAAGGGAGAGCTAAAATATGAACGATGGTGTTGAATTAACCAGAAATCCCTATCCTTCACCGGTTGCCTCCGTCAAAATGCATGAAGTGATTTACTGGTCAGACGGCCTTCGGGTAAAAGGACTTTTAGCTGAGCCTGCAGAAGAAGGGATATATGATGCGTTTCTCTACTTGCGTGGAGGGATCAAGGGAGTAGGTATGGTCAGACCCTCAAGAATTGCCCAGTTTGCCCAGCAGGGTTTCGTTGTTTTTGCCCCTTATTACCGGGGAAACAGAGGGGGAGAAGGCAACGAGGATTTTGCCGGGGAAGACCGTCATGACGTATTCTCAGCAGCTGCCTATTTACGAGATCATCCATCTGTAAACGGGCGGCTGCATATCTTCGGATTCTCCCGCGGAGGCGTCATGGCGCTGCAGGCAGCCGTAGAACTCGAACATGTCACTTCTTTGGTCACTTGGGGCGGCGTATCAGATATGGAACTGACGTATGATGAAAGAAAAGACATGAGAAGAATGATGAAAAGAGTCATTGGCGGTTCTCCTAAAACTCAGCCCGAATCTTATAAATGGCGAACACCGCTCTACGATGCAGAGCGTATTCAATGTCCGGTTCTGATTATACATGGCGTATTAGATACAAATGTAACTTTCGAACACGCCTTGAGACTTGAAAATCGTCTGAAGGAACTCGGTAAACACTGCGAAACGTGGTATTATGAACACTTCGATCATAATTTTCCACCGCTTGAAAACCTGGGAGTAGTAAGGAAATTAACGACATGGATGAAACAGCAGAAAGGAGTGAACGGTCATGGGGATGCCTCTTGAAATGAACACAATGATTGTCACAAAAGGAAAAGAAGTGCGTCAGCAGGAAAACTTTTTTCAGCTGGTCAAGGACGGATACAGGCTTTATCCAATGCATGTGCCTCTTGAAGTGCGCAAAACAATTGAAGGTGAACTAAAAGGAACCGCAGAAATACACCGCCTCGAATGGCGCGACCAGGCAACGATTATTTCGTATGAACTTAAGACATTGCAGTCGAGTAACTAAAAAGAGTCCATAATTGGGCTCTTTTTAACTAGAAGGTAGTTTTCGAAAGCCGTGCCGGGACATTCCTCATACCTAGAAGAAGATAGAAAAAACCGGGCTGGGGGACATCCTCCGCTTTCCATGGCCGGGCGGTGAACCCCTTGCGCTTCGCACAAGGTTTTCACCTGTCCCTTTCCGCCATAGGAGTCTGCGGATGTCCCCCAGCCCTCATACAGTTTTTATAGTCTCTTTGGTTTGTGCACTTCGAGTTGTATTCCTAAATGATTTGATAATTTTAAAAATTGTGCAGAAAGTTTGCTAGTCCCTGCCTGTCACATCTAGACAAAGGAGCGAAGGAATGTCCCGGCAGGTTTCGTAGAATAACAAGCATTAAAAAAGAGCCCTGTTAAGGACTCTTTTTTTCTATGTGTACGTTCGTTGATTGACCCCAATCAGTATTAAATAACTGGACCGCCAAGCTCAGCGATTTTTTCATCAACGGTCGTAAACTTCTTAAAGTTTTCTTTGAATTTCTGTGCAAGCTCCATTGCTTTTGCTTCATAAGCTTCCTCGCTCGGCCATGCAAAACGTGGAACGAGTACATCATCCGGAACACCTGGAACGTGAAGCGGTGTTTCAAGACCAAATAGTCCGTTTTTCGTTGTTTCAGCGTTTCTCAGTTCACCGTGAAGGGCTGCACGGACCATGGCTCTTGTGTAAGCAAGTTTCATGCGGGATCCGGTTCCGTAGGCGCCACCTGTCCAGCCAGTGTTAACGAGAAACACTTCTACATCATGAGCTTCCATTTTCTTACCTAGCATTTCAGCATAAACGGTTGGTTTCAATGGCAGAAACGGTGAGCCGAAGCAGGTTGAGAATGTTGCTTCCGGTTCAGTGATGCCACGCTCTGTTCCGGCAAGCTTTGATGTATATCCGCTTAGGAAATGATACATCGCCTGTTCTTTCGTTAATTTCGAAATCGGAGGCAGTACGCCAAACGCATCAGCTGTCAGGAAAATGATCGTATTTGGATGTCCCGCTCTGCTTGGGTCCACGATATTATCCATTGCCTGTAGCGGGTAAGCGGCACGCGTATTTTCTGTCAGTGATGAATCATCGTAATCAGGTTCTTTCGTATCAGGATCCAGCACAACGTTTTCAAGTACGGATCCGAAGCGGATCGCGTTATAAATCTGTGGCTCTTTTTCCTTTGAAAGCTGGATGCACTTTGCGTAGCAGCCGCCTTCAATATTGAACACGCCGTTATCAGACCAGCCGTGCTCATCGTCCCCGATTAAGCGGCGGTCAGCGTCTGCCGACAGCGTTGTTTTTCCTGTACCGGAAAGTCCGAAGAACAGGGCAACATCACCTTCAGCTCCAACATTGGCTGAGCAGTGCATCGGCATAATATCCTTTTGCGGAAGCAGGTAGTTCATGACAGAGAAGATTGACTTTTTCATTTCTCCGGCATATTCCGTTCCGCCGATCAGGATGGTACGCTGCTCAAATGAAACGACGATAAATGTTTCAGAACGGGTGCCGTCTTTAGCCGGATCGGCTTTTAAAGACGGAGCGGACAAAATGGTAAATGGTGACTCTGTCGGGCTGCTCCAGCTCTCATCTTTTTTCGGGCGGATAAAGAGCTGATGGGCAAACAGGTTATGCCACGCGCGCTCATTTACGACACGGATTGGTAATCTTGAATCAAGATCGGCACCGGCAAACCCTTCAAATACGAAGAGCTCTTCTTTTTCTGACAGATGTGCAAGAACCTTTTCATATAGACGCTCGAAAGATTCCTGTGAAATTGGCTGGTTGACATTGCCCCAGTCAATCTGATCACGTACAGACGGCTCATCAACGATGAATTTATCTTTAGGTGAGCGGCCGGTATATGTACCTGTTTCGGCACGGACTGCTCCGGTTGAGGTTAATGTTCCTTCTTCACGCATAAGGACTTTTTCAGTCAGCTGAGGAACAGATAAGTTTTTATGAACATTGTTCCCTGCAAGAAGTTCCTGAAGGTCTGATGAATTCCGGATTGTTGTCATTGCATTCCCACCCTTTTTTAAAAATGGTTATCCCTTTGTTCGAAATTAGTATAACACATTAACTTAAATAGTCTATACTAATTAATCGAATTTACAGGATTGTCACAGAAAAAGTTCCTGGTTGCTTAAGTAAAAATACTTCACCTATTAAACATAACATTTTCCAGCCCTGAATTGAAAGCCCTTACATTATAATGAAATAAAGAAGAAATCTGTTCGTATTTTCTGACATTTATCGTGACTCTGTTTCTGAAAAAGTAAGTGTTGACATCACCCGGCTGTTTCCGTATGATTGTTCTTTGAACGGATACTCTTATCCCGAGCTGGTGGAGGGACAGGCCCTATGAAACCCAGCAACCTGCTCTGCAAAAAAGCGAACAGCTTTTGCGGTAAAACCATCACTTGAGCGAAGGTGCTAACCTGTAGCAAGACGAACTTGTCTTGAACGATAAGAGTGAAAGGCGATCTGACGAATGAACCTTTCCTCACAAACATGGGGAGAGGTTTCTTTTATTTTGGCCGATACTTGGAAGATCATAAAAGGTTAACGTTCGATCTCTAAGGGTAATGAGTACCGTCGACTATATACGCTTCACAAGGAGGAGACTTTCATGTCAACAAAACGTCATCTTTTTACATCCGAGTCCGTAACGGAGGGACATCCGGATAAAATTTGTGACCAGATTTCTGATTCAATTCTTGATGCCATTTTAAAGGATGATCCGAATGCCCGCGTGGCTTGTGAAACATCTGTAACGACGGGTCTTGTACTCGTAGCCGGAGAAATTTCAACATCTACTTATGTTGATATCCCGAAAATCGTGCGCGAAACGATTCGTGAAATCGGCTATACACGTGCAAAATACGGCTTTGACGCTGAAACATGTGCAGTACTGACATCAATCGATGAGCAGTCAGCTGACATTGCAGCAGGTGTTGACCGTGCCCTTGAAGATCGTGAAAGCAATATGACTGACGCTGAAATTGAATCAATCGGAGCGGGTGACCAGGGGCTGATGTTCGGCTTTGCCTGCAACGAAACAGAAGAGCTTATGCCTCTTCCAATCTCACTTGCACATAAACTATCCCGACGCCTGACAGAAGTACGTAAAGAAGACGTTCTTCCTTACCTTCGTCCGGACGGTAAAACACAGGTAACGGTTGAGTATGATGAAAATAACCAGCCTGTACGCATCGATACAATCGTTATTTCAACTCAGCACCACCCTGAAGTAAGCCTGGACCGTATCCAGCGCAATCTGAAGGAGCATGTCATCAAGCCGGTTGTGCCTGCACACCTGATCGATGACAATACAAAGTATTTCATCAACCCGACTGGCCGCTTCGTAATCGGAGGACCTCAGGGAGATGCAGGTCTTACAGGACGTAAGATCATCGTTGACACATACGGCGGTTATGCACGTCACGGCGGTGGCGCATTCTCTGGTAAGGATGCAACAAAGGTTGACCGCTCAGGTGCTTATGCAGCCCGTTACGTAGCGAAAAACATCGTAGCAGCAGGCCTTGCTGACAAATGTGAAGTACAGCTTGCCTACGCAATTGGCGTAGCACAGCCTGTATCTATTTCAATCGACACATTCGGAACAGGAACAGCAGATGAAGAAAAGCTGATCGAAGTCGTTCGCAACAACTTCGACCTTCGCCCGGCCGGCATCATCAAAATGCTTGACCTGCGCCGTCCAATCTACAAGCAGACAGCAGCATACGGACACTTCGGACGTAATGATCTTGACCTTCCATGGGAAAGAACAGACAAAGCTGACGTGCTTAAAGCGGAAGTAAACGCGTAATCATTTGTAAATAATGAACCGGGACCTGACTTGTGCAGGTTCCGGTTTTTTAGTTTTATGCGTCTTTGTGTGGGGATGGAGGAATTGTACTGTTTCAGAGATTAATTAAATCGATCTAAAATTTATTTTAATCGTTTCAAATTTTTATTGTTATGTTCACCTTGTAAATGACTTTATTTGTCATGTTCCGATTGTGATTTGTATCGTTCTGCGGACCGAATTGTACTGTTCTAACAAATAAATGTATCGAATATTCCCGTTTTCATCTCAAAGGTCCGGGACCGGTTTTCCCATCACTTATTTCAATCAATAAGATTGTAGAAAACAGCTCAAAGGGCTGGGGGCATCCGTAGACTCCTACTGCAGAGAAGCGACAGGTGAGACAGCGTAGCGCAAAGCGCTAGCTGGCTCACCGCGCGGCCTTAGAAAAGCGGAGGCGACTCGTCCAGCCCCGACAAGCATAAGACGAAAATGAAACGAGGGTTGCTCTTTACCCTCGTTCATTTTTGACTTATGACCTCGAGGGGCTAGTCGCCGCAGCTAGACAAAAGAAAGCGAAGGATGCTCCCAGTCCGGTTTATACAAACATACTCCTATACTTTTCACAACATCAACCCACTCTCCGAATAAACGTTCGCATTCCATCCCCAACAATGATAAAATAAAACAATCCGCAGCACTCCCCAAACAAATCCCCTCAAAAACAACTTAGGAGGAATTCCCTTGTACACAGTCATCCTTGCTGAAAAACCATCACAGGCAAAAAGCTACGCGGATGCTTTTTCATCCGCTAAAAAAAGCAATGGCTATTATGAAATCTCCGATCCGCTTTTTCCGGGTGGTGCCGCCATTACCTGGGGATTCGGACATCTCGTATCATTGGAGGAGCCACATGCCTACAAAAAAGAATGGAAGCGCTGGCGGCTTGATCTGCTGCCGATTATTCCGGATGAATTCAAATTTACAGTCCCATACGCAAAACGGGCTCAATTTAACATCATAAAAGGCCTTTTAAGAAAAGCGAATCAGATTATCGTGGCAACAGACAGTGACCGTGAAGGGGAAAATATTGCCCGCTCTATTATTGAACAGGCTAATATGATGCATAAACCGACGAAACGTTTATGGATTAATTCGCTTGAAAAAGACGTGATCCGTCGAGGATTTCAGGAGCTCCGGGATGGGGAGGATTATCTGTCTCTGTATGACGAAGCGCAAACGAGACAGCTGAGTGACTGGCTTGTCGGTATGAATATGTCGAGGCTGTATACGTTGCTGCTTCAGGAAAAAGGAATTGACGGACCATTCAGCGTTGGCCGCGTTCAGACACCAACGCTTTATATGATCTGGCAGCGGCAGCATGAGATCGAAAACTTTAAGCCTGAGCCGTTTTTCCAGCTGCTCGCTGATCATCAGGCAAAAGAAATCAACTTTCAGACGAAACATAAAGAATCGTTTAAAACGTCAGAAGATGCTGCACAGATCCTTTCAAAACATCAAATTGAAGAAGGAAAAACGCTCTTCGGTAACGTTTCTAAAGCAGAAAAGAAGCAGAAGAAAATGCAGGCACCAAGTCTGCACAGTCTCTCAACTCTGCAGGCGAAGCTGAACAGGAGATTTAAGTACAGTCCTTCAAATGTATTAAAAACGGTTCAGGATCTGTATGAGAAAAAACTCGTGTCTTATCCAAGAACCGACTGTCCGTTTATTACAAGGAATGAATTTAACTATTTGGCGGCACAGGTTGAAAAAATGAAAGAATCAGTAGGCGCTTCATTTGATGTAAAGCATTCACGCCCAAGGCCAAAATATGTTCAGGATCAGAAAGTACAGGAGCACTATGCCATCATCCCGACGAGAAAGCTGCTGACAAAAGACCGTCTTGAAAAACTGAAGCCGATGGAGCGGAATGTTTACGAGGAAATCGTTAACAGCACACTGGCAATGTTTCATGAGGATTATCACTATGAGGAAACCGTCATCGAAGTGGATATAAACGGACTTCCATTTATCGCAAAAGGAACTGTGGAAAAAATTCGCGGATGGAAAGAGCTGTTTAATGAGACAAATAAAAAGGACGCGATCCTGCCAAATGTAACGGTGGGGGATACGCTGCCGAGTAAGGTAACCGTGAAAGAGGACGTGACCAAGCCGCCAAAGCCCTATACAGAAGGTCAGCTGATCTTAATGATGAAAACAGCGGGTAAACTGCTGGAAGACGAACAGGATCAGGCTGTGTTAAAGGAAGTGGAAGGGATTGGTACGGAAGCAACCCGCGCGTCCATTATTGATACGCTGAAAAAACAGAAGTATATTACGATTGCGAAAAACATCGTAAGTGTGACGGATAAGGGAGTCACACTTTGCAAAGTCATTGAAGGAACGCTTTTGAGCAGCCCGGAGATGACCGCGAAATGGGAGGCTTATCTGAAAAAAATAGGAAGACGGCAGGGGAGTCAGGAAGCTTTTCTGAAAAATATCGGATCATTTATTGATCATATGATGCAGACAGCTCCAGAGAAAATGGGCGCGATTCCAAAAGGTCAAGGCGGCACAGGGACCAAGAAAAGATCCTCATCTCTCGCTGAATGTCCAGCGTGTAAAAAAGGTAAAATGGTAGATAAAGGCGGATTCTACGGCTGTAATGAATACAAAAACGGCTGCCGTCAGACACTGCCGAAAATATTATTATCAAAAAAACTGTCAGATGCGCAAATTAAAGCCCTCTGTGAAAAAGGGCAGACTGCTCTATTAAAGGGCTTTAAAAGTAAAAATGGGAAAACATTCAGTGCAAGGCTCGTGCTGAGGGACGGTAAGATTGAAATGGATTTTAAATGATAAAAAACCGGCAGATGCCGGTTTTTATGCTTAATTTGAATGGTGCTTGTTCATATAATCAACTTCAGCTTTTTTATATAGCTGAGCTTTTTCAGCATATTCTCTGCTGATCCGCTCCATATCAAGCCGGTCTTCATCGGTCACTTCCCGGATCACTTTTGCGGGTCTGCCGAAAGCCATCATGCCGGCAGGAATTTTTTTGCCTGGCGGTACGAGGCTGCCTGCACCTATAAAGGCGCCTTCTCCAATCTCCGCTCCATCAAGAATGACAGATGCCATCCCGATTAATGCTTTTTTTCTGATGATACAGCTATGTAGTGTAACCTGGTGACCAACTGTTACGTCATCTTCAATGATCAGTGGATGATCCGGACTTTGATGAAGCACAGACAAATCCTGTATATTGACCTTTTCTCCAATGATGGTTGGAGAAACATCTCCCCGGATCACACTGCCCGGCCAGACGCTTGAATGTGCCCCGATTGTCACATCTCCGGAAACCATTGCAGAGTCTGATATGTAGACGCTTTCGTGTAGCTTTGGGTGGTGAGTTTTGTAGGGGATGATCATGTTATCGCTCCTTTAATCAGTCTTTATTATGTTATAGTTTAGTGTATCACAGTCACGATTTAAAACTGAAAATATAGGCTTTTACACAGTAAACAGAGTCAGAAAGAGAGGAATCCGGTCATGTGGAAATGGGAAACGGAACATGCAGCTCATGGCGTGATCGTGATCATTCATGGAGAATTTGAACATCACGTACGTTACGGCTGGCTGATAGAAATGTGGAGGTCGAAAGGTTATCATGTCGTTATGGGAGATCTGCCCGGACAGGGAATGGTGAAGCGCACAGAAAGAGGTCACATTGATTCATTTAAAGAATATGAAGCGGCAGTGAATGAATGGATTGAAGCGGCTTACCTGTTTGATTTACCTGTTTTTTTACTCGGCCATGGTCTGGGTGGTTTAATCGCGGTCCGGATGCTACAGAAGGTGAACAAGGAAATAGCAGGTCTGATTCTCTCTAATCCAAGCTTCGCCTATAAATACACTCCATCTAAAACAACCCAGCTTTTATCAGGAAGCTTAAATAAATTGTCTCCGGAACATCGTTTTTCTTTTGGATTTCCAATTACAGATGCTACGCGAAATGAAGAAATAATTGAACTGGATATTGAGGATCCGATCTACATCTCCAGAGTGTCCGTCAGGTGGTATCGGGAGGTTCTTCAGGCAATGAAGAATGTTACAATGGATGGTAAGGTGTTTCCGGATATTCCGGTGTTGTTGATGCAGAGCGGTGACAACAGACTGGTGGATAGTGCACCGGCAAGAAAGTGGCTTCTTCAGCTGCCATTGACAGAGATGCAGGTAAAGGAATGGCCACAGTGCTATCACGAACTATTTAACGAACCGGAAAGAGAAGAAGTATTTCATTATGCGGAGTCGTTCGCACGTAACAGACTCCGGTCGATTGGCTATGATGTATAAAAAGAGGTGATCAGGATGGCAATACCGAATGAACCGCTTTTTTTAATGAATCAGGTATATCGAAAAGTATTTCCGATTGTTCACAGGGAATTGGCTTACTGGAAAGAGAAAGCTGTTCTTATTGACAACGAAGAGCTTAGAAAACAGGCGCTCGACAGCCTTCATGATAAAACCTTTCACTGTGAAGGTGGAGGGATCATGGGGCTTTTGGCGCTGCATGGAAAACGTGATGCCATGGAGTTTATTGTGGCGTATCAGACGATTAGTGATTACCTTGATAATCTTTGTGATCGCAGTACCTCACTCGATCCTGAAGATTTTGCCTGTCTTCATCGTGCCATGGAGGATGCATTAACGGTCGGTGCGGTGCCTGGTAATTACTATGAATGCAGAGAGGATCAGGAGCCCGGTTACTTAACATCACTCGTCCTGCGCTGTCAGGAGGTATTGTCAAGGATACCTAATTATCCACTTATCAAAGATGAACTTCTCCATCTATCCCGCCTGTATTGTGATCTGCAAATACATAAGCACGTCCGGGAAAATGAACGGGAACAAAGGCTTCAGCAGTGGTTCAACGATCACCGTAAAGACTTTCCAGGAATGGAATGGTATGAGTTTTCAGCATGTACCGGATCCACGCTCGGTATTTTCTGTCTCGTAGCTTATTCACTGAGACCAGATTTTAAAAAAGAACATGCCAAAATGATTCAGGAAGGCTATTTTCCGTATATTCAAGGGCTGCATATCCTGCTCGATTATTTTATTGATCAGGAAGAGGACCGTGCAGAAGGGGATTTGAACTTCTGTTTTTATTATCCGGATCACGATGCTCTTTTTAACAGACTTCAGCATTTTGTAAAACAAGCGGATCTGCACACCGGTAAACTTCCTCACAGCCGTTTTCATAAGCTGATCAACCGTGGACTTCTCGGTGTATATCTTTCAGATGAAAAAGTCCATAAACAG
The DNA here is from genome assembly GCF_020595125.1 of Jeotgalibacillus aurantiacus. NCBI lineage: Bacteria > Bacillati > Bacillota > Bacilli > Caryophanales > Caryophanaceae > Jeotgalibacillus > Jeotgalibacillus aurantiacus. The sequence goes on from NZ_JACNMS010000004.1 coordinate 26,203, forward strand.
AGCGATGTAAAAAAACTTGCCTGGAAAATGATCCGTTCAAGCGGACCCGTCAGTTTTTTCTTCTATTTAAACGGTCGCGCTTACCGCAACGTCACCAGGATTTTTTCTGCCAGAACCTTTGATAAAAAGACAATTTCATGATCGTGATCAACCTTTACCGGAAATCCTGTTTTTGTGGAAATTCCGGTTTTTTGATTGACTACACATTGAGCAGTATTCTTGCTTTCACGCCTGTACCTGAAGAATAATGTAAGGGCAAAGGAGTGACCGGAATGACATTAAAATTAAGTATATTAGACCAATCGTCCATTGCTGAGGGAAGCACAGCAGAAGAAGGGCTTAAACAGACAGTAGAATTGGCGAAAATCGCAGATGAACTTGGATTCACCCGCTTCTGGGTGTCGGAGCATCACGATGCCCCGACCCTTGCAGGATCTTCACCCGAGGTACTGATTGCGCATCTCGCTTCCAAAACAGAGCGGATCAAAGTAGGCTCTGGCGGCGTTATGCTGCCACATTACAGCTCCTATAAAGTAGCAGAGAATTTCAAAGTGCTTGAAGGGTTAACTCCCGGAAGAATTGATCTCGGAATCGGGCGGGCACCGGGTGGAATGCCGCGTGCTTCTTACGCACTTGGTGACGGTAAACCACGCGATATCAACCGTTATCCCGAGCAGATTGATGAACTTCTTCAATATCTGCATGACGACGTGCCGGCTGATCATCCATACGGAAACATCAAAGCAACGCCTGTCACACAGACCGTTCCGGATGTATGGGTGCTCGGATCAAGTCCTTCATCGGCCCTGACCGCAGCTGAAAAAGGTCTGCCATACACGTTTGCCCTATTTATCAATGGAGAAGGCGGCCCTCTCTACACTAAACGCTATAAAGAGAGATTTGCGCCATCAGATTATTATAAAGAGCCACAAAACACTGTAGCGGTTTTTGCGATCTGCGGAGAAACAATGGAGGATGCTGAGCGGATCGCTTCAAGTCTTGACCTTTCCATGGTTATGCTGGAACAGGGCATGCCGTCAAAAGGTACCCCAAGTCCCGAAAAGGCGATGAGCTATGAGTATACGCCTTATGAAATGATGAGGGTGCAGGAAAATCGCAAGCGTATGATTATCGGTGATATTGACCATATCGAAAAAGAATTGTACCGCCTGTCGGAAGAGTATGGTACAGATGAGATCATGCTGACGACGATTACGTATGATTTTGAGGATAAAGTAAATTCGTTTAAACGAATAGCGGAGCGCATGCTTAAATAAAAAATCAGGGCCTTTATGGGTCCTGGTTTTTTAATCTTTAGGGGGATTAGAAAAGTTTTAAGAGAAGCGGTCCGGGACGCATCCTCCGCTTTCTTTTGTCTAGCTGCGGCGGCTAGCCCCTCGAGGTCATAAGTCAAAGCTGAACGAGGGCGAAGGTCAGCCCTCTTTTCATCTTCGCCTTATGCTTGTCGGGGCTGGACGAGCCGCCTCCGCTTTTCTAAGGCCGCGCGGTGAGCCAGCTAATGCTTCGCATTACGCTGTCTCACCTGTCGCTCCTCTGCCACAGGAGTCTGCGGATGCGTCCCGGACCTCTGGATGAAGTTGGGTATGCTTTTTATTTTTGGTTGAAAAAATAAAAGGAAACCGGGCCGAACTCATGATTATATAAAGAAAAATATCTCAAATGATAGACTTGCATGTTTCTACGGTACTGCTAATCAATTAATATAAACGCGCCATGAATTGTTAATCAATCTTTATAAAGAGGAATTTAATTAGGTTTGTTGAATAGAGGAATATGCGTTGATTGAGTATAAAAGCAAATAGGAGGGGTTTAACTGGACAATAAGGATAAAAGGGGTAAGAAGAAAAAAGAAGGCTGGAAACTATGGGATACTATTTTCACCTCAGGGATCCTTTCATTTTTAAATGATGCAGAAGAAGCACGTAAAGATGACCGGAAGTTTAAACAGATTCTGCTGCAGGCGTTGTTTGGTATTATTTTTTGTTTTATTTTGTTTGCTGTTGGCTTTTGGATACTTGATTAAAAATTAGGATTTATTATAGAAAGTCGATTTAACAACTCTGCAGGGTTATTTGCCGGGGTTTTCTTAATCAGAGATATAAAATTTTAAAAAGGACCAGACAAACCCGGAGACTCCTGTGGCAGGAAGGGACAGGTGAGACACCAGCGTGCGAAGCACGTGGTGGCTCACCGCCCGGCCACGGAAAGCGCAGGGTTTGTCTGGTCCGGTTTTTACTCTTATCTTTTCTCAATCGCGATAATAAAAGGCGAAGGCGTCTGGTTATTAATGAACTGATAACGCAGCACATGCGCCTCCATGCCATCAATCTGTTCGGCAAAACGCAGCAGGTAATCACGCTCCACTGCACCCTCTGGATGACCGTGATACACAACAAGCACCATCATCCCGCCAGGCTTCATTACACGCAGGCACTGCTCCACAGCAGAAATCGTCGTGCGCGGACGTGTCACGATCGTTTCATCTCCGCCAGGAAGATAACCGAGGTTAAAGACAACCCCTGCTACTTTTCCGTGATGAACAGGAGGCAGGGTATCTTCTATCGTTTCATGTCCCTGGTTGAAAAGAAGAACGCGGTTTTTCAGCTCGTGTTCCTCGAGTTTTGTCATGGTCTCGTCAATCGCTTCTTTTTGAATATCAAAGCCGTAAACCCGGCCGTGTTCCCCGACTAATCTTGCTAAAAACAGTGTGTCGTTGCCGTTTCCAACCGTTGCGTCAATGACGACCTCACCGGGAGAGACCGCTCTCTCCAGCAGTTGTCTTGTATACGGCAGAATACGATCCAGTTTCATTACAATTGCACCTCACTATGATAACGGCTGCCCTGACAGGATTCCCGTTTGATCAGTTCACGGTCAATATCCGTGAGTACTTCCCATTTGTTCACGCTCCACATTGGTCCAACCATAAGATCGATCGGTCCGTCACCGGTAATACGGTGGATGATCATCTCCGGAGGAAGAATTTCGAGCTGATCGCAGACGAGTTGAACATACTCCTCCTGTGTTAAAAACTCAAGATGGCCTTTTTCATACTGTTTAACCATCGGTGTTCCTTTTAGCAGGTGAAGCAGATGGATTTTGATTCCCTGTACATCAAGGTTGGCCACAGCTTTTGCTGTTTCCATCATCATGTCCCGGTCTTCACCCGGCAGGCCGTTAATGATGTGTGAGCATACACGGATGCCGCGGTCGCGCAGCTTCTTTACTCCCTCTTTGTAGCATTCGAAATCATGGGCTCTGTTGATCAGGTCAGCGGTTGATTCGTGAACTGTCTGTAACCCGAGCTCTACCCATAGATAGGTGCGCTCGTTCAGCTCAGCCAGATAATCAACGACATCATCAGGCAGGCAGTCCGGGCGTGTAGCGATCGACAGTCCGACCACATCTTCAAAGCCGAGCACTGTTTCATATTTTTCACGCAGAACCTCAACAGGCGCATGCGTATTCGTAAATGCCTGGAAGTAGGCCATGTATTTACCTTCCTTCCATTTACGATGCATCCGGGTTTTGACGTCATTGAACTGCTTTTCAAGCGGATCCACACGGTTTCCCGCGAAATCCCCGGACCCTGCGGCGCTGCAGAATGTACAGCCCCCGTGTGCAACAGTGCCGTCACGGTTCGGGCAGTCGAAGCCGCCATCGAGTGCGACTTTAAATACTTTATGTCCAAAATGGTTACGTAAGTGATAATTCCATGTATGGTAGCGTTTATTATCCGCTGCGTACTGGAATGGATTGTTGATTGTCAAAAGGGTGAACCTCCTTATGTTAAAACAGCTGTTCTGTCTCCTGTTCGAATTCTATCATGAGACACAATATTGAACCAGCCGAAAGAGACTGTTTTATAGGAAAAGGTTATCTTGTCACAGGGACGATTGTCCGGTAAAATGATTTGGTGCCCGAAATAAATACACATACAGTGAAATAGGGAAATGAGGGAGTACAGTGCCGCGATCTTTATGGTTTTTAGTCATTGGTATGATGATTAATGTGACCGGGGCTTCTTTTTTATGGCCGCTTAATACGATTTACATAAGCGGAGAGCTTGGGAAATCGCTCACAACGGCAGGTCTTGTCCTGATGGCAAATGCCGGTGCGAGTGTGCTTGGAAATCTTCTTGGCGGTGTACTTTTCGATAAAATCGGCGGTTACCGCTCGATCATGTCGGGAATCGTGATTACACTCGCAGCAGTAGCAGGTCTGACGGTGTGGCACGGATGGCCGCATTATGTCTTCTTTATGGTCATCATCGGCTTTGGATCCGGAATTGTGTTTCCATCCATGTATGCCATGGCCGGTTCTGTCTGGCCGGAAGGTGGAAGAAGAGCGTTTAATGCCATTTACCTTGCAACCAATGTCGGGGTGGCAACAGGCGCTGCGCTTGGTGGATTTGTTGCGTCATTTTCATTCGAATATATTTTTATCGCAAATTTGATCATGTATATTGTGTTCTTTTTCATTGCGCTTTTAACCTATAAAAACATAGAGCTTCAGCCGAATATCCAGACGAATGTTTTGCAGGAAAGAGGAAAGATTAAAAGTAAAGCTGCATTTAACGCGCTGCTCATTTTATGTGGAGGATATCTGCTGTGCTGGGTAGGCTACGTTCAATGGCAAAGCACCATCGCTGATTATACGCAGCAGATTAATATCCCGCTTGAACAGTACAGCCTGCTCTGGACGGTTAATGGACTGTTAATCGTTGCCGGGCAGCCGTTGATCAAACCGATTGTAAAACGCTTTGAGCATAATCTGAAAATCCAGATGACAATTGGCACCGTGATTTTTATGTTTTCATTCGGAATCACGGCCTATGCAGGAGACTTTATGGGCTTTTTAGCAGCGATGATCGTCTTAACGATCGGTGAGATGCTGATCTGGCCGGCGGTTCCGACGATTGCAAGCCGCCTTGCGCCGAAGGGAAGAGAAGGCTTTTATCAGGGGATCGTCAACAGTACGGCAACTGGAGGCCGCATGATCGGCCCGTTGCTCGGCGGAATCATGGTCGATCTGTACGGAATGCCGGCCCTGTTTATGTTGTTAATTGTGCTTCTCGTATTTTCGATTGGTTTGACGCTTTTATACGATCGTCCTTTAAGAGCGGAGGAGCCGGTTGCATCCGTTTCATAAAAGACTTGCAAGCCTATACACATTTGCATACAATAAGGAAATAGATTGAATAAGTTGACGCTGAGAAGGATTAGTAGCAGGATAGCGGCTGAATGTAGAGAATCTGCGGTTGGTGAAAGCAGATCGGCAGCACTGTGAACTCACCTTTGAGTCGATGATGTGAAAGTCATTAGCATCATCCGTTTTCCGCGATAAGGATTGAGCGCGTGTACACGAATTTGGGTGGTACCGCGGGAGTGTTAATTACCTCCCGTCCCATATATGGGGCGGGAGTTTTTTGTTTATTTTAGGTAAATTTTTACATTAGGAGGAACCGACATGAGCTTTGATCATCAGTCGATCGAAAAGAAATGGCAGCAACACTGGCTAAACGAAAAAACATTTAAAACAAAAGAAGATCTTTCCCAAAAGAAATTCTATGCACTGGATATGTTCCCTTATCCATCCGGAGCGGGTCTGCACGTTGGACACCCTGAAGGTTATACAGCAACAGATATCCTTTCCCGTTACAAGCGTATGCAGGGCTATAACGTTCTTCACCCAATGGGCTGGGATGCGTTTGGTCTTCCTGCTGAGCAGTATGCGCTCGACACAGGAAATGATCCGGCTGACTTTACAAAGAAAAATATCGATACATTCCGCCGTCAGATTCAGGAGCTTGGTTTCTCTTATGACTGGGATCGTGAAATCAGCACGACGGATCCTGAGTACTACAAATGGACACAGTGGATCTTCCTGAAGCTTTATGAAAAAGGACTTGCTTATGTGGATGAGGTAGCGGTGAACTGGTGCCCGGCACTTGGAACCGTCCTTGCAAATGAAGAAATCATTGACGGTAAAAGTGAACGTGGGGGACACCCGGTTGAGCGCCGTCCGATGAAGCAGTGGGTGCTGAAGATTACAGCTTACGCGGACCGCCTGATTGATGATCTGGATGATCTGGACTGGCCTGAAAGCATTAAGGACATGCAGCGCAACTGGGTTGGACGTTCTGAAGGAGCGGAAATCAACTTCCAGATTGACGGAACGAATGAAACGTTCGATGTGTTTACAACACGTCCGGATACCCTGTTTGGCGCAACGTATGCAGTCCTCGCACCGGAGCATCCGCTTGTAGCGAAAATCACAACAGATGACCAGAAGACTGCAGTTGATGCTTACATTGACACGATCAAATCTAAAAGTGACCTTGAAAGAACGGACCTTGCGAAGGATAAATCAGGGGTGTTCACAGGCGCATATGCAATTAATCCGGTTAATGACGAAAAAATGCCGATCTGGATTGCTGATTACGTTCTGATGAGCTACGGAAGCGGTGCGATTATGGCCGTGCCTGCGCATGATGAGCGTGATTACGAATTCGCGAAAAAATTCGAGCTGCCAATTAAAGAGGTTGTAGAAGGCGGAGACATTTCAACAGAAGCCTATACAGGTGAAGGTAAACACGTGAACTCCGGCTTCCTTGATGGACTTGGCAAAGATGAAGCGATCTCAAAAGCGATTGAATGGCTTGAAGAAAAGCAGCTTGGTACGAAGAAAATCACGTATCGTCTGCGTGACTGGCTGTTCAGCCGTCAGCGTTATTGGGGAGAGCCGATTCCAATCATTCATTGGGAAGACGGTACAACAACAGGCGTACCGGAGTCAGAGCTGCCGCTTGAGCTTCCAAAGACAACAAATATCAAACCTTCAGGCACAGGCGAATCGCCACTTGCGAATATTGATGAGTGGGTAAACGTGACTCATCCTGAAACAGGCATGAAGGGACGCCGCGAAACGAATACAATGCCACAATGGGCGGGCAGCTGCTGGTATTACCTGCGCTATATTGATCCTGATAATACAGATGCACTGGCGGATCCGGAAAAGATCAAGCACTGGCTTCCGGTAGATATTTATATCGGTGGAGCCGAGCATGCCGTTCTTCACCTGCTTTATGCACGTTTCTGGCACAAGGTGCTTTATGATATTGGGGTTGTCCCAACAAAAGAGCCGTTCCAGAAGCTGTTTAACCAGGGGATGATTCTTGGTGAAAACAATGAAAAGATGAGTAAATCAAAAGGCAATGTCGTCAATCCGGACGAAATTATCCGTTCGCACGGTGCCGATACACTGCGCGTCTATGAAATGTTCATGGGTCCACTTGAAGCATCCGTTGCCTGGTCTGAAAACGGTCTTGATGGAGCACGCCGATTCCTTGACCGCGTATGGCGCCTGCTGGTTACTGAAAACGGAGAGCTCTCCGCTAAAGTAACCAACGCACCTAACGCTGATCTTGAAAAAGTGTACCACCAGACAGTGAAAAAGGTGACAGAGGATATCGAAGGCATCCGCTTTAACACAGCGATCTCTCAGCTGATGGTATTTGTCAATGATGCATATAAAGCGGATACGATCCCTGCTGAGTATGTAAAAGGGTTCGTACAGATGTTGTCGCCATTTGCGCCTCACCTTGCTGAAGAGCTTTGGGAAAAGGTTGGATCAGGTGAGCTGAGCTACGCTGCATGGCCAACATTTGACGAATCAAAGCTTGTGGATAACGAGGTTGAGATTGTCGTACAAATTAATGGTAAGCTGAAGCAGAAGATGATGATCGCCCGCGACGCATCACGTGAAGACATGGAAAAGATTGCGCTTGAAGAAGAAGCGATCAAAGCAGCTGTTGAAGGCAAAACGATTCGCAAAGTCATTGCCGTGCCAGGCAAGCTTGTGAATATTGTGGCGAATTGATTTAATAAACCGGGCCGGGTCGCACCCTTCGCTTTCCACGGCCGCGCGGTGAGCCCATTGTGCTTCGCACATCTGTTTTTCCGCCATAAGAATCTTTCGGGTGAATTGAGCCCTTTCTATATGAATCATTTCCTAATCATGATAGGAAAAGAAATTTTGAAAAATATATTTGCAGCAATTTTTCAGTTTGCTCGATTTCGGAAGAGGGAAGTTGCGGTTATGTTTTTCCTTTGGTCCTTTTTTGATATAATGAAAAAAGTTCAATGATAGAAAGGGTGCTGGATCATGTCAGAATTGAAAACATTAACAGCAAAAGAAGTTCAGGAAAAGCTTGAAGCGGGAGAGTCCCTTCACCTGATTGATGTGCGTGAGGATGATGAGGTTGCGGAAGGAATGATTCCTCAGGCAACACATATTCCGATGGGAGATATCTCGATGCATCTGGATGAGCTGGATACTGAAACAGAATATGTTCTCATTTGCCGCTCAGGCAGACGCAGTGAAAATGTAGGCTGGTTCCTGCATGACCACGGCTACAAAGTCGTCAATATGACAGGCGGCATGCTTGAATATCAGGGCGAAACGAAGCCGAAAGCGTAATTTAAAAAGCCGGATTCCTTACGAAGGAGTCCGGTTTTTCTGTTTGTAAAAAGCATCAAGTGCACCCGGTCTGCGCCGGGGTTTTGGGATAGAGTGGTTAAATAAGGAGGGAGAGTGGTCAAATAACCTGAAAGAGTGGTTGAATCACGCAAAAGAGTGGTTAAATAACCTAGAAAAGTGGTCGAATCATCACGAAAAGTGGTCAAATAACCAGACGAAATATTTTAAACTCACTAAATAAAGTTCGAAAGCAATGGATATAATTTGGATTCAGTCATTAGTTTAGATATATTTCCAAATGCAGATGTGATATTCTTACAAAAAAGGAGGAATCAAAAATTGGAAAGAAAAAAACCTCTTGATCTGCTTACCCTAGAAAGGTTGATAGCAAGGTTAGACAGAAATCACCCGAATCTCTCTTATCTCGAAGAAGAATTAAGACGACTCCAAGCAGGCTATAAAGGTGAGTGCTACCTGGACTCTTTGACAGACCCATTTATGACTTCGAATTTCTCCACCATTAAAAACCTCACAGTACCCTCTTATTTTGAAACTATTCAGTACGATCAAATTCATATTACTCCCTCATTTATTCTTATCATTGAATGTAAAAACATCATTGGAAAACTGACATTTCAACCAGAGGCTAGCTCTTTGAAAAGAGAGATTAATGGTGTTGAGAATTATTTCAGGGATCCGCTCTGGCAACTCCATAGGCAAGTGGAGGGAATGAAAAAAATCCTCACTGAGCTGGGATTAAATATTCCTGTACTTGGCTACATCGTATTTACCTCTACAAATAGCAGTTTACACACTACTACTCACCAGCAAATGAAACTCGAAAAAGTGATTAAAAGTGAGCAATTGACTTCTCAAATCAGGAAGCTTGAAAAAGATTATCAAACGAAATACCTCAATTGTGAGCAAATCCAAGCGCTCACTTCTTCCTTAAAGAATCTCTCAGTTCAATTATCATGGAAAGACCCTTTAATAAAATATAATATTTTGGTTGATGAATTAAGTTTGGGAATGCAATGTCCTAAATGCGGGAAGTTTAAATTGAAAAAAGAAAGATTTAAGTGGAAATGTGAAAACTGTCTTGGTTTGCTGCAAAAAATTGAAAAAGAACAGTTCATTGATTATTTTCTATTGTTAAATAGAAAGGCAAAATTAAAGGATTTGTGTGCATTTTATCTTGTGGATAATTCTAGAAATTTGAAGTACGCTTTACTATCGTCAGGTATTGAAATTTTTGGGAACACGAAGTCGGCTGAGTATGTTAGTTGGCTTCATGCATCAGATTGAGGACAGATACATTCAGATGCTTGTGGTAGCTATTTAGTGAATGTCCAAGTTTGGTTAAATGAAGGGGGAGTGGTCAAATAACAAGAAAGAATGGTTGAATCATCCAAAAGAGTGGTTAAATAACCTAAAAGAGTGGTCGAATAACCAAAAAAGTGGTCAAATCGGTTTTCAGATTGTAAAAAGCATCAAGTGTCCCCGGTCTACGCCGGGGTTTTTGGGATAGAGTGGTTAAATAAGGAGGGAGAGTGGTCAAATAACCTGAAAGAGTGGTTGAATCATGTAAAAGAGTGGTTAAATAACCCGTAAAAGTAGTCGAATCATCACAAAAAGTGGTCAAATCACCCTCTACTTGCCCTACACGCTCAAATAAAAAACCGGAGCATCAAGCCCCGGTTATTTCTCCGCCGCATTCGTCCCTGCAAGTCGTCCGGTTACGAGTGCTGACGTAATATTGTAGCCGCCTGTATATCCATGGATATCGAGCAGTTCTCCGCATAAAAATAATCCTTCGCATTTTTTTGAAGCCATCGTTTTCGGTTCGATTTCTTTTACGGAAACGCCGCCGCCTGTGACGAAGGCTTTTTCGATAGACTGGGTTCCGTTGACCTTCATTTCAAAACCGGTTAAGGCTTTGGCCATTCCTCTTATTTTTTCAGAAGAAATCGTACCGGCCTGCTGATCCGGGTCGATTTCATTGACCTCCATTATGAAGTGCAGGTAGCGTTCCGGGGCGAGCCCTTTCCATGTGTTTTTGACTGCTTTTTTTGCTTCATCTTTTGCGAGTTTGAACAGCATTTGAAAAGCGGATTCTGCGTTTTGATCCGGCATGACACTGATATGCATCGTAACCGGTGCACCTTTTTGCTTTTTCATTTCCTTCACTACATACTGACTGCAGCGTAAAATGGCTGGTCCGGATAGTCCGAAATGGGTGAAAAGCATGTCCATCTGATGGGTCACGATGGTTTTGCCTTTTTTATTTATCACACTGACTGCAGCATCACGCAGTGCGAGTCCCTGCAGTGATTTATTCTGAATGAAGGGTTCGGATGACAGCAGGGGAACCTCTGTCGGGAACAGGTCCGTAACAGTGTGCCCGGCTTTTTCCACCCACGGATAGCCATCACCCGTGGAGCCTGTCTGCGGTACAGACTTTCCGCCTACAGCTAAAACGACTGCATCAGCGTTAATGCGGTCACCTGTTTCAGTTTCAATTCCTGTAACGGATCCATCTTCAATCAGCAATTCCTTCACAGGTGCATTTGTGCGGATTTCGACTTTCAGTTCCCCGAGCCTGCGCAGCAGTGCATCCACCACCGACTGGGCTTTATCAGAGACAGGGAACATCCGGCCGTGATCCTCTTCTTTTAATGCCACGCCGAGTCCTTCGAAAAAGCGGATAATATCTTCGTTGTTAAAGACTGAAAACGCACTGTACAGAAAGCGTCCGTTTCCGGGGATATGTTTAATGATTTCATCAATCGGAAGACGGTTTGTGACGTTACATCTGCCGCCTCCTGAAATCGCGAGCTTACGTCCAAGTTTGTTTCCTTTATCAATAAGAAGAACGCGTTCCTTCTTCTCACCGGCTGCAATGGCAGCCATTAAACCGGATGGGCCACCACCCACCACGATGACATCGTATTTCATTCGTTTCATCTCTTTTCTGCATCAATTCCAAATGACATGCGTATGAACTCCATCTATTCTAGCGTGATATCCCCGACAATTCAATGAATTACCCGAGTTATTCATTGTCATCGACACGACTGAGTAGTACACTACGAATAGTGTCAAAATTTTGTTTTAAGGATCGGGAAGTGAAAATAACCAGATGTCAACTTCAACACTAGTCAGAGGGACGTTTATTCTGACGTTGGGTACCTTTATTTCTAAGTTTCTTGGACTGTTTTATGTAATCCCGTTTAATGAGCTGGTAAAGGGAGAGCCGGGAGCACTTGCCTTGTATCAGTACGGATATCTTCCATATACGATTTTCCTTTCGATTGCGACTGCGGGGGTACCGCTCGCAGTGTCGAAATTTATATCAAAATATAATGCGTTAGAGGAATATGAGGTTGGGAGGAAGCTTTTCCGATCAGGCCTTGTATTAATGTCACTGACAGGCATTCTGGCCTTTTTAATTATGTATTTATTTGCACCAGTTTTTGCGGAAATGGTCATAGAGTCTGATGAGCAGAAAGTCAGTGTGGAGCAGGTTATCTCAGTAATCAGGGCTGTCAGCTTTGCATTAATTGTCATTCCTGTCATGAGTCTGATCAGGGGGTTTTTCCAGGGATATCAGTCGATGGGGCCAACTGCTGTATCCAATGTGATAGAACAGATTGTCCGAATCGTCTTTTTGCTTGCTGGCGTATATGTCGTGTTATTTGTCATGGAAGGTTCCATGACAGAGGCGATCGGCGTGGCCACTTTTGCTGCATTTGTCGGGGGAGTTGCCAGTCTTGCACTGCTTGTGTTTTATTTCCTGAAACGCAAACCCTATCTGGATAAAACGCGCGATCAGGGTAAAAACGAAATGGACATTTCCATTAAGGATATGTATAAGGAGATCATTCTTTATTCCATTCCGTTTGTACTTGTAGGGGTAGCCAATCCGTTATTCCAATTGGTTGATACACTGACATTTAACAAAGCGATGGTCAGCATAGGGCTCGCAGCCGTCACGGATCTGCAGCTTGAAATATTAAATTTTACAACCCATAAGCTTGTCATCATCCCGGTGTCACTCGCAACCGCATTTGCGATGACGCTCATTCCGGTTATTACGTCCAGTTTTTCTAAAGGGAACTGGAGCAATTTAAACCGCCAGATTGATCAGACGTTTCAAATTCTGCTGTTTCTGACGATGCCGGCTGCAATCGGCTTGTCTTTACTGGCGGAGCCTGCGTACACAGTTTTTTACGGAGCGGATCAGCTTGGAACTGAAGTGCTTAGAACGTATGCGCCGGTCGCGATCCTGTTTGCTGTTTATACTGTAACGGCCGCAATGATGCAGGGAATCAATGAACAGCGCTGGAGTGTGCTTAGCCTCCTTGTCGGTCTGTTAGTAAAGCTGGCTTTGAATATTCCGCTTGTCCAGCTAATGGAAGTGCAGGGCGCTGTGTTATCAACAAGTATTGGGTATGTGGCGGCGATTGTCATCAACCTGATTGTCATCAGGCATTTTGCTGCTTATAAATACAGAATGGTTGTCAAACGAACGATGCTCATGCTGATTTTTAATGTCATCATGGCAGTGCCTGTTTTGGTGCTGTATTACGGACTGGGTCTCGTACTTGATCCTGAGAGCCGACTGCAGGCGATCCTCATTCTTGTCGTTTGCGGCTCAGTCGGTGCTTTTGTATACGCAGTGCTGAGCATGAAATCAAGGCTCGCTGACCGCTTGTTCGGTGACCGGATTACAAGACTGCGTAATCGATTTTCTTAATTAAAGGAGACGCACTATGCGATTAGATAAACTGCTGTCAAACATGGGATTTGGCAGCCGGAAAGAAATGAAAAAGTGGCTGAAATCAGGGGCTGTCACAGTGGATGGTGTCCATGCAAAAGACGGCAAGCTGCAGGTGAACCCTGAATTGCAGGTTGTTGAAGTAAATGGAGAACAGGTTCATTACAGAGAATTCATTTATCTGATGATGAATAAGCCGCAGGGCGTTATTTCTGCAACGGAAGACAATCTTCATCAAACGGTGCTTGATCTGATTGATACAGAATTGCATTTGTTTGAGCCTTTTCCGGTCGGTCGTCTTGATAAGGATACAGAAGGATTTCTCCTGCTGACCAACGACGGTGTCCTTGCCCACGAATTACTGTCACCAAAAAAGCACGTCGATAAAACGTATTATGCCAAAATTGACGGGCGTGTCACCGATGAGGACGTAAAAGCGTTTGATCAGGGAGTTACACTTGATGACGGATACGAAACGAAACCAGGTAAGCTCGTGATCCTCGAAAGCGCAGAAACCTCAGAAATCGAATTAACGATCACAGAAGGCAAGTTCCATCAGGTCAAACGGATGTTTCAGACTGTTGAAAAAGAAGTCGTGTTTCTAAAGCGGCTCTCAATGGGTCCGCTGTCTCTTGATCCTGAACTCAGCCCTGGAGAGTACCGCGAGCTGACAGAAGAGGAAGTTCACCTTCTGAAGAATCGATAAAAAACCGGACTGATGGTTTTTTTAGGGTTCAACTTGCTAGAAAGGGTAGATTTTCAGGTTTAAATATTTCTTCTATACAAAAGTGCCAGGTCATTCCGTAGACTTCTGCGGCAGAGGAGCGACAGGTGAGACAGCGTAATGCGGAGCATTAGCTGGCTCACCGCGCGGCCGCGAAAAGCGCAGGAATGACCTGGCACGGTTTATAGGTTCATTCAATATGAGAAAAAACCGGACATCAGTCCGGTCTTTTTGTGCGTAAAAATAAAGAAGAGGGCCAAAGCCCTCTTCAAAAAAGTTCATTATGAAATTTTTACTTTCTTTTGTGTCGTTGTCCATTTGCCCCGACTAGGACTTGTCACTAAATCGTTATAGGCTAACACATTCAAATCTCTTTGAATGGTGCGAGGTGTAATGCCGAATTCGTCTACCAGATCATTCGTTGTTACCGTTCCATTTTCCTTAATGAACATGTAAACCGATTTGATCCGGGTCAGCATTCTGTTCGTAGTTGGTTTCAAAAAACCACTCCCTCATCTTTTTTCCATGGCAAGGACGACAGGTGACAGGTTAAAGTTCACGAGTAAGATTAAAATTGGATGCCTCACGACAGCCCCTTTTCATTCTATTTCGACAAACGATATTGTCTGACAATTTCATTGTACAATTATTCTTTTGTTTTTTCTAGTGTTTTGATGCTTTTTACATACTATTTACAATATTGAAAGGTTAATGTTCGCATTATCATAATCTTGTATACGCTTTCATAAAAATAAAATTTATTGATTTCATAAGTCCAATTTGCGTATTAATTGATTAAATGAAGGTTTATTCATTATTGTGCTTTTATATGAATGTTCGACATTATGGTTTGGATTATCTATTATATCAACACGATTCTTATGTGATGTCATAAAACTGATCTTTTGATGAAAGATCATCGTTTTACTTATAAAGATTCTTATCAATGTTTTGTGACTAATCCGAATTGCATGGTGATTCCCGATTTAAAATAGTCTATAATAGGACCATTATCAACAGTTGAGGTGAATGCTGTGACAATTCAATGGAAACAGGAAGCCGAAAAGAGACGGGATGAGATCATTCAGGAGCTGCAGGGATTGATTGCGATTCCAAGTGTGCTCAATGAAGATGATGCCACGGAGGATGCGCCGCTTGGGACAGAAGTAAAGCGCGCATTATCTTATCTGCTTGATGCAGGAGAGCGCGATGGATTTACAGCTAAAAATGTTGGGAATCTGGCAGGACATCTGGAAATGGGACAGGGAGATGATCTTCTTGGGATCCTCTGTCATGTGGACGTGGTGCCTGCAGGAAATGGATGGACTTACGATCCTTTTGAGGGAGCGGTTCACGACGGTAAGCTTTTTGGACGAGGCGCTATTGATGACAAAGGCCCGACCATTGCTGCCTATTTTGCGATGAAAATGATTCAAGAGCTTAATTTAACATTGAATAAACGTGTAAGGATGATTATCGGCACGGACGAAGAAAGTGACTGGCGCTGTGTGGAGCATTACTTCAAGCACGAGGAGATGCCTTCAATCGGATTTGCACCGGATGCTGATTTTCCAATTATTCATGCGGAAAAAGGCATCACAGACTTTAATCTTCATCTGACCCGATTTAAGGAAGATGAGCGTGCGCCTAAAATTGAAGTGAAGACATTATATTCCGGCGAGCGTTACAATATGGTTCCTGATTACGTAAAGGCTGAACTGATTGTTCATGCTGAACAGACGTATTTACTTCAGGAGTTTGAAGAGTTTTTAAAGGAACAGGATGTAAAAGGCGAATTTTATGTGGACAGAGGGCTTTTGACGCTTGAACTGCATGGGAAATCTGCCCATGCAATGGAGCCTGACAATGGCATCAATGCAGGACTGCTTCTTGTGAAATTCCTGTGCCGATTTGAATGTGATGCCAGGGCAAAAACCTATCTTTCATTTGCCAAAAAGTATTTATATGGTGATTCACGGGCGATTGCACTTGGTCTTTCCGGCAGTGACGAGATCAGTGGAGATCTGACACTGAATACAGGGGTCATGCGTTACAGCGAAAAGGAAGCGTATGTCGGGCTGAACGTCCGATATCCTGTCACATATGATATGGATGAAAGACGTACCGATCTTCAGGAAGAAATGGATGCGCTTGGCGTTACGTTAGAGCTGCTGAATGATTCGAAGCCGCATCATGTTGATGGGGATGATCCGTTTGTTCAGACACTGCTTTCCATTTATGAAAAACAGACGGGTGAGCCAGGTAAGCTGCTGGCCATTGGCGGCGGTACATATGCCCGCTCTCTAAAAAAGGGTGTAGCATTTGGGGCGCTCTTTCCGGGTAAGGAAGATGTAGCCCATCAGAAGGATGAATATATTGATATTGAAGATCTATTGAGTGCAACAGCCATTTACGCAGAAGCCATTTATGAGCTTGCCTGCGAAAAATAATGTAATGAGGGGGAAGATCAGAATGGGTACAATTCTTGTTAATGATCAGTTTCTAGATCGTGAAAACGGGTCAGTGGATATAGAGGACCGCGGTTATCAGTTTGGTGATGGTGTGTATGAAGTCGTCCGCGTTTATGGCGGAAACATGTTTACAGCAAAAGAGCATCTCGAGCGGTTATTCGAGTCAGCTGAAAAAATTCATCTGACACTTCCATTTACGTACGATGAGCTTGTTGCCAGACTTGAGAAGCTGATGGAGGTCAATCAGCTTGATACCGGCATTATTTATCTGCAGGTTACGAGAGGATCATCTGCCAGACAGCATCATTTTCCCGAGCAGACAAAAGCCGTGCTGACCGCTTATACAAAAGAAGTAGCACGTCCTGTGGCAGATATGACTGCAGGGGTGAAGGCGATTATTACCGATGATGTGCGTTGGCTGCGCTGTGATATTAAGAGTCTGAACCTTCTCGGAAATCTGCTTGCTAAACAGGAAGCTGTTTCAAAAGGTGGATTTGAAGCCGTTCTTCACCGTGATGGGACCGTAACGGAGGGCTCTTCTTCCAATGTGTTTATTATTTCAGGCGACACATTATATACTCATCCTGCTACGAACCTGATTTTAAATGGGATCACACGCAGGGAGATTCTAAAGCTTTGTAAAGAAATCGGGCTTTCGGTGGCTGAACAGGCATTTACACTTGAGGCTCTGGCGAATGCAGACGAAGTGTTTATGGCCAGTACGACAGCGGAAGTCATGCCGCTTGTTCAACTGGATGAAACACCGGTTGGAAACGGCAAGCCTGGTGAGTGGACGCAAAAATTGCAGGCAGCGTTTGAAGAAGCTGTCCAGAAGCAGTGCGGATCACTTGCACAAACCATTTAATCCTGAATTTTTCTGACCCCCGGGACACATTCTCCCGGGGGTTTTTGGCATGTTCGTGCTACGATAAAAGCTACAGGAGGGATGAAGATGAATACATATCAAACAGTCATTGTCGGTGCAGGTTTAACCGGGATTACCGCTGCCAGACAGCTTCAGCATAAAGGGGAAAACATTCTATTAATTGATAAAAGCAGGAGTGTCGGCGGCAGGATGGCTACACGTCGGGTGGATGGTGGTAAAGCCGATCACGGTGCCCAGTTCTTCACAACAAGAACAGAAGCATTTAAACAGATCACCGCCGAATGGCTTGAGAAAGGCTGGGTTAAGCACTGGTTCGGAGACGATCATCCCCGTTACGCGTCTGTTGATGGGATGAATGCGCTGATGAAACGTTATGCAGAAAATCTTCCTGCTGTGCTCGATAAAAGAATCACAGGGCTGAAAAAGGTTGACCGCGGATATGAGCTGACGGACGAAGAAGGGCAATCTGTTGCAATAGCAGAGAAGGTCATTCTCACAATGCCGATACCGCAGATAACAGATCTGCTGGAGGGGAACGCAATAGATGTTCCTACCGATTTGAAAAATGTAGACATGACACCTGTTGTTGCGGGATTGTTCTCTTTTGAAACAGCTCCGTCTTCTGAAAAAGGCTTAATCACCGGTGACTTTCATGAAGGAATCGACCGGATCATTGAACATAAAGAAAAAGGGATATCAGACACTCCGGTTGCAACGGTTTATATGACAGGAGAGTGGTCTAAAAAGCACTTTGATCATGACCAGGAAGAGACATTGTCATTCATCGAAAAGCAGGCAGCTCCGTTTTTCGGAGAGGCATCGATCAGAACGCGCCAGCTTAAAAAATGGCGTTACGCCGAAACAGTTAACCCGCTTAACACTTCAACGCTCAAGCTTGGTGATGGACTATGGGCAGCAGGTGATTCCTTTCTACGTCCAGACGACGAAGCAGGCACAACACGGTGTGAAAGTGCTTATTTGTCAGGGCTGGATGTGGCAGAAGCGGTTTTGGGGGAGCGGTAGGCAGGAACTGTAGTGGGGGCGTGCGGAGCTTGGTCACTTTTGGGCTTTGTTTGGTCACTTGCTGATGTTCTTTGGACACATTTCGACCGAACTTGGTCACTTTGCCGTATTACTTAGTCACCTTTCACCGGAACTTGGACACTTTAGTGAAAATCTCTTTTCTGAAACCCGATTGGTTTATGTATTAACGCTAAAAAAGGGTCGGATGCCTCTAGACTTCTACGGCATCCGACCCGGTTATTATATTACTCCTCAAATCTAAAAACATCACTCGATAAATAACGTTCCCCTGTATCACAGGCAATAAAGATCACGATGGAATCCTCCGGCAGTGTCTCAGCCACCTTCAAAGCGGCATAGCAGGCAGCACCTGATGACGGACCGACAAGGATCCCTTCCTCGCGCGCAAGTCTGCGTGTGATGTCATAAGCATCATCATCTTCAATTTTATGAATTTCATCATAAACATCCTGATTTAAAATATCAGGAATAAATCCCGGGCTTGTGCCGACCAGTTTATGTTTTCCGGGTTTTCCTCCTGAAAGGACCGGTGATCCGGCAGGCTCAACGACGTGTACCTGGACGCTGTCGTATTTTTCTTTTAATGTTTCGCCAGTACCTGTAATCGTTCCGCCGGTTCCAGCTGTTGCGACAAAGGCACCAAGCGGTTTTCCGATCTGTTCAACAGCTTCAATGATTTCGAGTGCTGTTGATGTTCGGTGCGCATCGGGGTTTGCGAAGTTTTCAAACTGCATTGGGACAAAGCTTCCTTCAATTTGCCCGGCCAGTTCATTCGCTTTTTTAATCGCGCCCGGCATTTTCTCGTCACCCGGCGTTAATACGACTTCTGCCCCGTAAGCTTTCAGCAGGTTAATGCGTTCAGCGGTCATCGTATCAGGCATGACAAGGATGGAACGGTAGCCTCTTGCGGCAGCATTCATGGCAATTCCGATTCCTGTATTTCCGCTTGTCGGCTCAATAATGGTAGAGCCGGGCTTTAACATTCCTGATTTTTCAGCTTCAACAATCATATTAAATGCAGCGCGGTCTTTTACACTTTTGCTTGGATTGTAAAATTCAAGCTTTGCATAGACCGTTGCGCCTTTTTCAGGCTGCAGCCTGTTTAGTTTAACAAATGGAGTATCTCCAATTAATTCAGCGATATTATTTACAACTCTCATCACGGTCATCCTTTCAACTGCACGTTGTGGTTTTATTCTACATTTAACGTCAGCGGGATTCAATGATCAGGCATTCATCATGATTGCTATTCCTTCCGGGTTGATCGTTGTATAATAACGGTAATGATCAAGGTGAAGAGTGGTAAAATAAACTGTCCGCAAAGATCGGACTTTTTTGCCGATAATAAAAGGAAAGAGCGTTGCAGCAAATGAGAATGGAGCGTGTATGCATGGAGCCTCATTATTTTCTGGCAGTCAGCCTGACGCAACCTGCAGAGGAGCATCTCGCTTTACAGCAGGAGCAATGGAAGAAAATATACGCATTTAAAAAATGGACCCACCCTGAGGATTTTCATCTTACACTGAGCTTTCTCGGGTCTGCTGATTCAAGCTTTCTTGAGCAGTTTAAAACCTGTTTACAGGAAAAATTGCCGGTTCATCACTCATTTGAAGTTGAAGTACGGGAAGTGGGTACTTTCGGACATTCGCTTAAGCCCAGGATTTTATGGGCAGGACCTGAAGCTTCTGACTCGCTTGAGCAGCTGTATGAGGATGTGCAGCTGTGTCTTGAAGAGGCCGGAAGAAAACGTGAAAACAGGCCGTTCAGGCCCCATATTACGGTGGCAAAGAAATGGGATCATCAGGAACCGATTGCCCTTAAGCAGGATCTTTTGCCATTTATACTCGAGGTGA
Source organism: Jeotgalibacillus aurantiacus (assembly GCF_020595125.1). NCBI lineage: Bacteria > Bacillati > Bacillota > Bacilli > Caryophanales > Caryophanaceae > Jeotgalibacillus > Jeotgalibacillus aurantiacus. Next base: position 46,460 of record NZ_JACNMS010000004.1, read on the forward strand.
AAGACATTGTTTTATATCAGATCTTCCCTGAGAAAACGCCAAAATATAAAGGGGTTTGGACATATGAACTTACGAGTAAAGAAGGAGGAGATTAAGTGGCTCAGCTGATTAAGCTTCAGGATTACGTATCAAGATATGAAAGAGATATGATCCGCTATCCTTCACAGTACGTTAGGTTGAAAAAACAGCAGTGGAACAAGCTGAAGGAACAATGGGAAGACGGCGGGATTTTTTTAAACGAAGATGAATTCAATCAGTTCAAAGAAGAGGTTGAGGGCAAAAGTACGCTGTTTGACCGCTTCAAGAAGATATGGGTGAAAAATGAATCTCATGAGGAAGTGGAGGGGGAGCCTGCACCTGAGGATGATGATTCCTTCCGTTTTGAGCCTTCTGTCTATTACCGCCCAGAAACGATCGAGGACCTGAAGCACCTTTATCTCGATCAGCTGTTTCATTTTCAGTTAAAATGGGCGAGCTCCACCTTAACTGAAAAATCATACATAGATGCGAAATATACAAGAGATGAAAAGCTGAAATTCTTTTTACAGCGCTTCCCTGATACGTTTTTACTGATGTATGAACCGGTTATGCTGTTGAAAAAAGCACCGGTTGAACTGGAGGTTCTGTTATTTACCCCGACGGATCTGTGGTGTATCTCTATTCTTGAGGAGGCGAATGATGCCGTATTTGTCGGATCAATGGACCGATTCTGGAAAGTGAAGCATGGTGATAAGGAGCGCTCATTGCTCAGTCCGATGCTGTCATTAGACCGGACAGAATCTATTATTAAAACGATTTTTGCCAAAGCAGAAGTAGACTTTTCAGTTAAGAAAGCTATCATGTCAAGAAACGGTTATCTTGATTTCCCTGATGTACCTTATGGCTATCGTCTTCTTGATAAACGAACCGTCAACCAGTGGCATGAAGCCCAGAAAAACATGGGTTCTCCATTTAAGCACATGCAGATGAAAGCAGCAAAAGCGCTGGTCGACTTTACACAGACAACCTCTGTCAGAAGAATGCAGTGGAGTGAGTCAGAACAGGATGAAAACGACCTGCTGATGGATCCGGAAGAATGAAAACGATCTTTGTTTTAAATCCACAGGCAGGTGGAGGAAAGGCGGGTCCTGCTTTTCTGGAGGTGCTTAACCGCTATCAGAATGAGTCTGTCGAAATCTGGGTGACTACATCAGCTGGAGACGCCAGGAAACGGACAGAAGCCTGGTGCCGTTTGAACCGGGAGACTGAAGTGCTTTTTGCCGTGATGGGCGGAGACGGGACGATGAATGAGGTTTTTGACGGGTCATCCATACATAACGAGGCTTACTTTACCTCTGTTCTAGCAGGATCGGGAAATGATTTTGCGAGATATTTCAGTGGGGTACCTCTTTCTGAAACGGGGATCAAGAGAATCATAGAGTGGGATGAAACGTCAACGTCCCATGAATCGATTGCATTTCAGGCTAATGAAAACGGGTATGCGGTCAGCAATCTCGGTGCGGGTTTTGATGCTGAAGTAGCCTGGCTTGCCAATCGGTCAAAGCTGAAAAAACAGCTGAACCGGCTTTCGCTAGGGAAGCTAGTCTATGTCGTATTTTTAATCCGTTGTCTGTTTACATTTAAGCCATTTACATTGAAAGCGAAACTTGATGGACAGCCTTTCTCATTTGAAAAAGTCTGGTTCGTCACGATTTCCAATCAGCCTTACTTTGGTGGAGGGATGCGGATTGCACCGAAGGCAGATTCCATGGATGGGGAGCTTGACGTGACCATTGTTCACGGTCTGTCAGTCATCAAATTTCTAACGGTGTTTTTGAGTGTTTTCAAAGGCGAACATATCCGTTTTAAAGAAGTACATACAGCAAAAGTGAAGAGAATTGAACTGACTCCCTCCCATTATGTACGTCTTCATGCAGATGGTGAGGATAAAGGGAAAATTGGACCGGATGCCAAGCTTTTCGCACAGGTGGCTGCAAAAACGTTGAAAATAGCGGATTTCAGAGATGGGTCTTGACGAAACCCATCAATTAACGATAAAATCTGCATAAGATAGCTATTGTTTATGTAAGCAGCAGCTATCTTTTTCTGTTCTGTAAAACGAGTAAAAGAAATGACTCAACATTAGTAGGTGAGTGAATTGGAACATCTGTTTGATCAGGAATGGGAGATTATGTCCGCTGGTGGAGCGTCGGGTGAAGCTTTTTTCGCACGCTATCACGAGCAGAAGTTATTTCTTAAGCGCAATTCATCCCCTTTTCTTGCCGTGTTATCTGCTGAAGGAATTGTTCCCCGGCTGAAATGGACAAAGAGGCTTGAAAATGGCGATGTCATTACGGCTCAGCATTGGCTAAACGGCCGTGAGTTAAAAGCGCAGGAGATGAATGGTCCCCGTATCGCAAAAATGCTGAAAAAAATTCATAGCTCCAAGCCGTTAACCTCTATGCTGCGTCGTTTAGGAAAAGAACCGTATGCCCCTTCTTTAATGCTTGAAGAGGTGGTATCCACACTGGACACGGAATTAACGTTTTTAAAGCCGGTCAGGGAAGCACTCGACTTTTTAAACCGGCACATAGATGATCTAACAACGGAGAATTTTGCTGTTTGTCACGGAGATGTCAACCACAATAACTGGCTGCTCTCTGAAATTGACGAACTGTTTTTGATTGACTGGGATGGTGCGATGCTTGCAGATCCTGCAGTCGATGTTGGAATGCTGCTATACTGGTATGTGCCCGAAGTTGAATGGGCAGATTGGATGGCTGACTACGGAGAAGAACTGACAGATGAATTCCGTCTTCGTATGAAATGGTATGTCGTATGCCAGGCCCTCATTATGCTCCAGTGGCAAAAAGATAAAGGCCGGCTTCATGACGTCACGAAATGGATGAATTTCCTACAGCGCTGTTTCCAGACAGCCTGGGTTCATGAAAATAAAAAATAGCCTGGTGCCTTTCTGGGAAACTGGAAATCATCAAGGCTATTTTTTATGCACAGCTTTTTATAAAAAAATGCTGAAATCAGCAATTGGATAAGGAGAAAGCAATGAGAACACGTAATAAACCATGGGCAAAAGACCGTTTAGATGAATTTCCTTCTATTGTTCCGGCTATTCCTCAGGAACACAAAGGAAAATGGAATGCCGTTTTTGGTAACGACAATCCGATCCATATCGAGGTTGGTATGGGGAAAGGCCAATTCATTACAGGAATGGCCGTGCAAAATCCGGACGTCAACTATATCGGCATTGAGCTGTCTGAAAGTGTTGCGGTTGTGGCATTGGACAAAATGATTGAAGCTGATGTGCCAAACGTAAAGCTTCTGACGATCAACGCTGAAATCCTGGCTGACGTATTTGAGCCGGGTGAGGTTGACCGAGTGTATCTTAACTTTTCAGATCCATGGCCAAAAACCCGTCATGAGAAACGCCGTCTGACATTTAAGAAGTTTCTTGATTTGTATAAAACGGTGCTTCCTGAAAATGGAGAGATTCATTTTAAGACAGATAATCGCGGACTATTTGAGTATTCGCTTTGGAGTTTTTCGCAGTATGGCATGCTGCTCAAATATGTAAGTCTGGATCTTCATAAGAGTGATTTTGAGGGTAATATTATGACAGAGTATGAAGAGAAGTTTTCGGCTAAAGGTCAGCCGATTTACCGTTGTGAAGTGCAGTATCAAGAATAAAGAACCGGGCCGGACTCATCCTTCGCTTTCCGCGGCCGCGCGGTGAGCCAACTTGCGCTTCGCGCTACGTTGTCTCACCTGTCGCTTTTCTGCCGCAGGAGTCTACGGATGAGTCCGGCCCTTTGGTTTGTATAAAACCTCATTCTTTTTTTATATATAGAGAAAAAATCGGGCTCGACTAATCCCTCGCTTCCATCATAGGAGTGTACGGGTGAGTCGGGTTATTTATATATGAGCAACTGAGCAAGCGCTCATTTTTCATACTGTTTATGTTAAAATGAAAACGTATACATAAGGAGGGGATGGAGTTGGATTCTTTTACTTTTGGTGATTGGACTTTGTATTGGCTTGATGGGGGTATTACAAACATGGACGGAGGTGCGATGTTTGGGGTTGTGCCAAAGCCGCTTTGGTCACGAAAATACCCGGTTAATGAGCTTAATCAGATCGAGCTTGTGACAGAGCCGTTACTGATCCGAACAGGTGAACGGAATCTGCTGATTGATTCAGGCGTCGGATACGGTAAGCTCGATGACAAGAAAAAAAGGAATTACGGGGTTACCAGGGAAGCTGCTTTGGATCAATCATTGAAGGAGCTGGGGCTTACGCTTGAGGATATTGATACGGTTTTAATGACACATATGCATTTTGATCATGCAGGCGGTTTAACCGGCATTACTGATGGTCACCTGAATTCAGTGTTCCCGAATGCGGATATTTACACATCAGAGATAGAATGGAATGAATTGAGAAATCCGAATATTAGATCACGTAATACATATTGGAAAGAAAACTGGGAGCCGGTTCAGGATCAGGTGAAAACTTTTGAAAAAGAGATAGAGATTTTGACCGGCATCAAAATGATCCATACAGGCGGACACAGTGACGGACACTCCATCGTTGTTCTTGAACAGCAGGGAGAAACCATTGTTCATATGGCTGATCTCATGCCAACCCACGCCCACCAGAACCCTTTATGGGTGCTTGCCTATGACGATTACCCAATGACCAGCGTCTTCGCTAAAGAACACTGGGTGAAAAAAGGACTGGCAGAAGGCTGGTGGTTCAGCTTCTACCACGACGCCATCTACCGCATGATCAAATGGGATCCATCAGGCAAAGAAGTAGCAGACTCCCTAAAAAGGACTGCTTTCAAGGATTAATAGATCTTTTTAACAAATAGACTGAACAGCGCGCTTTGTTCTTATTGTTTTTTTTTCTGGAAATAATAATCAGAGGGACGGGTCGCATCCGAAGACTCCTATGGCGGAAAGGGACAGGTGAACCCATTGTGCGCAGCACAAGAGGTTCACCGCCCGGCCATGGAAAGCGAAGGATGCGACCCGTCCCGTTTTTGCTTCATAATGTTTGTTAGCGCTAATCAGGTGCGGGATCGCCTGGCCACGGAAAGCGCAGGATGAGTCTTAGCCCGTTTTTTAAGAATCTTCTCAAACTCAAAAAGAGACTGGAACAAACCGTTCCAGTCTCTTTAGCATTTATGAGATCTTGTAAATATCCATCACTGTACCGGTTTTTGAGTCCGCAATAAACTCAAACTGCTCAAGATCACTTCCCTGATGACGGGAAATGCCCCCACGGTAGACTTTATTTTTTACACCCATCACTTCATGCTCTTCAGGATTCATCTGAATCCAGGAGCCATCGATTGGGCCCTGCTTCTTAAATTGTGTTTTTACATCATTCAACACTTTGTCAGCAGATACTGAAACGGTTTGAGCAGCGCTTTTACTGATAAGAACACCTGCTGCCAGCCCAACTGCTGCACCAATTGATACATCTTTCCAGTTCATGTTCACTTTCACCTCCGGACCGTTCTTTTATCAGTATAGCGGATCGGCTCTTTATCTGCATCTCTCTTTTCCAATTTTGACAAATTAGTTGTTCCATTGTGGCAAGAGGAGTGAAAGTTCTGTAAAATAAACGTTAGTTGTTTCGACACACGACAGAAAGGAAGTTATACATAATGAATCAGGATACATTATCTCTATTTAAAACGTTAACAGAATTACCCGGCGCACCCGGAAATGAGCATGCAATCCGCAAGTTTATGAAACAGGAACTCTCCAAGTATTCAGATGAAATCGTTCAGGACGGTCTTGGCAGTATTTTTGGACTGAAAAAAGGACCTGAAGATGGACCGGTTGTCATGGCGGCAGGCCACATGGATGAAGTTGGGTTCATGGTGACAGGTATTACCGAAAACGGGATGATCCGTTTCCAGACACTCGGCGGCTGGTGGAGTCAGGTTTTACTGGCACAGCGCGTTGAAATTGTGGCAGAAGATAAAAAAATCATTGGTGTGATCGGATCAATTCCACCTCATCTTTTAAGCGAAGAAAAACGGGCAAAGCCGATGGAAATAAAAAATATGCTGATTGATGTTGGGGCAGACGATAAGGCAGATGCTGAATCAATGGGCATCCGTCCAGGTCAGCAGATTGTACCGGTTTGTCCATTCACGCCTATGGAAAACAATAAAAAAATCCTAGCCAAAGCATGGGACAACCGTTATGGCTGTGGAATTTCAGTCGAGCTACTGAAAGAGCTGAAGGATGAAAAACTGCCTAATACGCTGTACAGTGGTGCAACCGTGCAGGAGGAAGTCGGCTTGAGAGGGGCACAAACAGCTGCCAACCTGATTAAACCGGATATTTTCTTTGCCATGGATGCAAGTCCTGCCAATGATATGACAGGCGATAAAAATGAATTCGGTCAGCTCGGAAAAGGAACGCTCCTGCGTATTTTAGACCGCAGTATGGTGACACACCGCGGTATGCGTGAATTCGTTCTGGATACAGCAGAAACGAACAACATTCCGTATCAGTATTTTGTTTCTGCGGGTGGTACCGATGCAGGCCGCGTCCACATTTCGAACGAAGGGGTTCCAAGTGCGGTTGTCGGTATCTGTTCACGCTATATCCACACGGCAGCTTCCATGATCCATATCGATGACTATGCAGCTGCAAAAGAGCTGCTCGTTAAACTCGTAAAGGCAAGTGATCGTTCAACGGTCGAATCGATCCGTCAGGGTTCATAAAATGAAAGCAGCAGTCGGTACACTGAACAAATCGAAATTAAAAGCTGTTGAAACCGCCTGGCAGATTGGTGATGTTCAAGGATTTGATATTCCCTCAGGTGTCAGTGATCAGCCATTTGGACACGAGGAAACAATCGAAGGCGCGGTGAACAGGGCAAAAGGAGCAGCAGAAAAGCTTCCCGGAGCCGTTGGTATTGGTCTTGAAGGTGGTGTAACAGAGACACCGCACGGACTTTTTATTTGTAACTGGGGAGCGCTTGTGACACCTGATGGCAGAGAGCCGTTTATCGCTGCAGGTGCGAGTTTCAGGCTGCCGGACGAACTGGCTGAACCGCTCAGACAGGGGGAAGAACTTGGTCCGCTGATGAGGACATACAGTCATAACAAAAACATCAGTCAGGAAGAAGGGGCGGTTGGTTTTTTTACAAACCACAGGATTACCCGTGATCAGATGTTTGAACATATTTTGGAGCTGCTGATTGGTCAGTGGGAGTTTTCAAAGAGAACATAAAAAAATCCGGCAGAAATGCCGGATTTTTTAAGTAAATGTATTATCAAAACTATGAGAGTTGTTTAATAACGATCTAAAGTTGTCAAATAACCTAGGAAAGTTGTCAAATAAAGCTAAAGAGTAGTCAAATAATTCAACAGACAGCTTTGTTAAATACTCAAAAATAGTTGTCTAATTCGTGTGTTATATAGCCCGTTTCCACTTTTCTGTGGCCGAGCGTTGAGTCAGCTGGCACTTTTTTGCTCCAAAGGAGTCTTCGGATGTCACCGGCACTCAAAAGTATAGTCATTCATGTCCTTCTATTTAGGCGTGAAAACAGACATCTCTTTTTTCATTCGTACAAGAGTATAAAAATAGTCGTTTTATTCCTCTTCAAATATATAAGAAACGGCTTTTAGTGCCTGGTCAGGTGTTTCGACTGTGACGGTTGCTTTTCTTGAGAGTTCCTTTAATGCGTGATGAAGCTTTTCCGGTCGAATCAGTATCAGTGGTTTTCCGGCTGTTAAGGCAGCGGAAGCGTCCATTGCGGTGTTCCACTGTTTATATTGTTCACCGAAAAGCGCGATGACCAGGTCTGCCTTTTGCATAAGTACCTGTGTACGGAGATTATTAAAAGCAGATGCAGCATCATCTTTGAAAACAGGTGAAGGCTGCTCACCGAGTATTTCCTCCCCGATCTGATCCGAGCGCTCGTGATTTTCCATCGGACCTGTGAAATGAAGAGTGTACGGCAGTTCCTTCGCTTTTTCCTTTAACTGTTTCCGCCAGTCACTGTGAATTTCTCCCGCAAGATAAATCGTCAGTTCCATCTACATTCCTCCTCAAAATATGTCGCAATAGTCAAAGTATATCACGATAAAAAATAGGCTGGAAATAAGTTGCTCTTCCCAGGGGTTGTCAAAAGCCTCTATGAACAGTATGATGTTAAACGAATGCTTTAAAATTTCAGGAGGAAATACCATGAAGAAATTCAGTTTATTAATCCTATTACTCGCCCTTTCAGCTGTATTGGCAGCTTGTAATACAACTATAGAGGAACAAAGAGACAAGACACTTGAAGAAGTAGAGGCTGTATTTAATGCAGACCCTGAACGTGCGAACGAAGAAGCACAGGATCTCGAGTTCCACATTCCTTATTTCGCAGAAGTCGCTGAAGAAGCTGATCACAACATCGTCATTGAAAAAAGCAATGAAACCTACGTTCTTTTTCATCACCTGAACGAAGAAGCAGGCCAGGATGCGATCTATACAATGACAGAAGCCTCATCTGAAGAGTGGCTCGTCAACGAAACGTTCGAAGCCAACGACCAATTTGGCTACGTACTGCTCAGACAGATTGACGAAGAAGAATACGAACTTGTGACAGGCGTAAACCACGTAAAAGTCACCACCGTAACAGACCTTCAAAACATCGCTGACAATGCCGAATGGATGATGGAAACAGCCCGTTCTGCCCAGTGGAAATAACCATTCAAAGGAAAATGCCCAAAACCATTGGGCATTTTCTTTTTTTATTGCCCGATAACCAAAATAACCACAATAGAATCATCATGGTTCAGGGATCATAAAAACTTATCAGTCTGACTGCCGCTCGATTCAACCTGAATTTTAAAAAACATATAATAATAAACAAACCCGAGGGCCGACCTCATCCGAAGACTCCTGCGGCAGAGAAGCGACAGGTGAGACAGCGTATTGCGTAGCAATAGCTGGCTCACCGCGCGGCCGCGGAAAGCGAAGGATGAGGACGGCCCGACTGCATATGAAAAATCATAAAGCCACCACTTTACAAAACAAACAACTGTCTTTACACTAGTAAAAGTGTAAAGGAGAGGGCATTCGTGAAATGGCTTAGAAAAAAAGGAGTTTCATTATCCCTTAAAATATACTTAATTGACGGCCTCAGTTACATGGCACTTGGGCTTTTCAGTTCCCTCATCATCGGACTCATAATCCAGACAATAGGAAATCAATTCTCTATTCCCTTTTTAACAGAAATGGGGACGCTTGCGATAACTCTTGCCGGTCCTGCCATTGGCGCAGCTGTTGCATATGGTCTAAAAGCGCCGCCACTAGTGCTGTTTGCCGCAGTTGTTACGGGAGCGGCAGGCTATTCACTTGGTGGTCCTGCCGGATCCTATGTGGCGGCACTTGTATCTGTTGAGATCGGTAAAATGGTCAGTCAGACAACAAAGCTTGATATCGTCGTGACCCCATTCATTACGATTGCAACAGGGTATATCATTTCGGCGTTTGTTGGACCGGAGATTAATGAATTCATGCAGTCGATCGGCAGCTGGATCAGCTGGGCAACGGAACAGCGTCCGATTGTAATGGGCATGCTTGTGGCCGGCATCATGGGACTTGCTCTTACAGCGCCAATTTCAAGTGCTGCGATTGCTCTGATGCTTGGACTCGATGGCCTTGCTGCAGGTGCTGCAACGATTGGATGCAGCGCGCAGATGATCGGTTTTGCAGTGGCGAGTTATAAAGAGAATAAATGGGGTGGCCTGGTTGCACAGGGGCTTGGGACATCTATGCTTCAGGTTCCGAACATTATCCGAAATCCGCTCATCTGGATCCCTCCAACCGTTGCAGGTGTTCTACTCGCACCGATTGGAACCGTTATTTTCCAAATGGAGAATTCACCTGAAGGAGCAGGAATGGGGACGAGTGGGCTCGTTGGGCAGATCATGACTTTTAATACGATGGGTTTTTCATTTCCCGTACTCGGTCAGGTTCTCCTGTTGCATATTATTGGACCTGCCGTTATAACCCTGTTACTATCTCATTACATGAGAAAAGCCCGTCTGATTAAAGAAGGTCAGATGAGGATTCATACAGGAGGATGAAAAGAATGAAAAAGCTTGAATCAATGGAGCAATTTAATGAGTTGAAAAATAATGGTAAGCACATTTTTATGTTCTCAGCTGACTGGTGCCCGGATTGCCGTGTGATTGAACCGATTCTCCCTGAAGTGGAAGAAAAGTTTTCATCATTCACATTTGTTTACGTAGATCGTGATGATTTTATTGATCTATGTGCCGACCTTAGTGTTTTCGGTATTCCAAGCTTTGTAGCCTTTGAAAACGGTGAAGAGACGGGCCGTTTTGTGAGTAAGGACCGCAAGACGCAGGAAGAAATCGAGCATTTTGTAGAGAGTCTTCCTGCATAAACAGATCATCGCCATAAAAAAGTAAAGCCTGACGCAAAATGAATTCCTTTAGCGTCAGGCTTTTTTCATGTACAATAGAATGCGGAGAAAAACCTGTTCAACTATTGGAGGGTTATCATGGCAGAAAAAATGGACTCATTGAAAATGAGAAATAAATTGAAGGAACGACTTGAGCATCCGGTTCGTGTCATCACGTACGACCGTGAAAAGGACCAGCTCAGAGTTGAAGATAAAGAAACGAAAAAAGGAATCGAAATTTCAATTCCGAGTGTCATCGGCAAATGGAATCAGAAAAAGGACCAGGCAGTTGAAGAAACCGCCTATTATGTTGAAGAAGCGCTTGCAGTGATGGGAAGAAAAGCGGCTGTTCAAAACCCTGAAAAGCATGTCCTGCCCGTGATTCGCTCGACTTCTTTCCCGACAGAAGCAAAAGAAGGCGTTTCATTTGTATTTGATGAGCATACTGCAGAAACGAGAATCTTTTATGCGATGGATCTTGGGAAAACATACCGGCTGATTGATGAACCATTCCTGAAAGATCAGGGCTGGACACATGCCCAAATGAAGGAAATGGCACTATTCAATGTCCGTTCCCTTCCAGCAGAGATGAAACGGGATGAAGTGGCAGAGAATGTATTCTATTTCCTGAACTCGAATGACGGATATGATGCCAGCAGAATCTTAAATGACTCGTTTTTAAAAGAGATGGCTGATAAAATAGAAGGCGAAATGACGGTTGCCGTTCCTCATCAGGACGTTCTGATCATTGGTGACATCCGCAATGAAACAGGGTATGATGTACTGGCTCAAATGGCCATGTCCTTCTTTGCAGCAGGGCATGTACCGATCACAGCTTTATCTTTCATGTACGAAGAAGGAGAACTGGAGCCGGTCTTTATCTTAGGAAAAAATAAACGCAGGGAATAAGGAGACAATCTGATGAACGTATTTTATAACAAGCATGGTATTGGTGATGTAGTCCTCATTAAACTGAATGACACGCCACGTCATTCCAAAGCCTTTGAAAGAAAAGGCAATGTTGTTCAAATTAAAAACAATGAAACAAATGAAGTGACAGGCTATAACATTTTTGAAGCATCTTCAACTTTTTCATACGATGCAGAAGGCGTAGTTGACATGGACGCTGAAAAACTTAAGCAAATCAATGAAGTGATCCAGCAGGCCGGATTTGACCATCAGATTGAGGCTGACTTCACACCGAAATTTGTTGTTGGCTACGTTGAAGAGATGGAAAAACACCCGAACGCTGACAAACTCAACGTTTGTCAGGTGAATGTAGGAGAAGAAAAGCTACAGATCGTCTGCGGCGCACCAAACGTTGAAGCAGGTCAAAAAGTGGTTGTAGCCAAGCCGGGCGCTGTAATGCCGAGTGGCATGATCATTAAAGATGCAGAACTGCGCGGCGTTCCATCAAGCGGCATGATCTGTTCAGCCAAAGAACTTGCACTGCCTGACGCACCGGACAAAAAAGGAATCCTCGTACTCGAAGACTCCTACGAACCCGGTCAGGCATTCCCGTTGTCTAACTAAAGTATTGTAAATTTTACTGCTGATAAAGCCGGCTGGTGTAAATCTACACCGGCCGGCTTTTCTAATGACATTATTTTGTGGTCTATCAACATATTGCTTAGTCCCATCAACATTTCAGCCCGGGTTTAATTATGTATCGACAGTATCATGAATATGATCAATACATTCTATAAAACAATATTAATCGGGAAAATCCCCTATTCATCTTCAGTATTCTGTAACTTTTTCCACCTATTTCCGTCCAATGCATATAAAATAAGGAATGAGGGAGGTTAGTTAAATGAAAAAGCGTTTATTTTGTATAGGCCTAATTTTAATGCTGGCAGGATGTGGTCAATCTGTTCAAAACAACACTAATGGCAGTAATGAGGCTGTCGATGAGAAAGTGAATATAAATCCTACTGAGTTCGAGACAATTGAAGTGATTGATGGCAAAGCAGTCATTGGAGAACTTGAGGATACGGGTAAAGTACCGGAGCAACCGGTCGAAATGATAGATGTCAGTGTTCTTTTAGGTGAATACTTTGAGGGTGAAACAGAGCGTAATCGTGCAGGGATCATTTATAACAAAAATGATGGGCCCAGACAAGGTATTTGGGTAGGTTTAAAAGAACCGGAAAAGTACTTAGAGCCACTAACAACTTATATGCAGAACTACGTTGATCAGGGGAAAGTGCCATATGATGCAATACATTTTTATTATACCCCTTTTACACAGGAAGAATTAATTGAGCAAACAAATAGGGTAGCAGATGAACTTGATAAAATAATCACTCAATATGAGAGTGCTAGTTATTCTATTAGTTCAGACATTGACACAGCAGAAACAATCATATGGCATAATTTTATCAGTGAAGAGGATCAGAAAAAATTACAGTCACTTTTCCCTGATATTGAGATTGTGTTTGAAATTGAAGGAGAACCTGTCCCAGAAAATCCAGAAGACGCAGTCGTATGGCCTGAATCATTAGTTACTGAAGATCCTTCGTTAAAAGGGGAATATATATTCGAAGTAAATGAGGGATCGTTTTATGCAGTGGAGGTTGGCACTGTTGCTGGTGAATTTTTCGGTGCAGTGGATTGGGTTTTCCCGAGAGCTGCTGAACAGCTTGAAGTCGGTCAGCGTGTTGAAGTGGCTAGTACAGGAATGATTCAAGAATCTTATCCTGGGAGCGGATCAGCAGTGGTCGTGACTGTTCTGCCTACCTATCACCCAAAAAATGCCGATAAAGCTGAAGCACAAGTCGTAAAAGAACTCGTTGATGAAGCGTTACTGACAGAATTCCCGGTCAAAACAATCTCAGAGGTTAAATATGATGAAACAACTGATGAATGGACTGTGACAGTATTAAATAGCGATAACGAAGAAGAATCTGTATTCATTATAAAGGATTGATATCGAAGTTGAGAATTTTCTGCGTATATTCAAATCGCAGAGTCAGGTAAAGAGTAATTTCATTTATTTAAGAACAAAACTCCTTGTCTTCTCAAGTTAGGGTCCAGTTTCATTCATATACACATGCAATCTTCTACAAAAAGAAACACTAAAATTATCGGCAGTAATTTTTATCTTAATTACAGATTAATTGTAGCTTTTCAAATCAAGCTTCCAATTTTAGTATTTAATAATGATTGATACTATTGACCAAAGGGCTGGGACGCATCCGCAGACTCCTGTGGAGGTGAAACCGACTGTGCGAAGCGCAGACGGGTTCACCGCCCGGCCACGGAAAGCGGAGGATGCGTCCCAGCCCGTTTTTTAAAAAGCATATCATCATCCCACCGCTCAGCCCAAAACCAGAGCGGTTTTTTATTTTTCCAGATGACAATAGACACCCGAATACGAAACAAGTCACGCTCACCCGTCATCCGATTTAACTAAATCATCAATTTCGACACGATTGTAGAGTAAAACCTGCTAAAATAGGGGAAGTGAGTGGATAGAACATCACATTTATACAATAAAAAATCCTACTAAAAAGTAAGTAAGAAAAGAGTGGTTGTAAAGATGAATTGGATTAAAAAAATATTATCAATCATTCAAAGCGATGAGGATGAATCTGTACAGGAACATAAGCCTGTTCACCCGCAACAGCGTATACAGCAAAAGGAATTAACGACAAGAATGACCTATCAGTATCCAAAAGGGGAGTTCCGTTTCCCGCTAATACCTGACGAGTCTTCTGTTAAAAGAACGCAGCCTGAGCGTAAATCTCAGCAGCAAAAGCAGGAGGCGGTCAAACCGGAACAGGAGCGGCCAAGAAAAGTTGAAAAAAGCCCAAATGCAGGACCTTTTCAGCCGACAGACGTACCTTCTCCTATTTATGGATTCAGGGAGCGTCCGAAGAAAAAGCCGGTGACTATACATAGCGAGGAAATTGAATATGAGATTTCTTCTTTCAGCAAACATAAGGATCGCCCGGTTTCAGAGGACAAGCAGAATAAGGTGATTCACCTGAATGAGCAGAAAAAGGAACGGTCTTTGCATACACTGGTGAAACAGGAGTCTGATGTTAAAGACAATGCTGGAAATCAAGCCGAATCCTCAATGGAAGCGGAAGAGCCAGCTTCAGCACAAGAAACCGATGTTGAAACAAACCGTCCGGATATCGTGCTGCAGCACACTCAGACAGGAGCCGTGATGGTTGAGCGCAAAACTGAAGAAGCAGATTCAACGGATATAACAGAAGCAATTGAAATAGCAGATACGGTAGATAAGGCAGAAACAAACGAAATTGCAGATATAACAGAAAAAGCTGAAACAACCGAAACAACCGAAACTGGTGAGGTTACTGACATTTCAGCGGAAACAACCGAAAACAATCCAGTTGCCGTACAAGAAACGGAATCAGAGAATAAGCTGGAAATCGTTTATGATGAGACGCAACATGACCTGAGTCATTCAGCTCAAGAAGCGAAAGAAGAACCAGAACCGGTTGCAAACACTGAATCAGCAACTGAAAAAACGGATACCAAAGATGAAAGGCCAAGAAGAAGGTCGGTGCCGTTTAATGTCATGATGCTGAATCAGGATCGCAGAAAGCAGACTCAAAAGCCGGCAGAGCCTGTCAGTCAGCCAGTGGCTGAGGAAAAGACGCCTGAAGCTCAGGAAGAAGCGCAACCTGTTTCAGAATCAGTGATTCAGCAGAGTGAAGAACAGGATCAGGATCTTCCGTATTACGCTTTCCCATCGCAGGATCTTTTGCTTCCGCCCGTATTTAAAGAACGTGATGAAGAATGGCTGAATGCTCAGGCAGAGCTTTTAGATGAGACTTTGTTCCATTTCAATGTGAATGCCAAAGTGAAACATGTGACACAGGGACCATCCGTTACGAGGTTTGAATTGTTTCCTGAAAAAGGAGTTAAAGTCAGTAAAATTACGAGCTTAACCGATGATATTAAGCTCGGACTCGCAGCCAGAGATATCCGGATGGAAGCACCGATACCGGGGAAAATGGCTGTTGGCATTGAAATACCGAATCCGACGAGCCGTCCGGTTGCCTTAAGGGAGATTTTAGCCGATCCAGCTTTTACGCAATCGGACGCGACCCTGCCGGTAGCACTTGGCCTTGATATTGAGGGTCAGCCGGTCGTAACGGATATCGGGAAAATGCCGCATGGTCTGATAGCCGGAGCTACCGGTTCAGGTAAAAGTGTATGTATTAATTCCATTCTGGTAAGTCTTCTGTATCATTCTTCACCAGATGATTTGAAAATGTTATTAATTGACCCTAAAATGGTAGAGTTGGCACCATATAATCATATTCCGCATCTGGTCAGCCCGGTTATTACAGATGTAAAAGCAGCAACGGCTGCACTAAAATGGGCTGTTGAAGAAATGGAAAGACGTTATCAGCTGTTTGCCCATTCAGGTGTCCGTGATATTAAGCGATATAATCAAAAAGTCAAAGAAGCCGGACATTATTCGCAAAAGCTGCCTTATCTCGTCATCGTCATTGATGAGCTGGCTGATTTGATGATGATGTCACCGGCAGACGTTGAAGAAGCCATTTGCCGAATTGCCCAAAAAGCGAGAGCGTGCGGTATTCATTTGCTGATCGCAACGCAAAGACCTTCTGTGGATGTCATCACCGGACTGATCAAGGCAAACGTACCAACCCGGATTGCGTTTTCTGTGAGCTCTCAGGTTGATTCACGTACAATTATTGATTCATCCGGAGCGGAGCGTCTGCTCGGAAGGGGAGATATGCTGTTTCTTGAAAATGGTGCGTCAAAACCTGTCCGGCTTCAGGGCACCTTCGTTTCAGACGATGAAATTGATCAGGTAGTGGCACACGTACGTAATGAGAGAAAGGTATCGTACTTATTTGAGCAGGAAGAGCTTCTGGCGAAAGTTGATATTCAGGACGAAGAAGATGAATTATTGCTTGAAGCCTGTGAATTTGTGATGAGTCATGGGGGAGCTTCCACATCGCTTTTACAGCGCCATTTTAGAATCGGCTATAACCGTGCTGCCAGATTGATTGATCAGATGGAAAAGCACGGCTGGATCTCTGAAGCAAAAGGAAGCCGTCCACGTGATGTCATGATGACAGGTGAAGATCTGGAGCAGCTTCAGGAAACGGGTACAGGAAAGCAGCTATAAACGCTTTATTTGTTGAAATGATGAAACATGCTATAATAAGAAAATATGTGCGATTTTGAATGATAATTTAACACTGTCATCTGCGTATAAATCAGATGACTGCTGGAGGTTCAATAATGACAAGTTTTCACTTTGTAGGAATCAAGGGTTCAGGTATGAGTCCCCTTGCACAGATCCTTCACGATATGGGACACGATGTACAGGGCTCAGATATAGAGAAGCGTTTTTTCACTCAGGTTCCGCTTGAAGAGCGTGGCATTACAATCCTGCCTTTTGACCGAAATAATATTAAACCTGGAATGACAGTTATTGCTGGAAATGCATTCCCGGATGAACATGAGGAAATTGATGAAGCACTGAAACAGGGCGTTGAAACAATCCGTTATCATAAGTTCCTTGGCGACTTTATGCATAACTATATCTCTGTTGGCGTTTCGGGTGCGCATGGTAAAACATCTACAACCGGCCTTCTTGCTCATGTGATGCAGGGAGGGGCAGATACCTCTTACCTGATCGGTGATGGTACCGGTAAAGGATATGAAGACAGTAAATATTTTGTATTTGAAGCGTGTGAGTACAGAAGACATTTTCTGTCCTATTCACCTGATTATATGATCATGACTAACATTGATTTTGACCATCCGGATTATTTTGCTGATATTGACGATGTTTTCTCTGCTTTTCAGGATATGGCGAAGCAGGTTAACAAAGGCATTATCGCCTGTGGTGATGATGAGTATCTTCAGAAGATGGTTGCCAATGTGCCGGTTCTTTTCTACGGTTTTAATGAAGAGAACGATTTCCAGGCCCGAAATGTAACGACTTCAACAGAAGGAACGTCATTTGATGTGTTTGTCAGAAATGAATACTTTGCTTCATTCCAGATCCCGACATACGGTGATCATACGATCTTAAATGCACTTTCTGTCATTGCGCTGTGCCATTATGAAGGCATCCCGACAGAATCTGTGCAGGAGCAGCTCAAGACATTTAAGGGAGTAAAGCGCCGTTTTACTGAAAAGAAAATCGGTAGCAGAATCCTGATTGATGACTATGCGCATCACCCGACTGAAATCAAAGCGACACTTGATTCAGCTTCGAAAAAATACCCGGACCGTGAAGTGGTGGCGATTTTTCAGCCTCATACATTTACGCGGACACAGACGTTCCTTGAGGACTTTGCTTCATGTCTTAAAGGGGCAGATCATGTGTATTTATGTGAGATTTTCGGCTCAGCGCGTGAGAACCATGGGAAGCTGTCAATTAATGACCTGAAGGAAAGGGTTGACGGAGCTGAGATTCTGACAGCGGAGGACCCTTC
This sequence comes from Jeotgalibacillus aurantiacus, assembly GCF_020595125.1. NCBI lineage: Bacteria > Bacillati > Bacillota > Bacilli > Caryophanales > Caryophanaceae > Jeotgalibacillus > Jeotgalibacillus aurantiacus. The sequence goes on from NZ_JACNMS010000004.1 coordinate 64,366, forward strand.
TCCACTTGCCAAGCATGAAGATGCTGTACTGATCTTTATGGGAGCCGGGGACGTCCAGAAGTTCCAGGAATCATTTGAAGCCTACCTGAACGAAAATAACTGATTTATTTAAAAGACAGCTCTGCTTTTGAGAGCTGTCTTTTTTATGAAGCTTGGTCTGTCTGGAAGCGAGCTTGAGAAATGATGATTTTTGAGTAGTCTTATCGTTGATGAGAAGGAATGACCGGCAACTGGAGACTTACGTTTTGAATCTGAAAGTAAAAATCTCCTTACAACAAAAATAGGGAGGTTATCAACAGAAAAAGGTCTGCTATAAACGTTTTGGAGCTACTTAGCCACAAAATTCATCTTTCTATCGACATTTTAAGAAAAGCTGATACGGCTTATAACATAAATATCCATACTATCGACAGAAAGTAGGCGGCTTACGACATGACCAAATAACATGTACCATCTTGATAATACATCGATGTTCCATCACTGCTAATACGATGGAGTCTGAGAAATGCCAGTGGTGAGAATGACAGATCATCATGCTTGATTAATTTTTCACAAATACGATAAGATGCTTGAAGGAATTTGTAGAGGCTTTAGAGAATAGAAAGAAAGAGCGTTTACCAAATTCCCGGCAAGGGTAAAACAATCATTATAAATAGAAGGGAGCTGAATTCATGGAAATCTTACTTTATATTAGTGCGCTGCTTGCAGCAGGGGGATTTTTAATTTTGTGCATCAGTCTGGCGGTAACGCTGACTGCGGTCAAAAAAACGCTGAACAGTCTGGCAGATACCGTTGCAGCACTTCAGAAACAACTGGATGGTATTACCCGTGAAACAACCGATTTATTACATAAGACGAACGGGCTTGCAGAAGATGTTCAAAATAAATCTGCCAAGCTGAACTCTGTTGTAGATGCAGTAAAAGGAATTGGAACGAATGTTCAACAGCTGAACAATTCAATCGGAAAGATTACAAGCACAATTTCACGCTCTGCGGAAAACAATGAAGAAAAAATTGCACAGGTCGTTCAGTGGAGCAATGTTGCTATGGAGCTTCGCAATAAGTGGAAAAAGGATCGCACTGCTGACGGATCACAAAAAGCAGAAAAGTATCCGGAACCACAACGTGCGCTTCCACCTGTTGACCGGACTGAAAAATAAACATTCCAGGAGGGACTATCATGGGGAAACATGAATCTAATTCTAAGGACTTTATTATTGGCGCACTTATCGGAAGTATCGCAGGAGCGGTTACGGCATTATTCCTTGCACCAAAATCAGGCGGAGAATTCAGGCAGGATCTCAATTATCAGGCTGGAAAGATTAAAGAGCGTTCATACGAGTTGAAGGACCAGGCAGTAGCTAAGAGTTCTGAGCTTGCAACAGCAGCGAAAGAAAAATCATCTGAGTTGTCTAAGACGGTTCAATCACGTTCAAATTCAGTGATTGAGAAAGTAAAGTCTTCCCGTTCGGGTGACAGCCAGGTTGAAGAAACTGCAGGACCAGCACTGGCCAAAGATCCTTCGCTGCCAACGGTTCATCCGGTGGATCCACTAACTCCTCCAACAGAGGAAGATACGCCTGACAGCAGAATATAATTTTTCAGTAAGACGGAGGAGTTTTGTATGAAGAAAATTGATACGGTCGACCAGTTTGAGCAGCTGCTGGAGTCCCGAGAAGATTTTTACTTTCTTAAGCACAGCTTAACGTGTCCGGTATCTGCTTCGGCTTTTAATGCCTACCAGGTTTTTACGGAGAAACATAAGACAGATTCCTATTACCTTGCTGTACAGGAATCCCGTCCTCTTTCCAATCATATTGCAGAGGCATTCCATACAAAACATGAATCTCCACAGGTATTTCATGTGAAAAATGGGCAACCGGTATGGAATACTTCTCATTTTAAAATTAATGAGAAAAGTCTTGAAGAAGAACATAACAAATAAAAAAGTGGACTGCTCTAATGAGCGGTCCACTTTTTTCAGTCAAAGATGATCTCCAGTACATCTCCTGAAGATATTGGAGCAGTCAGCTCACTTTTTTCTCCGTTACGCCGGATATCAATTTTCCCGGATTTAACCGGGGGCGTCCAATCTATATGAGAAAAAATATCCTGGAAAAATACGTGACCAGCTGTTCGTTTCATTTTAAGTTCATCACCGGTCTCGAGAGGTTCATCGGGTGAAAGCAAAAGGTCATTTCTATAAAATTCCGTACCGGATGACTGAAATTCAACCTTTTCTCCATTAAACGTCACAAAGAAAGGAACGTCTACCACTTCCATTGCTTTTTTCAGCATTGAAACAGTTGGCTGAACAGGCTTTTTAAGATCAATCTGATCATGAGGATTGAGTTCTTTTAAGTAAGCGTTCCGGTTAACCTGCTGTTTGTTAACGAGAAGTTCACCGTCCCATTGCGGAAAATACATCGTTTTTGAATCAATGACCAGAGAGAATGGCGTTTTATTCTGTTGAAGAGAAAACCCGGCCTTTTGACAGGCATCAGCAATCGTCAGCTTCTTTTGAACCGTTATATCATCCCTATCCATTAACACATAATCAGCGGATTCTTCCTTACCGTTCACGAACACTTTTCTTATAAAGTGCACCGTTTCACCATTTACATAAACATTAAAGGTCAATGATTCTTCAAGCATCGCTTTCAGGCTCACTTCAGATGCCTGACCATCCTTACCCTTTTGAATCGTCAAATCATCGCCTGCTTTGATAGCTGTATCTAAATCAGCCATTGCTCCGTTAAGTATAATGGACGGGGCTTCACCGTGAGTGCCGGGAAGTGTGATAGTATGCCCGTTAAGTGTAATCATTTTCGCAAGACCCGGTTTTCCGTAAAGTTTTGGAATACTGAGTCCCGCCGATAGAATCGCATCCCCAACGGTCAATTCTTTCACTTCGAACATACGGATTTCATGACCATTGACCGTGACCGGAATATAATTAATCGGTGTCTGGTTGGCAGAGATGGCGATACCTGCCGGTGTAACAAGCTCAGGCCCTCTTTTAATGCTGTCGTGCAGCGTCAGGTTCTGTATCGCCTCAATGCCTCTTACTGCTACTCTGTTTTCCGGCAGATCCAGTTTTTCTGCCAGCAGCTGAGTAAGTCCTGGTGTCTGGCTGCCTCCGCCTACGAGCATGACAGCTTTTGGTGCCTGCTCATTATTTAATCTTCTTATTTCCCCGGAAATAGCATGTGCCAGTTTGTCTACAGCTGGTAAAAGGTCGGTAATGACGTCATGTTTTGAAAGTTCCTGAGAAAAACCGAGAATATCTGTGATTTCAATCGATTCCTGTTCATCTGATAAAGCGCGTTTCAAACCTTCTGCATTTGGAAAATCCAGCAGATACGTATCACTTAATTTTTCGGTCATTTCATCTCCGGCAACCGGTACCATGCCGTAAGCCGTTACTGTTCCGTGATTCGTAATGGCGATGTCCGATGTACCTGCTCCGATGTCTACAAGCGCAACATTGAGTCGTCTCATGGAAGGAGGAATCAGCACATTGATCGCTGCGATCGGTTCAAGCGTGAGTGCACTCATGATGAGACCGGCTCTTTTAAGTGAGGCAAGCAAGGATTCCACGACAACCCTTGGTAAAAAGGTGGCGATAATTTCAACAGAAGCCTCGTCCCCCTGCTGATCCTCAAGGCTTCCAATTTCCTGCTGATCAAGAAAATAATGAAGCACTGAGTACCCGACACAGTGGTAATGATGGCTGTTCTCCTGACTTTCAGCGGCAGCTTCCTGGGCAGCTTGAACAGCACTCAATTCCATATGTAAAATGTCTTCTTTTGTTAATGCAGGCCTTCCCGAGAGAGGAACAGCATAGGTGGAGCGCTGGGTGTTCAGTGCACGGCCTGCTGCAGCAACTGACACATGGGTCAGCGCTCCGTGCCTTTTTTCTAATTCTGATTTAATGTCCAGTATAAGAGCAGCAACGGCAGGCACATGGTGAATCTGCCCATCAAGCATGGCTCTTTCCTTATGTTCTTTTTGTACCATATCAGTGATGTAGTATCCGGAATCAGTTTGTTCCATTATGAGTCCGACAATTGAGCGTGTACCAATATCTAGCGCAAAGTATTTCGACCTGGGCAATGGTAAAATATCCTCCTTTAACGCTTTACCGCTTAAAAGCGTTTAATTAATAAAATATTTTTCGTGACATTTTAAAAATGTTGTTTTATAATAGGGAACAATTGATAAGCCCCTATTGAGTACATCGGTTTACTGTTATACAAAATGTAGCACAATTAAACACGTTGGAAAAGATACGGGGAAGAGTATCAATGGTATTTTCTAAGGAAAGGGATGTTATGATGAGTAACGTAGAATTAGATCAGTTAAGACAGAAAGTAGACGAGATGAATCTGCAGCTGCTGGATATTATTAACCAGCGCGCGGAACTGGTCCAGGAAATTGGACGTGTAAAAGAAAAGCAGGGAGTAAATCGTTTTGAGCCTGTCCGTGAGAGAGCGATGCTCGATTTACTGACTGAAAATAATAAAGGCCCATTTCTTAATTCTACCATTGAGCATATTTTTAAAGAGATTTTTAAAGCGGGACTTGAGCTTCAAAAAGACGACCATCGCAAGGCATTGCTTGTTTCCCGTAAAAAGAAAGCAGAAGATACGATTGTTGAACTGAAGGGTGAAAAGATCGGTAATGGCAGCCCGCAATTTATCTTCGGTCCTTGTGCTGTTGAATCCTACGAGCAGGTGGAGGCAGTAGCAAAGGAAGTAAAAGCAAAAGGACTAAAACTGCTGCGTGGGGGAGCATATAAACCACGTACATCACCATATGATTTCCAGGGCCTTGGTCTTGAAGGGTTACAGATTCTGAAGCAGGTGGCAGATAAGCATGATCTTGCTGTTATCAGTGAAATTGTGAACCCGGCACATATTGAAGAGGCAGTTGATTATATCGACGTTATTCAAATCGGTGCCCGCAACATGCAGAACTTTGAGCTGTTAAAGGCTGCCGGACAGGCGAAAAAGCCTGTTCTTCTGAAGCGCGGACTTGCTGCGACGATTGATGAGTTCATCAATGCAGCGGAATATATTATGGCACAGGGGAATGATCAGATTATCCTTTGTGAGCGCGGAATCCGTACGTACGAGAAAGCGACGAGAAACACACTCGATATTTCAGCTGTTCCGATTCTTAAGCAGGAAACTCACTTACCGGTATTCGTTGATGTTACGCATTCAACGGGCCGCCGTGATCTTCTTCTTCCGACGGCAAAAGCAGCACTTGCTATTGGCGCAGATGGAGTAATGGCTGAGGTCCATCCTGACCCTGCAGTTGCCCTTTCTGATTCTGCCCAGCAGATGAACTTTGATCAGTTCAACGATTTCTGGGATGCTGTCCAGCAATACCTGGGCGTACATGCAAAATAACCGCTTAATTCTGAAGCTTTCCTGACAATTGTGCAGGAAAGCTTCAGTTTTTTTATGATATTAATTGAAAGCGCAACCGTCCTCGTATATGATTATGTACATAATTGAGCAAACTTCATTTAAAATGCATTAAATCCTTCGTAACACTGAGGTTTATCATGTAAAATGAAAATAAATGAAAATGAGAATAGACAAAGGAGAGCTGACGATGAATATTACGATTTATGATGTGGCGCGCGAAGCGAACGTATCCATGGCGACCGTGTCACGTGTCGTGAACGGAAATCCAAATGTAAAGCCTGCGACAAGGAAAAAAGTGCTGGAGGTCATTGACCGTCTCGGTTACCGCCCGAATGCGGTTGCAAGAGGACTTGCCAGCAAAAAAACGACAACGGTTGGCGTCATCATTCCTGATATTTCAAACATCTTTTTCGCTGAACTTGCCCGCGGAATTGAAGATATCGCAACGATGTATAAATACAACATTATTTTAAGTAACTCTGATCAGAATGAAGAAAAAGAGCTTCATCTGTTAAATACGATGCTTGGTAAGCAGGTAGATGGCATTGTCTTTATGGGAGGAAATATTACCGAGGAGCATGTATCCGAGTTCCAGCGCTCTCCTGTACCGATTGTAATAGCGGGTTCTGTGGAGTCAACCGAGCAGACACCATCTGTCAACATTGATTATTATCAGGCTTCGGTGGATGCTGTTACTTCACTGATCGAAAAAGGTCACAAAACAGTGGCATTTGTGAGTGGACCTTTTCATGACACGATCAATCGTGCCATGAAGCTTGAAGGCTACAAGGAAGCACTGGAAAAAGCGGGACTCACTTATAATGAAGAGCTCGTATTTGAAGGGGATTACACGTATGACAGCGGACTTGAAGCATGGTCACGTCTACAGCAGCTTGATGAAAAGCCGACTGCTATTTTTGTTGGAAATGATGAAATGGCGCTTGGAATCGTTCATGGTGCCCAGGATCAGGGAGCATCTATTCCAAATGATGTGGAAGTGATCAGCTTTGATAATACAAAGCTTGCACTGATGGTCCGTCCTCAGCTTACATCCGTAGTGCAGCCACTATATGACATTGGTGCCGTTGCGATGCGTCTGTTGACAAAACTGATGAATAAAGAAGTGATCGAGGATCAGACGGTTATTCTTCCTCACCGAATTGAAGAAAGACAATCTACTAAATAAATAAACAAGAGATCACTTTATCCGATATAATATATAAGTAAAAGCTCATTTGTTTAATCAAATGAGCTTTTACTATCTTAATACATAAATTACGAATGAACGGGGAGTATTAATAATGAAAAGGTATGACTGGATTACACCAATTGGGGTGGTCGCCGGTGTTTTGCTCGTAGGTCTGGCGATTTTTTGGAATAGCGGTAGTGACGGGTTTGCTTCATTCTTTCATTTACCATCCCTATTAATTGTTCTTGGCGGTGTATTTGCTGCTTTGCTTGTCACATTTCCTGCTTCATCTCTGAAAAGGTTCGGATCTGTGAGCCTGCAGTCGTTCAGGCGGTCACCTGATCAGATATATGAAATCGTATCCCTCTTTGTCAAACTGTCTGAAATTGCGAGAAGAGATGGTTTGCTTGCGCTTGAAAAGGAGATGGTGGGGATTAAGGATCCTTTTATTAAAAAGGGGATTTATCTTGCGATTGACGGTGTGGAAGGGGACACAATGGTCGATATTCTGCAGGCAGAGCTTCAGTCTCTTGAAGAGCGCCATAAAGTAAATCGCAGAATGCTTGAAAAAGCTGGTGATTATGCGCCTGCATGGGGAATGATCGGTACATTAATCGGACTCGTTCTCATGCTTCAGGATTTAAATGATCCGGCCGCGATTGGACCTAATATGGCGATTGCCCTTTTAACAACCTTTTACGGCGTACTGCTGGCGAATCTTGTGTTTAATCCAATGGCAGGACGGCTTGCTCAAAAAACCGAAAAGGAAATTTTTCAAAAGCAGATGATTATAGATGGTGTCATTGGTGTACACCATGGACAGAACCCGAGAGTGCTTGAGGAACAGCTTTCTGTTTATTTATCTGAACAGGATCGTTTAAAAGGTGAGGTTAAGGTGGAGAAGGCAAATGGCTAGAAGAGTCAGATTCAACAAAATGCCGGATACTGACAGTCAAGCGCCGAAGTGGATGGTGACTTTTGCTGATTTTACCCTTTTGATTCTCGTTTTCTTTATTCTTCTCTTTTCAATCTCGCAGGTAGATCAGCAAAAATTCGAGTCAATCTCGCAATCTTTCAGAAATAATGGTATTTTCGATCAATCTGACTCTGTTATCCCTTTTGATGAGGAGTGGCTTGAAGAGGAGATCAGAGAAGATCAGGAGCTTGAGAGTCTTTATGCTGAAATCAATTCATTTCTCGATTCGAATGATTTGGGGGATATGGCAGAGGCATCCCAAACAGATCGCGGAGTGGTGATAGTTTTGCAGGAACAGGTTCTGTTTAATTCAGGTGAGGCGGATATCCTGCCGGAAGCGATTCCGCTGCTTGAAGGAATCGGGCCCCTTTTAGAAGGCATTCCAAACTTCGTAAGAATAGAAGGGCACACGGATAATCGCCCGATTCAAACTGAAGTTTATCCATCTAACTGGGAGCTTTCAGGAGCGAGAGCAAGTAGCGTTGTCCGTTATTTTATCAATGAGCACAGCCTGTCGGCAGATCGTTTTTCAGCTGTTGGATATGGTGATACAAAGCCGGTGGCACCGAATGATGGTCCTGCAAACTGGGCACTGAACAGACGTGTGGAAATCGTGATTCTGAATCAGTATTTAAATGAGGGGGAAGGCTCCTGATTTATATACAAACCGTGCCGGGTCATTCCAAATCACTAAAAAACAAGAGCGCAGTTCAGCTCTTGTTTTTTATTTTTAAGATAGGATAGAGTGCTTTTTCTACTGTTTGTCTGTTTTTCTCTGAAATTTCTCTTCTTCTCGGGATCTCCTGGCAGATTCCATCAGGATCACTCCACGTTTTCATCAGTGGAACCGGTGATTCGCCCTGCCATTTATCAAGCCAGGATTGTGGAATGTTGTCACTTTCCGGAACAGCTCCCGTCATTTCCATCCAGATTCTTGACCATGCGCGAGGAACAACCCGCCAGATGTCATAACCGCCACCGCCAACGGCAATCCATCTTCCGTCGCAATATTCATGTGCCAGTTCATGGGCAATTCTTGGAATTTCCTCATAGGTGCGGATGGTTGAGGACAGGTGAGTCAGTGGGTCCAGACAATGTGCATCTGCCCCGTTTTGAGTCAGGATGATGTCAGGTTTGAAAAATTCAATGACTTTCCTGAACGACTTTTCATAAGCCTCTATAAAAGAATCATCCTCCGTAAAAGCGTCCAGCGGGATATTAAAAGAATATCCATAACCCTTCCCGTGACCTCTTTCATTTACAGCGCCGGTACCGGGAAATAAATATCTGCCGGTTTCGTGTATGGAAAGGGTGCAGGAGGATGGATCGTCATAGAACGACCATTGAACCCCATCACCATGATGCGCATCTGTGTCAATATACAGCACACGGGCATTGTACTTCTGCTGCATGTAGCGGATGGCAACAGAGCTGTCGTTATATATACAAAATCCTGACGCTTTTCCTCTGAAACCATGATGCAGCCCGCCGCCAAGGCTCAATGCATGCTGATAACGGTTTTCCATCACTTCATCAACAGCTGTCAGTGTGCCTCCAACCAGTCTTGCGCTGGCTTCGTGCATATTTTTAAATACAGGTGTATCTTCTGTTCCCAGCCCGAAATTTTCAGCTTTATCTTTTGAAAGTTCCCCACGTCCGGCAAGCTGCACAGCTTTTATATACGCCGGGTCATGCACAAGGGCCAGCTCTTCATCTGTTGCTGATCGTGGAGGGATGATGTCCTCATCATTGATAAAACCGGAATCCTTCAATAAATCCAATGTCAGCTGGAGTCTTTTCTGATTGAATGGATGATCTGCTGAAAATCGGTAGTTTAATAGGTCATCAGAATAGATGAAAACAGAATCTCTTTTTACAGTGGATTCGTTGGCAGATTTGGCCATAATACTTCATGCCCTTCTTCTCGCAGATCATCAATGACGGACATCGGATTCATTGTCTGAACGCGGAATACTAATATTTTATAAGATTCATCCTGTTTATACGGATAAACGAGGACACTGTGAATATTGGAATGATTTTTTCTGATAATCCCTGCAACCTCATAAAGCATGCCCTGTTTATTCGGAACCTTTACTTCAATCTGGGATCCTGGCTGGGTTGCACCGGTTAATTGAATCAGTGTATGTAAAATATCGGTTTCGGTGATCATGCCCACCAGCTGATCTTCACTGACGATCGGCAGGCACCCGATCTGCTCTTCCATAAAGATGACTGCGACTTCTTCAACAAAATCAAGAGGGTGACCTGTAATGACAGGTGTTGTCATCATATCCAATACCTTTGTCTGAAAAAGCTTTTCACGATTTTCGGTTTGAAAAGGAGAAGGAGAGAATTCTTTAATATCCCGGTCTGTGACAATGCCCACGACCTTTCTGTTGACATCAATAACCGGAACGTGACGGATTTTTTCCTTCGCCATTAATTCGATTGCCTCTTCAAGTGTTGAGTCCGGAGCCAGCGTATGAACATCACGGACCATCATATCTTCTATAATCATGCAGATGCCCTCCTGTTAATACATAAATCGATTCATAAATCGAAGCTGATCAAATCTCTGAATGGAATCCGGATCGACTCTCTTTCCGATACGTGCCATCAGACAGTTGGCAGGGTGTGAGCTGATTTCAGGATCATCGGTGGCATAATACTCAAGCCCGCCGGCATTCATCATTTTTTCCATCACTTTCCGGTAATCCCAGACGTTTAAGCCTGTTCCTTTTAAATCCCAGTGCCAGTAATACTCGGTTGTAATGACAATATAATCTTCCATCGCATCATCCATCATTGAGACACGCAGCAGGTTCTTTCCAACGGATGCTCCGCGATATTTCGGAATGACTTCAATCGCACCAAGCTCAATCAGATTTTTCATATTTCCCTGCGACCATCGCTCAAGCGGGTCAGGATAGAGGTATGTGACATACCCAACGATCGTGTTATGTTCCCGAGCAATAATGATCCGTCCTTCAGGAAGGTCCGCGATCTCAATCAGTGCTTTATGCTGCTGGGCAGGAGGACGGAAAGCGACCAGGTCCTCGTGAAATTCCATTAGAGTCAGCTGATCTTTAGAAATCGGTCCTTCGATCACAATCGTTCCTTTAGCAGTTTTTAATTCCTTTGCGTTATACAGTTTTGGATGATCCATCTGCTGTCACCTACATTTCATAAGTATCCTACTATACAGCATACCCCAATCATAAAAGCGCTTTCAACTTAAAACTGAATTTCACTCCCTTTCGACAAATGACGTTCACGTAATATTAAAAAAATTGAGAAAAATAGTGAATTGTACTATACTGGTAAAGAACTTGCTTATAGGGGGACGACGAGATGAAATTGGAAGCGTTACCATCGGTTAAAGGGAACTATAATTTGCAGGATTATGAAGCAGCAGCCCAGTCGTTTGACTGGAAAGAAGCGGAGAAGCATTTTTCTTGGCATCAGTCAGGAAAAGTGAATATGGCCTATGAAGCCATTGACCGCCATGCTGAAGGGGAACGGAAAAACAAAGTTGCACTTTATTACCGAGATGCGAATCGTAATGAAAAATATACGTTCAGAGAAATGAAAGAGCTGACCAATAAGGCGGCTAACGTGCTGAAAAGTCAGGCTGATATTGAAAAAGGGGACCGAGTTTTTATTTTTATGCCGAGATCACCTGAGTTGTATTTTGCCCTGCTGGGGGCGTTAAAAATCGGAGCGATTGTCGGTCCGCTTTTTGAAGCATTTATGGAAGGTGCGGTAAGAGACCGTCTGGAAGACAGTGAGGCGAAAGCGATCATAACAACGCCTGAGCTGCTTGAGCGGATACCGGTTGATGCATTGCCGCATCTGAAGCATGTACTGGTCGTCGGAGATGATGTAAAAGAAGAAGGTAAATACATAGACTTTAATAAACATTTCAATGCAGCTGACCGTCAATTCCAGATAGAGTGGCTTCAGCTGGATGACGGACTGATTTTACATTATACTTCCGGTTCAACAGGTAAACCAAAAGGGGTTCTGCATGTTCAGCGTGCGATGCTGCAGCACTATCAGACAGCTAAATGGGTGCTGGACCTTCGTGAAGATGACATTTACTGGTGTACTGCAGACCCGGGCTGGGTGACAGGAACATCCTATGGGATTTTCGGACCGTGGCTGACTGGAACCACTTCAGTTATCGTTGGTGGAAGGTTCAGTCCGGAAGCCTGGTATCAGACGCTTGAAGACTTTGAAGTTACAGTATGGTACAGTGCACCGACTGCTTTCCGTATGCTGATGGGAGCGGGAGATGAGCTTGTTAAAAAGTATAATCTGTCTGCACTCCGTCACGTCCTGAGCGTTGGAGAACCGCTGAACCCAGAGGTAATCCGTTGGGGAATGAAAGTGTTCCAGCACCGTATTCATGATACGTGGTGGATGACAGAGACAGGTGCACAAATGATCTGTAACTATCCCGCGATTGACATTCGCCCGGGTTCGATGGGTAAACCGATTCCAGGTGTAGAGGCTGCCATTGTCGACGACCAGGGAAATGAACTGCCTCCAAACCGGATGGGGAACCTTGCTCTTAAAAAAGGCTGGCCGTCCATGATGCATACGATCTGGAATAACCAGGAGAAATACGAATCTTATTTTATGCCGAGCGGATGGTATGTATCAGGAGACTCAGCCTATATGGATGAAGACGGCTACTTCTGGTTCCAGGGCCGAATTGATGATGTGATCATGACATCAGGCGAGCGGGTAGGACCGTTCGAGGTGGAAAGTAAGCTGGTTGAGCATCCAGCTATCGCTGAAGCAGGGGTGATCGGAAAACCGGATCCTGTTCGCGGCGAAATCATTAAAGCGTTTATTGCTTTACGTGAAGGATATGAGGCAACAGATGAACTCAAAGAAGAGATCCGCCAGCACGTGAAAAAAGGATTGTCTGCCCATGCAGCACCGAGAGAAATTGAATTTAAAGACAAGCTGCCTAAAACCCGGAGCGGTAAAATTATGCGACGCGTATTAAAAGCATGGGAGCTGGACCTTCCAACAGGAGATCTGTCCACAATGGAGGATTAATCGTAATTAAAAGAGCGCAGAAATGTGCTCTTTTTTTTAGTCTCATAATCAAAGTCACTTCAACATAAAAAGAGACCGCAATTTTGCGGTCTCTTTCACATTACGCTGCCGGATCTTCCTCAGGAGGTGGTTCTTCCTCAGGAGGCGGTTCCTCGGCTGGCGGTTCTTCCTCCGGTGGAGGTGTTTCTTCTGGAGGAGGTGTTTCTTCCGGAGGATCTGATTCGTCTGGTGGTGTTGAGCCACCGCCACCGTTTCCATTTCCACTTCCGCCAGAAGGAGGAGTAGCCGGCTGAGTAGGCTGAGAAGGCTGTTCTTCAGGCTCCGGCTCAGGTTCTGCTCCTACTCTTACCTCGTTTGATCTTCCGGATTCTTTACCCGCTACATCAACGGCTACAATCTCGTAAGTTCCGTTAGGTAATGATGCTGCTCTGTCATCATCAAACTGTCTGACAGCTACAACACTGGTTCCGGAATAAATACGGTATCCAACGACATCGCCGCTTCCGGATGGCGTCCAGCTTACCGTTGTACCATTCACGCTTGCTGTCACGCCGCCAGGGTTACTTCCATCGTCTTCAAGACGACTGTCTGCGACCAGCAGATTATCAAAGAAACTGTTGTCTTCAGGGAACAGCTTCGAGGCATCTCCACCGTAAGGGAACAGCATATCCTGAGCATAGTCCGGACTTAGTACGGCACCTGTTGATGCGAACTCATCAGGTGTGCTCTCCAACGCTACGAAGCGCTCACCATTTCGCATTACGTATTTCGTTGTTTCAAGGCCTGCGTCTTCACCTGATGGCTGATAAGCTGTTGTGAAGAGATCTGATGTGACCAGACCTGCTGCCGAACATGCCTGATCTGCAGGTAACCCTGTAAACGAACAGAATGAGCGGCTTACAACACCTTCAGGCTGCTGGAAATTACGGCCGGGGCTTGTCAATTCGCTTCTCACTTCATTTACACGGTTCATCATCAGCGCCCATAAACGGATCGCTCTGACGGAACTTGCGTTTTGAAGTGTACGAGGCTGATCATAACCAAGCCATAAGCCGAAAGTGATTTCAGGGTTTGATGCGATGAACCAGTTATCGCGTGTATCCTGAGATGTTCCTGATTTTCCTGCCCAGTCTGCAGAAAAATTCAACACGCCAGGAGCAGATCGCCCTGACCCGATCCCGGTTAAGGTATCTCTCATCATATCAATCGTGACGTAAGAAGTGGCAGGTGTGAACATTTCTTTTGATTCAGGCGTATGTTCGAAAACAACATTTCCCTCTTTATCGAGGATTTTCTCGATCATATAGGGTTCATTATACTGCCCCATATTTGCAATGGCTGCATAAGCAGACACATTTTCCTCCACTGTAATACCCTTCGTCATACCTCCAAGTGAGAATGCAGGATAACCATATTCTTCATCCTGAATTCCTTTAGGATCAATAACTTCAAGGAACTCACCCGGAGTGTATCCTCTTTGAAGCATTTTCCCGTATAGTCTTGCGGCTGAAAGGTTATGTGAAGCTGCAAGAGCGGTTCTTGCAGGGACAAGACCATATTCTCTATTTGAAACATAGTTATAAGGTGTCCAGCCGTTATAGGTAAACCCAACATCCGCTAAAGGTGATCCAGCACCAATCAGACCATATTGAACAGCCGGTGCATACACAGCAAGCGGTTTAATGGTGGAACCACTTGAACGGAATGATTGTGTGGCATGGTTCATTGACTGAATCTCATGATCGCGTCCGCCTGTGAAGCTGATAATTTTACCCGTGGTGTTTTCCATCAGTACGGTTCCGACTTCTTCCGGCTCAAAAACTTCAACCTCTGCATCGAGTTCCGGATCGTAGACCATGCTTGAAAAAGTAGTGCCAAATCGGTCGTAATTATTTTTCACTTCCTCCATTGCATCGTAAATCTCTTTATCAATGGTGGAGTGGATCTGATACCCGCTTTGTCTCATATCACGGGCAGCAAGCTGTGCATACTCTTCAGAAAGGGTGTCGCTCGCGTCAACCTGATCTTTGGAGTATCCGTCTTTTTCAGCAAGCACATACTTAAGGATATCCTGAGCACGACGCTCCAGTTCTTCCGTTACATAAGGATAACGTTCAAGAGCTCCTGATGATGGCGGAATAAAATCCTGTGTCAAATCGTATGCTACTGCTTCATCATGCTCCTGCTGGGTAATAAATCCTTCACGAAGCATTCTTGAAAGGACTTCATTTTTACGCTCAAACCCTGGTGCGAGAGCTTCCGGAGATTTTAATTCCCCTGCATTTGTAAAGGGTGTGTATCCAAATGGTGCCTGTGGAAGTCCGGCAATAAAGGCAGCCTGTGGAAGCGTAAGCTCTGCAGCCGTTGTACCGAAAATTCCGGCAGCAGCAGTCTGAACACCGGCGATATTCCTGCCGGATGAATTTCTTCCCATGTCAGCTACATTTAAGTAGGCTTCAAGAATTTCTTCTTTTTCAAAGAATCGCTCGACCCGAAGTGCGAGAAGAATCTCTTTGGCTTTCCGGTCGAAAGATACTTCGTTTGTTAACACCTGATTTTTAATCAGCTGCTGTGTAAGGGTACTGCCCCCGGTCTGGTTGGCAGCATTCGTTACTTCCTGATAAAGGGCACGCATGATCGCTTTTGGAACGACCCCGTCATGTTCCATGAAGTACTCATCCTCTGTAGCAATAACAGCATTAATCAGCTTAGGGGATACTTCATCAAGTGTAACCTCATCCCGTTCAAGATCCGTCCGAATCTTACCGAGATAAACATTGTTTGCAAAATATAAATCAGATGTTTCAGTGTAGTCATAAATATTCTGCTCCAGTGACTCATACGACAAAACCTTCTCATCTTTTACGAGAGAGGCAAAATAACCTGCACCGACACCGCCGGCGAATGCAGCGCCAATTACGCCAAAGATAATCAGTAATAATAAAAGATTCCAGACAACCTGGTATGACGTATGCAGTTTCCGTGGAACGCCCCATTTCACCGCAGTTGCAGTAAATGTTTTGAGCCTTTCCCGAAAGGTTTTATTTTGTTCTGCCAATTACTATCATCCTCCTTGCAGCATCTTTACAATTATATCATATTTGTCTTTCGTGAAATGTAAATTTCAAATAGGTTACCAGATTTCTTGAACAAAGCTTGACAATGATTAAAATGATGTGCTAAAACTAACCATATCAATTTGATATTCGATCAGCGAAGAAGAGAACGCAGTAGGAAATCAATCGTGTAGCATTAGAGAAACGGTGGATGGTGCAAACCGTTACACATGATTTGTGAATTACACTCTCAGAGCTGCTTTCAGTTGTGAAAGCCGGCATTTTCTGCCGTTAAACCAATGAAGTGAAAGAGAGCAATCTCTTTAAGCCGGGTGGTACCACGCATAAAAGCGTCCCTGCATGATGAACATGCGAGGGATTTTTTTATGCGTTTTTTTATAGAAAAAGGAGGATCAACACATGAACTTATTAGAGGATTTACAATGGCGCGGCATTATTTATCAGCAGACAGATGAAGCGGGCATGAAAGAACTGCTTGAAAAAGAGTCTGTTTCACTATATTGCGGAGCGGATCCGACAGCAGACAGTCTCCATATCGGACATCTGCTGCCATTTTTGACACTGAAACGTTTTCAGAATCACGGTCACCGTCCGGTAGTGCTCGTTGGTGGAGCGACCGGTCAAATTGGGGATCCGAGTGGAAAGAAGGAAGAACGTCAGCTGCAGACACCTGAGCAGGTTCAGTACAACGTAGAAGCGATTTCAAAGCAGCTTGAAAAACTGTACGATGCAAAAGGTGACAACGAGGCCGTGATGGTGAACAACCTTGACTGGATCGGAAAAATTGATATGATCAGCTTCCTGCGTGATTACGGTAAACATATCGGGGTTAATTACATGCTGGCGAAGGATACGATCGCTTCACGTCTTGAAACCGGAATTTCTTACACTGAATTCACATACACGATTTTACAGGCGATGGACTTCAACCATCTTTACAAGGAATACAATTGTAAAGTGCAGATCGGCGGAAGTGACCAGTGGGGCAATATTACAACCGGCCTCGAGCTGATCCGCAAAATGAATGACGGAGAAACAAAAGCATTCGGGATGACCATTCCACTCGTGACAAAAGCGGATGGGACGAAGTTTGGTAAAACGGAAGGTGGATCAATCTGGTTAGATGCTGAGAAAACTTCACCATACGAGTTCTACCAGTTCTGGATCAACACAACGGATGCAGATGTGATCAAATACCTGAAATTCTTTACATTCCTCGACCGTGAAACGATTGAAGGACTTGAAAAGGCAGTGGAGGAGGAGCCGCATTTACGTGCTGCTCAAAAAGCACTTGCTGAAGAAATGACGAGAATGATTCACGGGGAAGCTGCACTTGAACAGGCTCAGCGTATTACGGCTGCCTTATTCAGCGGAGACCTGAAGTCATTAAGCAGTGCGGAAATCCGTCAGGGCTTTAAGGACGTACCTACTCATCAGGTCGGAGGAGACGACTCCCTTAATCTCGTTGAGGTACTGGTCAATGCGAAAATTTCTCCATCAAAACGTCAGGCGCGTGAAGATGTAACAAATGGAGCTGTCTACATTAACGGGGAGCGTGTGACTGACCTGCAGTTTGAGCTGGAAGGCACCGTTCGCCTGGATGATGAGTTCACGATTATTAGAAGAGGGAAGAAGAAGTACTTTATGATTCAGTATGCTTAAGCTTTAATGATGAAGCCGTGCCGGGGCATTCCTCCGCTTTCCGCGGCCGCGCGGTGAGCCAGCTAATGCTCCGCATTACGCTGTCTCACCTGTCGCTTCTCTGCCGCAGGAGTCTCCGGAATGCCCCGGCACTACTTATGACTTAAGTACTTGTGAAATTTTTAAAAAGTGCATTAAGCATAAAAATGTAAGTTTTGGTATTTAGGCGATTGTTTTTTGGTGGTAACGAACTCTGAAGGGAAGGAATCATGCAATGGAATGATTGAATCTACAGGGGGTTTTGAAGGAAAAAGGATCGCTAATTTGTGTTGTGAAGGAATTCATTTTTGAAACGATCGAATTAAATTCCAGAAAGATGGAATAAAAAATTGAAACGATTGAATCATTTTCCATTGTGATGGAATCCCGCGGAGCGGTCCTGTTTGTTAACAGGCCAAATTCCGCGGGATCTTTTTTACATAAAAACGCTTATTCCCCAAACACCTCGGGAATCATCTTAAACCCTTCAATTTCTGCATCTTCTTCAAGCTCAATCATAATGCAGCGTTTTCCTTTATAATTTACCTGCTTAATATACTGTAAATCCTGTGGGCTGATAGCAATGTTGGCGATTTTTGTCTGGATTTTGATCGATTTGGACTTGAATTTCGGCACCACGCTGTTGGCTTTTAATTCATAGGCTTCATTATCTGTAATGCGGGCAAATGCTTCCTTTACTTTCTCTGTTTCCACTTTCTCTCCGCTGCTTGTCAAAATGCGTTCAACGTCCCTGTAGTCAAGCTTAGGTGCTTCATCAGCATCATGTTCTTCTATCGTCTGATTAATTTCGCTGTAAACTGTAGCAAGAGTAGAAGGAGAGAGCTGATCTCCAACAACATCTTTGATCACCTCTTCAAACACTGCTTTATCTTCCTTAGCGGTCATAATTTCTTCACCGTTCAATACCTCCTCAATAAAGCGGTAATCCGGTTCATTGGCTTTAGAAGCCGCATAAAGGACATGGTTTACATCTGACGTATCATTTGTGAAACAGGGAAACATAAAGCCTGTTAAAGGGTTTTTTAGATCGATAATCGGATCCACTTCAACTTTGTACTTAAATTCTTTTTCCACATAATCAAACTGAATCTCTTTTTTCGGCTCCTCGGTTTTATTAATGGTACATAAAATAAACGGATGGGAGTATACCGTATCTCTGCTGTTTTCCTCCGTTTCATCATTACTGCGTCTGGTTGGTTTCATGTATTCAGCTTTAATAAAGGTAATCACGATATCCTTCTCGTAAGGATGATCCTGAATCATCTTTTCTGTCATTTGCAGCATATGGTCTTCGAAGTCCTCTGCGGAACCGAGCAGGCCTTTATGTAAAATCAGCTGACTCGAGTTCTCTGCATCACGCTGGAATTTTAATTCAAACAGTTTTTCGTTCAGCTGGCCAGTCAGAATTTTTTTGAAGTTATTCAAAAACAGCTCCTGCTGATCGCTATCAAGCATACCGAATGGCTGTCTTTGAGCGTGATAAATGTCAGTGGAATCCTTCATGATATAAACGTTGAATATATTTGAGATGTTTAACAGGTCATTATCAGTTTTGAATTGTTTACGTATTCCTGCGATATCTTTTTTCTCCATGGCTCATTCACTCCTCAATTCAGAAAAACATTCTCTCATTTTAACATACCCTCATCCGTTCCTGTCTGAATTAAATAAATAACCTTAAACAATAATTATTTATTGATAAACAATAAATTTTAGTTTATTCTAAAAGCACAACAAACAAAAAGAGGTGTTTCTGATGAAAAAAGGTTCTACAATCTTTTTAAAATTGGTGCTTTTCGTGATGGCATTAGTAGTGGGTGTATTTTGTGCCTTTGCACTGGCTCCGTTTGCGTGGAATGTGGCGGATGACCCTGTTTTCGGCATTTGGCTGCTTCTGATTATTGGTGCGATGTATGTAACGGTTGTCCCGTTTTTCATTGCTTTGTTTCAGTCATTTAAGTTATTAGGATACATTGATCGAAATGAAGCTTTTTCAAGCCTTTCTGTAGCTGCTTTGAAAAAGATAAAGATTTGTGCGTTTGTTATCAGTCTGATTTATGTGATGACGATGCCATTTTTTTATGCGGTGGCTGAACTGGATGATGCACCAGGCGTAATTCTGGTGGGAGCTGTTCTTGTTGGTGCATCATTTGTAGTGGGGGTATTTGCCTACCTGCTGCAAATGCTGTTAAACAATGCAATTGAAATCAAAACAGAAAACGATTTAACAGTGTGAGGTGAGAATATGGCGATCGTAATTAACATAGATGTGATGCTCGCAAAGAGGAAAATGAGTGTAACGGAATTAACTGAAAAAGTCGGTATTACCATGGCGAATTTATCCATTCTGAAAAACGGTAAAGCAAAGGCGATTCGATTTTCAACACTTGAAGCAATATGCAAAGCACTGGATTGTCAGCCGGGTGATATCTTGGAGTACAGGAGTGATGAGGAATAAAAGAACAGGGGAGGGAAAGGGAGATGAATCGAACCAGAAATACTTCCACTATCTCAGATGATAAATTCACAAGGGTTCCTTTTTGGATTATGGCAGACAGATATGGTGGCTCAATGATGCAACTGCTCCGGTTCGGATGGGAACAGTCCTTATCATGTGTATTTCCTGTCGTGATTTTCCTTTCTCTTGCTTTGACAAAGTACATCACACTTCCTTTTTTGCCACGTTATGACTGGCTGCTGATTATCTGTGTCCTCATGCAGTGGTGGATGTTGAAGTCAGGATTGGAAACAAGGGATGAATTGAAGGTTATCACGTTATTTCATTTGATTGGCATTGCGCTTGAAGTGTTTAAAGTGAATATGGGGTCATGGTCTTATCCGGAGGAGGCAAATTCCATGGTTTTTGGTGTGCCGTTATACAGCGGATTCATGTATGCCAGCGTTGCAAGTTATCTCTGTCAGGCATGGCGGCGACTTGATGTTAGGCTTGTACATTGGCCGCCGTTTGTTTTTGTCGTTCCTCTTGCTGCTGCGATATACCTGAATTTCTTCATTCATCACTTCTGGATGGACGTCCGCTGGTGGCTTTCTGCTCTTGTTATCATTGTGTTTTGGCGGACAGCTGTTTTGTATAAGGTTGGAAGAAGGCAGTATCGCATGCATCTTGTGCTTTCATTTATCCTGATCGGTTTTTTTATCTGGGTTGCTGAAAATATTGCCACCTTTTTTGGTGCTTGGACCTATCCTTATCAAACTGAAGCATGGAGTCTTGTTGACATTGGAAAAGCCAGCTCATGGCTGCTGCTCGTGATTGTCAGTTTTCTCATAGTTGCTCAATTGAAGCTTGTGAAAAAGAATTGATTATCTGTTTGTGGTTATCTTATTTAAACTATTCAAGAAAAAATGGCTTGTTATTTAATGAAAATTCCTGCTGATACATTCTGTTCAATGTTTTTTCGATTGTTGTAAATCCATAGGAACATTTTTTTGTTTACTGAATACAGATTTTTATCATGTGAAAAATAAGCCATGAAGATGCTCTGTATACAAAGCATAATGTACCAAATAGACTGCTTTTCAACGTCTGAAAGTGGTTTGTGTTCACTGTAACTGTTTACGAGTTCCTGTACAAATGTGAACCAGTTTTTTCTCAGTTCGGGATTTATAAAAACTTCACTTAATATGCTGGTTGAACAATAGCAGAGATCGAAGGTGCTGACGTTTATTTCTGCGAGGTCAAAGTCAATGAAAGCTTTCAAGGATTCATCATTGACAATCATATTGTAGATGTGTGCATCGCGATGAATCAACTGCTTGGGTATGGAACGGACAATATTATGTATTTCTTCGTCTAATTCTTTAAAAATTCTCATTAAAATATCAGATGAATCTGCTTTTACTATTTCATGAACAGCGAAAGAATAAACCATTTGATAGAGATTTTTATTTGGAAAAAGTTCTGAAAAGCTTAGCTTTTTCATGGCATTGTTTAAATCTGCAATAGCCGACCCTACGACTTTTACTTTATTTGGATAGTGAATCATTTCCAAAGCATTAAATGTAGAACCTTCAATATGATCGTATAATGAATAATATTTATTTCCGTAATGGGTGTAATATTCACCGTTATTGTTAATGATCATGGAATGCACGGGCAAGTGATTTGTCTGTAAGTGATGAAGTAGGTGCATTTCTCGATTAATCTGAACGGAATCATTCTTCTCTTTAAGAATAAACTTCTCATAGTGGTCAGAAACAATGAGAAAAACGCGCTCTGAAAGTTTTTCTGCACATTTGATCGTTAAATTATAGTGTGATGTGATTGTTTGTATATTCTGAAGTTCCATTGTGTTCTCCTATACATAATTAGTAATGGATACTTCGGTATAAGGTTGTGTTTTTCCTTTTGAATACCCTACATTTCAGTTGGAATTCATAAAAAAACCCCTGACCATGTTGTAAAAACAACGTGATCAGGGGTTTTGTCTCTGTTAAGCTGCAGAGGCAGATTAACGAGAGTAGAATTCTACTATTAGCGCTTCGTTGATGTCAGCAGCTAGTTCGTTACGCTCTGGGAAGCGAGTGAATGTACCTTCAAGCTTGTCCGCATCGAACGTTACGTATTCAGGAGTGAAGCTGTTAAGCTCAATTGCTTCTTTCACAATGTTCAGCTTCTGTGATTTTTCACGAAGGCTGATTGTTTGTCCTGGCTTTACGCTGTAAGATGGGATGTCAACGCGTGAACCGTCAACCATTACGTGACCGTGGTTAACAAGCTGACGAGCCTGACGACGAGTGCGTGCAAGACCCATGCGGTATACAAGGTTGTCAAGACGAGCTTCAAGAAGAATCATGAAGTTGTCACCGTGACGGCCTTGAAGTTTACCAGCTTTATCGAATAGGTTACGGAACTGACGCTCAGTTACTCCGTATGTGTGACGAAGCTTCTGCTTCTCCTGAAGCTGAAGACCATATTCAGATAGTTTTTTACGCTGAGTAGGACCGTGTGGACCTGGAGCGTAAGGACGCTTTTCTAATTCTTTTCCTGTGCCGCTTAGTGAAACACCAAGACGACGGGACAGTTTCCATGCTGGACCTGTATAACGAGCCATAGTTTGACTCCTCCTTGTGTTTTTATTTTGTTGTAAAATAAAAACCAGTACTGTGATGAACCATCAATCATCATTTTGTCATCTTGCACCATCGCCCTGCAGCAGGGGTTACACGATGCACCTGTATTGAAGCAGGAACAAAATGAAAAATTCATGTACTCACAAAAGGCTGCATTATTTTACACAAAGAACATCATACATCCCAGTAAGATTTATGTCAAGGGCGATTTCTAAATGTTTTCCATGAATCGATTTATTTAGTATCCCCTGAAAATACGATAAACGAAGTATTTTGTCTATAATTATATTATTTTTTATGTAGAAATAGCTGGGAATTGTGCTATAATAAATATTTGTAAATATCTGAAAAATACATAAATAAAAAGTTATGTTAAAAACTTCGAGACAAAAGTTTGATATTAAAAAGGGATGAAGGTGGAATGATGGAAACGCTGAAGCCGTTTATGGACCGATTTAAAGCGGGAATCTTTGAGATTCTGTCAAATTCAATGGCCGGACAAACATCTATACGAAATTGGTACCGTCAGCTGACGGCTTTGCTGATCCAGGAATTCGACATAGAGAAAACCTTTTACTTATATAAAAATGATCGTCAATTGTATGTTTTTAATGAATCAGAAAAAATCAGGTTGGCAGACAGTCTCGATATTTTGAATAATATACAAAATGAACCTTTTACGAAGGCAGGTCCCGGGCTTCATTATTTGGAAAAGGGGGATATTTTAATTCCCTGTTACGATGGGGACGTTTTAATGGGAATTGTCGGACTGAGACCTGTGACTGGTGCAAAGTGGGTGCAGGACGACAAACTGTTGACGATAATGGCGTGCGATATAACTGTGCTTTATCAGAACGTCAGAAAGATGATTGCCACTTCAACGGAAAGAAAAAGATATCATGAATTATTTAAAGTAACAGAAGCCTTTAACTCCATTATGGATGTAAACGAAATACTGGGTAAAATTATCAATTCATTAAAATCAACTTTTCCACAGCACTCTTTTACGCTCCTTCTATCTGATGAATATGATAAGCAGACGGATCTGCCAATTGAATACCTCGATTATCAGACAGAAAATCCTGCCATCATGCATGCATTTGTATCCTCTGAATTGTCCTATGATGATCAGGGATCACCGGCAGCTTTGTATTCCCCTTTAAAGGGAAAACAGGGAGTGTACGGGCTGCTCAAAACGGTCAAGAAATCACAGGTGCCTTTTAAGGACCACGAGCAGGAATTTATAAAAGTGTTATCATCAACCGCGGGGAATGCACTTGAAAATGCCAAGCTTTATCAGCAATCGAGGAGGCTGATTGAAGATCTGAGCCTGATCAATGATCTGTCTCATCAGCTGAACTCAAATCTAAATATGACAGAAATGATGAATTACCTTCATAAACAACTCAGAACGTGTTTAAAACCTTCCGAAATCGGCTTTGTTTTAACCGGTCAGGAAGAATTGAAGGTGCTGGATGGCAGCTGTGACTTCTTTTATGAACCGGAAAGCCATGAATATTTACTCAATCTGAAAAGTCAGTTTGAGGACGGTGCAGAAGCAGTCTATACGGCTGATTATCAGGGCTCTTTATCAAAACATCCCATTTACCGTTCTGTCATGGCCGTCCCGATGGTTCATTTGAAAGAGTTAAAAGGGTTTTGTGTTGTTCTCCATCAACAGCCGTATTCTTTCTCTTTTGATATGTTTAAACTGTTTAAATCCATTATTCATCATTCCGCTCTGGCACTCATCAATTCAATGTTACGGGCTGAAATGCAGGAAATGATCAACAGAGATCATCTGACAAAACTTTACTCCCGCCATTATCTGGATAAGTTTGTTGAACGTTCAATAGAAAAAGACGAGTGCGGGGTATTTGTTCTGATTGATATTGATAACTTTAAAAAAGTAAACGATACACACGGACACCAGGTAGGAGATCAGGTCATCATTCAGCTTGCCAGACTGTTATCCAGTTTTGAAAGTGATTCCTCTATTAGTGCCCGTTGGGGTGGGGAAGAGTTGGCCCTGTATTTCAGTAACCTTACACTGGAAGAGGGAATTGAACTGACAGACTCCATCCGAATGAGTGCGCCTCAGCATACCGATCCGGCAATCACCATTTCCTGCGGCGTTGCCGGTTGGAAAGCAGGTCAGGGATTCTCGATGATTAATCTGGTTAAAAGAGCAGATATTGCACTTTATGAATCAAAAAACACAGGTAAAAATAAAGTGTCATATGCCTCCGGGGATGCAGTGAGGATCTATTGAATAACGAAAACAGACCGGAACAGCACTCTTTTTGAGCCGTTCCGGTTTTTTTATGCCGAAGATAATTGTTTCTGCATAGGGAATCATACTTTTACACATATCAGCTGTATTGCAAATATCTGCATTTTTCTGCTCTTTGAATATATTATAAAAAAAGGTAGAATAAAAATGAAAGCGATTACATTTTAGGGGGAGCTTTTATGGAGAGGAACAAAAAGCGGTTTGAGACAGAGGTTGTTCATACAGGGTATGATTCATCCCATTACCAGGGATCACTTACACCTCCGCTTTTTCAAACATCTACATTTACATTTGAGAACGCTGCGCAGGGAGAAAAGCGTTTTGCGGGTCAAGAAGAAGGATATATTTATTCCCGCCTTGGCA
Source organism: Jeotgalibacillus aurantiacus (assembly GCF_020595125.1). Lineage (NCBI taxonomy): Bacteria > Bacillati > Bacillota > Bacilli > Caryophanales > Caryophanaceae > Jeotgalibacillus > Jeotgalibacillus aurantiacus. The sequence continues at coordinate 89,567 of NZ_JACNMS010000004.1, forward strand.
ATCCGACTGTGAAGGTGCTCGAAGATAGAATCATGACACTTGAGCACGGTGAAGGAGCGCTTGCGTTCGGGTCAGGAATGGCTGCTGTTTCAGCTGTGCTGTTCCACTTGCTGAAAAGCGGGGACCATGTAGTCTGTTCAAGAGGGGTATACGGCTGTACGTTTGGACTGCTGGAAATGATGGAGAAGAAATTTTCGATTACACATGAATATGCAGATATGTCATCTGAGGAATTACTCCGACAGGCGATTACTGAGAATACAGCCTGCATTTATGTGGAAACGCCAATCAACCCGACGATGGAGTGTATCGATTTGAAAATGGTCTGTCAGGTGGCAATGGAGCTCGAGATCCCGGTGGTTGTCGATAATACGTTCAGTTCGCCTTATCTTCAGAATCCGATCAAACTTGGCGCGGATTTTGTCCTGCATAGCGCCACGAAATACATCTGCGGTCACGGCGATGTTGTTGGCGGTCTGCTCGTTGGTAAATCTGCTGAAGAGATGCAGGAGATCAGAATGACAACTCAGAAGGATATCGGCGGCATTATGTCCCCGTTTGATGCCTGGCTGCTGATCAGAGGAATCAAAACGCTTGCTGTCAGAATGGATCGTCACTGTGATAATGCAGAAAAAATTGCTTCTTACCTGAAGGCTCACTCAATGGTGAAGGCAATCCATTATCCTGGTGACGCTGACCATCCATCATTCAGAATGGCAAAAGATCAAATGAAACGTCCAGGCGGCATTTTGTCATTCGAAATCAATGGCACAAAAGAAATGGCTCAGGCTTTTATGGATGAACTAAACATGATCAAGATCGCAGTCAGTCTCGGGGATGCCGAAACACTGATTCAGCACCCATCTACCATGACTCACTCAGTTGTTCCGCCCGAAGTCAGGGCGAAAATGGGTATTACAGATTCTCTGCTCAGACTCTCAGTCGGCCTGGAATCATGGGAAGATATATGCGAAGACTTAGAACAGGCCTTTAAGAAAGTAGAAAAGAGAGCTGTGCAGATGCAATAAAATAAAAAAGGTGATCCATCAAGCGGGATCACCTTTTTTATTTTATTGACTTTAAAGATAATGTTTAGAACGTGAATAGACAATAAGTGCCGGGTCATTCCGGAGACTCCTATGGCGGAAAGCGAAGGAATGACCCGGCACGGTTTATCTAGTCAGCATTTCAGAAATTAGATAAACTCCTGCAAAATCTCTACAAACTTCTCAAGCTCCTGCTGGTCCGTTTCATCAAAGCGTTTTTTGATCGGGCTGTCGATATCGAGTACCCCTACAACTTCCCCATCTTTAACAATCGGCACAACAATTTCAGATTGTGAGGCAGCATCGCATGCGATATGTCCGGGGAATGCATGAACATCCTCGACACGGAGCGTGCGGTTTTCAGCTGCTGCGGTCCCGCAAACCCCTTTACCGAATGGGATTCTTACGCAGGCTGGAAGTCCCTGAAATGGTCCGAGAACGAGCCCGTCGTTTTCACGCAGATAAAATCCGACCCAGTTTGTCTGATCAAGAAACTGATTGAGAAGGGCGGAAGCATTGCTTAAATTAGCAATGGCATTATCTTCTCCTTCAAGCAGTGCTTTCAATTGTTTATGAAGCAGTCCGTACTGCTCCTCTTTTGTTCCTTTATACATTTCGACAGTAAACATGTAAGCTCACCTTCATTTCGATAAAAGTTTTATTCTTCTGAAAATCCTCCCGCTATTTGATGAAAGGTTTATGAAGGATCAATCACCTAAATGGAGAATGGTAGAAGATAGATAATATTATATTTGTATCACAGACGAAGACCGGAATCAATTCATTTGAAGGGCAGGTTATATAAATGGCAGTGCTTCAACGGGAAACTAAGTCAGAGGTCATGACCGCAGCAGTAGACTTGTTTTATACGAAAGGTTTTCATGCCACCAGTGTCAGGGAAATTTCAGCCGCCGCAGGAGTCAATGTTGCTACCGTCTCTTACTATTTTTCAGGAAAAAAAGGTCTCCTGGAAGAATGCCTGATTGCCTTTTTTGAACCTTATTTGGCTGTTCTCGAGGGGTCATTGGAGTTGAGGGGAGAGAAGTCATTTGTCATGGCAGCTGCGAGGAGAGCCGTTTTGTTTCAGCAGCAGCATCACCGTTTTGCCAGGTTTGCCTGGAGAGAGATCACGATGGATAATCAGCTGATCCGGGAGATGACCGCAAGTTATTTAAGGAAAGAACAGTACTTATGGAAGATGATGATGGCTGAGGATATTGAAAGGGGGATCAGCTTTAAACTTCCCCCTTCCTTTTTTCTGATTCAGCTGTCCTCAATGATTACCGCCCCCTTTTTACAGGGACAGTCTGTGCGTGAGCTTTGGAATGTCCATACCTCAGAGACATACTTTTCTGAAAGATATATGGACGCAATGGATAAATGGTTTATGAGTGTGACATCCTGTTACGGTTTAAGCGCAATCAGCTGATCTGCACCCTGATGCAGGCCGGATGCTGTGTGGGCATCAGATCCGTAGATTAATGGGATGCCAAGTTCTTTGGCTTTCAACGCAACAGGTGCCGGCGGGTATACTTCCAGGCAATAAGGTTTAACGGTACCGGCCCCGTTATAGTCCAGCTCAAGATTGTTCTTTTTTATCGCCTGCAGGATCAGGTTGATTTCGTGCTCATGACTTGATTCAGGGGGATAAAGTTTCCGGAATTTATTGGCCAGCGTGATATGCCCGATTCTTTGAGGCTTATACTGCCCCAAATTTGCCTCGATAGAAGATAATACTGTTTTATAATAGAGTGAATGAACGTGATCGATCGTCCCATGCGTGTCGATTAATGTTTTAAATGCATCTGGATCAAAATCCATACACACGTAGCCGTCTTCATTTTTTAAAAAATGAACAGAAAGAATGGAATCGTCCAGCTCATGACCATAACGGTTTAAAAAGTCCGTTGTTTGTGCTTCGAATCCTTCAATAAAATCCACTTCGAGACCTGTATGAATGATCAGGTCTCTTTTATATTGTTTTTTTAGATCCGACAGTTCACTTAAATATTTTTCCAGATCATCCGGATTCATCCCGCTGTCCTGATCCGGAACGGGATCTGTAAATCCTTTCGGCAGCGGAGCATGTTCCATAAATGAGATCTCCTTATATCCAAGTGTAATCGCACGCTCAATATATTGGTAAAACGAATCCCGTGATCCGTGAGGACAGTACGGGGAATGAATGTGGCCATCTCTAAAAGGCATGATGAATTACTCCCTTTCATAAAAAATGATATGAAAAAAGTCATGTCAAAAATATAAGAAAAAACAAGAAATATCACTAATAACATGGTATCATAAAGTCACTATACTTTTTGAAACAGAGACTTTTACATAAATCGTCAGCAGGATTGAACAGGAGGCAAGAGATGGAGTACATAATTGGATCCGTCCTATTAGCGGTAATTTTAATCGGTACAGCCTTTTTTTGGCGCAAAAAGCAATATAAAGAGGTCGATGTTCTTGAAGAACAGAAGCTTGATATTCAGCATCGTCCCGTACTTGAGGAAATGACCAAAGTCAAACAGTTGAATATGAACGGACAGACAGAAGAACTGTTTGAAAAATGGAGAGATTCCTGGACGTATATCGTGGATGAAAAGCTTACCGAGGTTGATTCCCTGCTGTTTGATGCGGAGGAACATATTGATAAATTCCGTTTTAATAAATCAAAAAAAGTTCGTGAAGCGATTGAAGAAGAGCTGAAAACGGCAGAGGAACAGATGAATGTGATTCTTCAGGAGCTTGAGGATTTAATGGGCAGTGATGAGAAGAACCGAGAGGAAATGGAATACATTCAGCAGGTGTTCAGGGAATCGCGTTCCACACTGATGGCAGAGCGCCACTCATTCGGTAAATCTGCTGAAGCACTGGAACGGAAAATCTACGCAGTGGAACCGAAGCTTGACGAGTATCAGTCTCTCACGGGAGAAGGGAACTATCTTCAGGCAAGAGAGCTTGTATTGGCGCTGGTACAGGAAATCAATGATATTCAGTCTATTATTGAACGTTTGCCATCTTTGAATGATGAAGTGCAGTATTCGCTTCCTTCCCAGCGTTCAGAGCTGAAGGATGGCTTTAACGAAATGTCGGATAAGGGATTTCCTTTGTCCCATCTCGGGTTTGAAAAGGCCGATCCGGAGCTGGAATCACAAATTGGACTGGCTCAAAAACATCTGCTTCGTCTTGAACTGGATGAGGCTGATGACATTCGTCAGTCCGTTCAGGACGCTTTAGATCAATTTTATGATCAGCTTGAGGACGAAGTGGAAGCGAGATCAAAGCTGAATGATAAGTTAGCGCCATTGTCTGAAAAGCTGACAGAGACTGTCAAACGCAATGAAGAATTGACGAGGGAAGTCGACTATGTCCGTCAGGGATATCAACTGGATCAGACGAATCTTGATCTCCCGAAGGACCATGAAAAACAGCTTGAGCGAATAACAAAAGAGTTTCATTTAATGTCAGATCGCCGTAAAGAGGGGGAAACCGCTTTTACGATTCTGGCCGTTGAGGCTGAAAGGCTTGAAACAGAACTTGCTGAAATTGAAGAGCAGCAAAAGAATTCATCAAGCCAGCTTCAAAAGCTGAGAAGTGATGAAATTACGGTTCGTGAGCTTCAGGACAACTGCTTTAAAAAGCTGAAAGAACTTGTTAAGCTGGTATCTCAAAAAAACCTTCCGAAAATACCGGATTACTGGCATATGGAGCTGAAGGAAGTGAATGATCAGCTTGAACAGATTGACCGTCTGCTGGCTGAACGTCCGATGAATATGAAGCTGATCAGTCAGCATTCTTCCTCAGCAGAGCGTATGACAGAAGCGTTTGAAGAAAGTACGTTTGATATGATGAATGCCGCAGAATCTGCTGAACGGGTTATCCAGTACGGAAACCGTTACAGAAGTAAAAATGAAGTTGTTTTTATCGGATTAAATGAGGCGGAGATGTTGTTCAGAAGAGGTCAGTATCAGGATGCGCTGGAGCAGGCTGCAGAAACGATTGAAAAAGTGGAGCCGGGCGCATTAAAGAAAATTGATGATTTAAAAGAACAGCACGTTTAAAAAAGAGGTGTCCGCGGACACCTCTTTTTTATATTGATAAATGTTTAAATCGTGCGAGGTCATTTCATCTCTTTATGTGGCCGTGCGGTGTGGCGGACTAATGATCCGCAGCTGTGTCAGGAATTCTTCAAGCTTGCCGCTGTTCTTTTTGTGTGACTGAATGAAACAGCGATCAAGTATCCGATGATTCCTCCGGTTACTGCTGGAATCATCCAGCCGACTGTCTGCTCCATCAATGGAAGGAATGACAGCATCGAGCTGAGTGGATTCCCTGCAAATCCTGCAGCAGCAAGGCCATCAGCGATTCCAATTATTCCGGTTGGAATGATTGCACCAACGTATACTGCGCGATAACCGTTAATGATGTTATGAAGAAACGCCAGCACCATTAACACAATGGCAACCGGATAAATCATCACGAGTACCGGTACCGATACAGCAATCAGTTGTGTTAAGCCGATGTTTGCGACAATCATACTGAATCCTGAAAAAATAAAGACGAAGCCTTTATAAGGAATGTTCGGTACAATTTTTGAGAAATAAGTTGATACCGATGCAACGAGTCCAATGGATGTTGTCAAACAGGCTGCGGTAATCGCCAGACCTAAAATAACGGCGCCGCTTGATCCGTATAAATAGGCAGCAGAAGCTGAAAGAATCGCCCCTCCGTTCTCCTGAGTACCTATTGCATCGATGCTTGTAGCCCCGAGGTGACTAAGTGCAATATAAACCAATGCAAGTCCTGTTGCAGCGATGACACCTGCAAGAATGGTCACTCTGACTACAAGGCGCTGATCCGTAATTCCCCGGTCTTTGACTGCTGAAATGACCACCAGTGCAAAAACAAGTGCCGCGATGGCGTCCAGCGTCAGATAGCCTTCGAGAAACCCTGCGAAAAATGGTGAGGATTCGTAAGCGGCAACTGCTTCTCCGCCCTCACCCATTGGCGTGAAAAATGCGCCGGCTACTAACACTGTTAAAATCACAACGAGTGCGGGTGTTAAGTATTTGCCGATCCGATCAACAAGTTTTGTTGGATTTAATGCCAGATAAGCTGTGATGGCGAAGAACACAAAAGAAGACAGCATTAATGTCCAGCCGCCACCCATTGATTCAGGTAAAAATGGCAAAATTCCGATTTCATAAGAGACAGTTGCGGTTCGTGGTATCCCAAAAAAAGGACCGATTGCTAAATACAATGTGATTGTAAAGATTATTCCGAAAATTGGGTGTACACGACTTGCCAGAATCTGAGGACTGCCTCCGGATTTTGCAATCGCGATGACACCAAGTAACGGAAGACCCACACCGGTAATTAAGAAGCCGGCAATGGCAACCCAGCTTTGGTCACCAGCCTGCTGACCGAGCAGGGGTGGAAAAATCATGTTGCCTGCGCCAAGGAAAAGTGCAAACAGCATCAGTCCAATTGTGAGAACGCTACCAAAAGTTATTTTGCTACCAGTCATAGTTCCCTCCATATATGCACTAACTTTTTTCACCGAAACATCATAACATAGAAAAATCGAAATTTGTCGAAAATAACAAAAGTCTAAATAAGGGGAAAATTCAATATATTGAAGGCGCATTCAAACAGGAGATTTCATCACACATCATTCATTTAGTATGATAGGATTAATAAGGTTTGCGTACACCATACGAAAGAGTGAGACAAATGCTTTATCTTGATAATAGTGCAACAACGAAACCGGATCCGGCTGTGCTGGAATCTTATATAAAAGTAACCGAACAATATTATGGGAATCCTTCTTCTCTTCATGGTATGGGAGAAACAGCTGCTCAGCTGGTTGAAATGGCGAGAAAATCTGCTGCTTTGTATTTAAACGGAAGTGGAAAAGTCATTTTCACTTCAGGTGGGACGGAAAGCAATAACCTGGCGATAAAGGGTTTTGCCCAGTCTTTACGTTCGCGTGGAAATCATCTCATTACAACGAATATTGAGCACCCATCTGTCCTCGAAGTGTTTCGTCATTTAGAAAAGGAAGGTTTCGCCGTGACGTATTTGCCGGTTGATGAGAGAGGCGTTATTTCGATTGATCAGTTAAGGTCTGCGCTGAAAAAAGAAACCATTCTTGTCTCAATCATGCATGTGAATAACGAAATTGGTTCTGTTCAGCCGATTGAAGAAGCGGGTAGAGTGATTAAAAACCATTCCAGAGCAATGTTTCACGTAGATGCCGTCCAGTCATTCGGAAAGCTTCCGATAGATCCTGACAAAGCAGGCATCGATGCATTATCACTGTCAGCTCACAAATTCCATGGACTTAAAGGGACAGGCCTGCTTTATCTGAACACTGATCAGCAAGTAGTGTCGCAAATGCTTGGAGGAAGTCAGGAGTTTGGCTTGAGAAGCGGAACAGTTCATACAGCTGGTGCCGTCGCGTTGGCTAAAGCGATGAGACTGGCCTCTGAACAATTAGAGGAGCATCGGAAACATCTAATAGAAGGAAGAGACTTATTAAGGAATTTTTTTGAAACGCGTGAGGAAGCGGAGGTCGTTTCGGCCAATGACCAGGCACCGCATATTCTCGCTGTTTCAGTGCCGCTTTTAAAAGGCGAGGTTGTTGTTCATGCTCTTGAGAAAATGGGTGTTTATTTATCAACATCAAGTGCGTGCTCATCGAGGATAACGAAAAAGAGCCACGTTTTAAAAGCGCTCGGATTGAGCGATGACGTGATTAAAGGTGCTTTCCGCATTAGTCTCTCACCCGATGTATCCCTTAATGATCTTGAAGAGTTTAAAAAGATATGGGAAGAAGTCATTCCTCCCTTATTAGAAGGAGTGAAAAGAAATGAACGCTGAACGAATTCTGATCCGGTACGGTGAGATTTCGACTAAAGGAAAAAACCGTAACCGTTTTATCTCACAGCTGGAGAATAATATAAAAAATACATTGTCAGATTTAAAACCGGTCCGCTTTGATTCAGGCAGGGACCGCATGCATATTGAGCTTGCTGATGCATCAGAAACGGAAGTGGTGATCTCAAGATTGAAGCCCGTTTTCGGTATTCAATCATTCAGTCCTGTGGTTAAGGCATCAAAAGACCTCGATGACGTAAAGCAAAAAGCAGTTGATCTTGTGAAAGCAGTAAGAGGTAAAGGCGATCTTTTCAAAGTGAAAGCGAGAAGAGCTGATAAAAAATATCCACTCGATACAAATGAACTGAATCTTGAAATCGGATCTCACGTTTTAAGAAATGTGGACGGGTTAACAGTTGAAATGAAAAAACCTGATATTGAGCTGGTTGTTGAGGTAAGGGAGGAAGCGGTTTACCTGTCTGCTGAAACCATTCAGGGTGCCGGTGGAATGCCGATCGGCACAGGGAATAAGGCCAGCCTGATGCTGTCTGGCGGACTCGACAGCCCGGTTGCAGGTTACCAGATGATGAAACGCGGTGTGGAAATTGAAGCGATTCATTTTTTCAGCCCCCCATTTACAAGCGAAAAAGCGAAGGAAAAAGTGAAAGAGCTGACCGCAATCTTATCAGGATTTTCAGGCTCAATTAAATTGCATATTGTGCCGTTTACGAAAATTCAGCAGACCATCCATCAGCAGGTTCCGGAAAACTATACGATGACCTCTACGCGAAGAATGATGCTTCGCATTGCAGATGAGATCCGTAAGAAAACTGGCTCGCGTGCCATCATTACCGGGGAAAGTCTCGGCCAGGTGGCCAGCCAGACGTTAGAAAGTATGGAAGCGATCAATGCGGTCAGCAGCACGCCGATCCTCCGTCCGTTAATTGCAGCTGATAAAACGGAGATCATCGACATTGCCAAAGAGATTGGCACATACGAAACGTCGATTCTGCCTTATGAAGACTGCTGTACGATCTTTACACCTGCTGCACCGAAAACAAAACCGAAGCTTGAAAAAGTTGAGTTTTATGAAAGCTTTGTTGATTTTGATGCTTTAATTCAAGAGGCCGTTGAGCAGACTGAGTCAGTGAAATTGACGGTCGGTTACCGTGCACAGGAACAAAAGTTTGAGGAGCTTTTTTAAACACTTCTGTTATTAGTATCATTTACCAGTGATAAGCCGTGTGTTTTTGCACATTCTATAGTCACAGAGGAGGTGAGACACATGGCAAACAGAAGCTCAAACCAACTTCTTGTTCCAGGTGTAGAACAAGCATTGGATCAAATGAAATACGAAATCGCTACTGAGTTTGGCGTTCAGCTTGGAGCTGATTCAACAGCTCGCGCTAACGGTTCAGTAGGAGGAGAAATCACAAAGCGTCTTGTTCAGATGGCTGAACAACAGCTTAACGGTTACTCTAAATAATGTATAAAAGGAGTGTAGAGTCGGGGGCAGACCCCCAACTCTACACTCTTTTCTTTTTGTCGTGTCTTTTGTAAACTGTTTCTAGAGTCGAAAAATCTGGAGGAATGACGAATGAAGCAGTTGTGGAAAAATGGCACGATTTATACGATGCAGCGTGAAGGGGAAACGGTTGAGGCGATTTTGACGAATAACGGTAAAATTGCTGCACTTGGCACGGAAGAAGAGCTGTTAAAGCTGGCAAATGGTGAAGTTGACCGCGTTCAGGATCTGAATGGAGCCGTATTGTTCCCGGGATTTGTTGACAGTCATTTACATATTGTGGGTGTGGGTGAAACCCTGCTCCGACTTGATTTATCCTCGATGAAGTCCAAACAGGAAGTATTGGAGGCTGTAAAGGAAAAGGCACAGGCGCTTCCTGCAGGTGAGTGGATTCAGGGAGACGGCTGGAATGAGAACCAGTGGAATGAAGCACAGGTGTTAACTGCACAGGAGCTTGATGAGGCAGCCCCTGACCACCCTGTGTTATTAAAACGAATTTGCCGGCATGCGGTTGTCGCTAATTCCATGGCACTTGAACTGGCGAAAATCACAGCTGATACACCTGATCCGGAAGGTGGCGTGATTGATCGTGATGCAAAAGGCGACCTGACCGGTCAATTAAAGGACCAGGCACAGGATCTGATGATTCCGGCACTGCCACCCATTAAGGATGAATATATTCAAAAAGCGTTGAAAACCGCCCTTGAGCACGCCTGGTCGCTTGGATTGACAGGTGGCCATACGGAAGATCTCAGTTATTATGGTGATTTTACAAGAACGTACCGTGCGTTTCAGAAGATCATTGAAGAGGATGGACGTCCGTTCCGTGCCCACCTTCTCGTTCATCATCAGGTGATTGAAGACTGGCACAGACAGGGACATTCCTTCCGATCCGGTTCGAGATATGTGGAATTCGGTGCGATGAAAATCTTTGCTGATGGCGCGTTAGGCGGGCGGACTGCGCTGCTTAAAAACGGTTATGCAGATATGCCGGGTGAAAAAGGGGTTGCCATTCACAGTCCGGAAAAGCTGAAACAGCTCGTTTATAAAGCGCGTCAGTATGACATGCCGGTAGCGGTTCACGTCATTGGTGATCAGGCGTTTGAATATATGCTCGATGCCATTGAGGAATATCCGTCAAACGGAGAGCGGGACAGGCTGATTCATGCACAGATTTTAGATGAAGAGCTTATCAAACGTGCGGAAAAACTGCCAATCGTGCTTGACATCCAGCCGAGGTTTGTACCGTCAGACTTCCCGTGGGTCATTGACCGCATTGGTGAAGAAAACATGACGTGGAATTATGCCTGGAAAACACTTCTCGACCGCGGGATTGCGCTGGCAGCAGGATCGGATGCGCCGATTGAGCCGCTGGATCCGCTGCTTGGCATTCATGCAGCTGTTACAAGAACAAAACCGGGTGACCCGGAACGGACCGTTTATAAGGAGCATGAATGTCTGTCTGTATACGAAGCCATTTCTCTGTTTACAAAAGGCAGTGCATACGTGTGTCATCATGAAAACGATCGCGGGGTGTTGAAAGAAGGTTTTGCCGCTGACTTTACCGCGTTGGAGCAGGATCCATTTCAAGTGCATCCAGATGAGCTCTTGACCATGAAGGTGGAAAAGACGGTTGTAGACGGTAAGACTGTGTTCTCACGTGCGTGAGCCAGATTCATTGCTGCAAACATGTCAGAAGGCGTATAATTAGTCCCGTTATGTTAGAAAGTCGAATGATTGGAGAAACAATATGGGAACTGAAGAACGTAAAGGAATTATTTATACGGCTTTTGCCTATACATTATGGGGATTATTGCCGATTTATTGGAAGCTGGTGGAGCATGTACCGGCTGATGAAATACTCGCCAACCGGATTTTCTGGTCATTCTGGTTCATGCTCATTCTACTGGTGGCAACAAGACAGTTCAAAGCTTTCAGAAGTGAGACCTTCTCACTTCTGAAACGGAAAAAGAGATTTGCAGCGCTGGTGACTGCATCTGTCCTGATCAGTATCAACTGGTTTGTTTATATTTGGGCAGTTAATTCCGGTCAGATGGTTGAAGCCAGTCTTGGTTATTACATTAACCCACTGGTGTCTGTTTTGCTCGGAGTGCTCGTGTTGAAGGAATTAATGAGCAGGGCGCAGGTTCTTTCATTTGTACTGGCTTTGATCGGGGTACTGATTTTAACCATCTCCTACGGCCAATTTCCATGGATCGCATTCATCCTCGCCTTTTCATTTGGTCTGTATGGTCTGGTGAAAAAAATGCTGAAGGTGAACGCAGCGATTGGATTAACACTTGAAACGCTGACAATTATGCCAATTGCTCTTTTATATCTTGGTTATCTCGGCACAGCAGGGGATCTTGCGCTGTTCAATGTATCTTTCGGGACTGATTTTCTTCTTGTTGCAGCAGGTGCTGCCACAGCGATCCCGCTACTTCTCTTTGCAAACGGGGCACAGCGGATTCCGTTATTTATGGTCGGATTTTTGCAGTACATCGCGCCGACCATTACGTTAATACTCGGTGTATTTTTTTACGGAGAACCTTTTAATGCCGTTGACTTGATTTCCTTTATCTTTATCTGGATGGGGCTTGCTGTCTTTACGATTTCGAGAACGAAGTGGGCGATGCAGGTGCCGGTGAGGAGAAAAAAAGCAGTGTGACTGAAAATCGGGCCAGGGACATCCTCCGCTTTCCATTGTCTAGCTGCGGCGACTAGCCCCTCGAGGTCATAAGTCAAAGATGAAAGAGGGCAAAGATCAGCCCTCTTTTCATCTTCGCCTTATGCTTGTCGGGGCTGGACGAGTCGCCTTCGCTTTTCTAAGGCCGCGCGGTGAACCCGTTGTGCTTCGCACACCGGTTTCACCTGTCGCTTCACTGCCGCAGGAGTCTGCGGATGTCCCTGGCCCTTTTTATGTGGCTCAAGACTTTAATGTTTTTGAGAAGAAAGAAAACCTGACCATTCTTGTGCAGTTCTCAGACTAAATGGATTTTGAAAGTATAGAATGATGGACATGAAATGAGAAACAAAGGAGTTCTTTTGGATAATTTTCTATCGATGAAAACTCTCTTGCTATGCACAATTTCATAAATGATATCATTCAATAAGCACACAAAAGTGCCGGATTATTCCGTAGACTCCTGCGGCATAGAAGCGACAGGTGAGACAGCGTAATGCGGAGCATTAGCTGGCTCACCGCGCGGCCGCGGAAAGCGAAGGAATAATCCGGCACGGTTTTTCAATAGAGGCTTTAATTATAAAAACGTCCGCTTTACTTTTTCCCAGAAGGAATTGTCTTTCAGCTTGACCGTTTTAACAATGTTCTCACTCAGCGCAAGATCAACGTGCTGGACGTGGCTGATGCCGAGTGCTTCGTTATCGAGCCCCATCACCGGATAGTCATTGCCATCCTGTGTCACACTAAGGCGAAGCTTACGGTGTCCGCTTAAGATAAAGGAAGACCCGAGTGTACGGAAACGGTTATTGTTCACCGATGCAAGCTCGCTTACCTGCATACACGGAAGCATTGGATCCACAACTGCGCCACCGACTGATTTGTTATAGGCAGAGCTTCCGGTCGGAGTGGAAATAATCATGCCATCACCACGGAATGTTTCGAAATGCAGGTCATCAATGTGGACATCCATGACGAATGTTTTAATAATGCCAGAGCGGATGCTGAACTCATTCAGGCAAAGGAATTTCGTTTCATCGTCAACTGTGACTTCAATGGTTGGGTACTTACGAACCTCAATTTGTTCCTTGGTCATCGCTTCGATCATGGATGAAACGTCATCAATATGGAAATCACAATAAAGGCTCTTTTTCCCTGATGTCGATACGCCGGCGTACAGGCAGTCCTGTCTAAATCCGGTTTTTCTCACGGCCTGCAGGAAGGCACCGTCACTTCCGACACTGACAATAATATTTGCTATTTTATAATCAGCCACAACAGAAAATCCGTAGCGCTCAGCCAGTTCTTCAAGCATGGACACCTGTTCTTTTGTTTTGTCATCTTTACGGGCATAAAAATACATATTACGTCGTTGTTCCATCAAAGATCCCTCCGGTTTCAATTGAATGCGTCGATATGTAGTGCTGTACCATATTCATGTACATACAAAAAGTGTATCATGAAATGAAACATATCCAAAACTGGAACGTAAGGATATTTGAGAGATTAAAGGAGGCTATAAGAATGTCAGCAAAAAGATGGATCGCATTGGGTATTGCCGTTGTGCTGTTTGTTGTATCAGCGGGAATTAATTTTGCCTCAGTTGCCCTGACAACTGATTTTGAAGAAATGTTCTCAACTGCAGCTTCTCTTGACGGACTACCTGAGGAAGTCATTGAAGACGGCAGCTTTTCAGACCGAATTGCGGTGCTTGAGTTGAATGGAACGATTCAGGATACAGGCGATACAGGAAGTTTTCTCGGTCCTGTCGGGTATAATCATACCCATTTTATGAATCAGCTTAATCAGGTAAAAGAGGATGCATCGATAAAAGGAATTGTACTTAGCGTGAATACGCCTGGTGGCGGTGTTGTAGAAAGTGCAGAGATTCATGACAAGCTTGTGGAAATTATCGAGGAAACAGATAAAACCGTCTATGTTTCGATGGGGGCTCAGGCTACATCAGGCGGTTACTACGTTTCAGCACCTGCAGATAAGATTTTCGCCAGCAGAGAAACGATGACGGGATCATTAGGTGTTATTCTTCAAAGCATTAACTTCAGTGGACTGGCAGATGAGCTTGGTGTGGAATTTGTCAGCGTGACATCCGGTGAATTTAAAGATATGTTAAACCCGGCTGAGGAAGTAAGAGAAGAGGATCTGGCCATTGTACAAAGCATGCTTGAAGATTCTTATCAGGGATTTGTCGATGTGATTGCCAACGGACGTGATCTCCCGGAAGAACGGGTAAGAGAGATTGCGGACGGCCGTATTTATAACGGTATTCAGGCACTTGAACTCGACCTGATCGATGAATTTGGTTACGAGGAAGACGTAATCGCAGCATTAAAAGAGGACCTGGAGATTGGAAATGCTCAGGTCATCCGTTACGGTATGCCGAACGATTTCGCCTCTCTGTTTAATTATCAGGCATCCAGATTATTTGGCAGTCCGGAAACACAGATATTGTCTGAAATCATGAATAACACCGGCGGACCGCGTCCGATGTACTTATATTCCAACTAAAAGGAGGAACATTCATGGACCATCATGAACACGAAGCACTTCAGTCCGAAGCTGTTCCTTCTACGGTGACATATGAGCCGCATTACGGAGGCTTCTGGATCAGGGTTTGTGCTTACTTATTTGACTTACTGGTCATTGCAGCGTTAAATGGGCTGCTCATTGAGCCTGCTTTCCGGCTTGCAGGTATTGAGCTGACAGGTGGTATGTTCAGCCCGATCAATATTGCGACGGGCATTGTCTTTTTTGCTTACTTCGTACTGATGACCAAAATACTCGGTCAGACACTCGGAAAAATGATTTTTGGACTGAGAGTTGTTGCACTGCCATCAGAAAAATTAAGCTGGGTGACAGTGCTTTTCAGAGAGCTGATTGGACGCTACCTTCACATCGCAATTACCTTTTTCAGTCTGCCGGTCTTCCTGTTTTTATATGGTGTGGTAGCTTTTACACCGAAAAAACAGGGCATTCACGACCTCCTTGCTGAAACAACCGTCATTCACGAACGGACAGTCATAGCAGGTAAGCCTGAAAAAGCAACTTACCTACAATCATAAAAAAGAGTGGTGAGAAGTCCTGATGGACGCCTCACCACTCTTTTTTTGTAAGTGGGTAAAGTTGAAATAATTATTGGTGCTCCGGGGATAATAAGGAAGAGGTGGCGCTAATGAACTGGCTATTCCTGTTGCTAATACCGCTTATCATTCTGTTTATTAAAATTAAATTGTCAATAGACATTCAGTCAGGCCGTGACAGGATTTTCTGTGTGCTGAAACTGTATGCCGCAGGAATTAGGATAAAAAAATGGATCATCCCTTTTAAATACGGACAAAAGCTGTCTGTAAAAATGAAAGTGAACGGTGAGAAAAAAAGAATGACTGTCCATGATTTCAAACTCCTTGTGCATCAATACAAGCAGCTGAAGGCAGAGACAACAGGTTTAAGAACATGGGGAAGACAGACGCTCCGTAAGATTTCAATTGAAAAGTATGACCTGAGAGTGAAGGCAGGAACAGGTTCAGCTGACACAACGGCATTGGTAATCGGGATGATGTATCCTGTACTTGCTTTTCTTCAAACGGGGATGAGTTTGTGGGTGCCGTTCAGATGCAAGCCGGATGTGAACGTGTATCCGTCATTTAACGAACCGTCATTCAGTGTGGGATTTTCATGTATAGGATCGATCAAAGCCGGACAGCTTATAAAAGCAGGCCTGTTATTTCTATTAAGAAATAAGGCCATAGACAGGAAAGCGGGTGAAAAAAATGGAACATCCAATTGAAGGCGTTATGTCATCAGCAATGGAGCAGCTGAAAGAGATGGTTGATGTCAACACCATTATCGGTGATCCGGTCGAAACAGGTGATGGCCGGACCATTATGACGGTTTCGCGTGTGCGTTTTGGTTATGCCGCAGGTGGCAGTGAGTTTCAGTCGGCTTTTGAGGAAACGGTGGAAGGACACCCTTTCGGCGGTGGAAGCGGCGGTGGCGTGTCAATTACGCCTGTTGCCTTTCTGATCGTTGGAAAAGAAGGCGTATCCATGCATCACATGAATGAGGGAACACACCTTCTTGAAAAGCTTATGGATATGGCTCCTGAAACGATTGGCCGTATTCAGGAAATGTTCAGAAAACAACAGTCCGAAGAAACGCATTAGTTGAATAACATGCCCTCCTTTCAGTATGATGAGAAAGAATACATATTGAAGGAGGATTTTTTTTATGGCTTCTGTAACATTCAAAAACAACCCTGTTACGTTACTTGGAAATGAAGTGAAGGTTGGGGATCAGGCACCTGAATTTGAAGTGCTGGCGAATGATTTGTCCCCATTCCAACTGAAAGATTCTGCTGAAAAAATCAAATTAATCAGCGTCGTCCCTTCTATTGATACGGGTGTGTGCGATGCACAGACAAGACGTTTCAATGAGGAAGCGGGAGAGCTTGAAAACGTTGAGGTGCTGACAATCTCAGCCGACCTGCCATTTGCACAGAAACGCTGGTGCGGGGCAAACGGACTTGAAAATGTGATCACATTATCCGATCATAGAGAGCTGTCTTTCGGTAAAGCGTACGGCGTTGCCATTGAAGAGCTTCGTCTTCTGGCGCGCGCTGTCTTTGTGATTGACACAAACGACAAAGTTGTTCATGCTGAATACGTTTCTGAAGCAACGAACCACCCGGATTATGAAGCTGCCATTGCAGCAGCAAAATCAGCAAACTGATCTTTCATCATTGAAAGCCGGCTCCCTGTCAGAAAGGGAACCGGCTTTTTACTTTCCTTTTCATAACGGACACGTTACAATGAAACATTGATTAAAACCGATTAGGGGCGTGAACGGAATGAGTGTTTCACCAGTCGAAAAAATCTTTACCTTTCTGAACGAAACGGCATCTGTGATTCAGGATGCCCGGGGTGTAACTTACCTTGAAGCACTTGCAGAAACAGGAGAAAGCTGGTTTTTAAATGAAGCTTCGGATTCCCTGGAGCCACTTGTGCAAAAAAGATTGGATAAGCAATATCATGAACATCCATTAGAGAATTTTAAGCGTGACGATCTCCGTAAAGGATTTCAGCTCGCTGTATTAAAAGGAATGAAAGAACATATTCAGCCAAATCACCAGATGACACCGGATTCTATTGCCATGGTCATTGGTTATCTTCTTGATAAATTCACCGGCAATCAAAAGCAGATGACAATCCTTGATCCGGCACTCGGAACCGGTAACCTTGTCTTATCTATTATGAATCAGCTGGATGGAAAAGTGGCTGAATCACACGGTGTTGAAATTGATGAAGTGCTGATCCGCCTTGCCTATGCAGGAGCGAATCTGACACAGCAGCCACTGCATTTATATACGCAGGATTCCCTGGAGCCGCTTTTTATTGATCCTGCAGATGCAGTTGTCAGTGACCTGCCAGTCGGCTACTATCCGAACGACTTAAGAGCGGCTGACTATGAACTTCAGGCAGCTGAAGGACATTCCTACGCTCACCACTTATTTATTGAGCAGAGCATTCAGCACGTGAAAGCCGGTGGCTATTTGTTTTTCCTTGTGCCTAACGGCATTTTTGAATCACCGTTGTCTTCCCAGCTGCATGACTATTTAAAGAAAGTCGTTCATATTCAGGGCCTGATTAAACTTCCATCCTCACTCTTTAAAAATGAGCAATCTGCTAAAAGCATTCTCATTCTCCAAAAGCAGGGAGAAGAAATCAAACCGCCGAAACAGGTACTGCTTGCTGAAATGCCTAAGTTGAGTAATGGTGTTGCTGTTCAGAATATGATGGGCAAAATCCAGCAGTGGATGATTGAAAACAAGTAATGACTGGACTTTTATGAGGTGCTGATCTTCTTATACTATGAAAAGATCAGCACTGTTAAATGTTCTGAAAATAAACACTTTAGCGTGTAAACGTTGCCATCATAAGCTTTTCCTTGAAGCCTTAGTCATTCAATGATTAAATGAACGTGGATAAACAATAAAAAAGCAGGGTAATCATGTAATAATGCTTTTAATTTTATAGATTGTTAAAGGAGCGAATTCATTTATGACTAAAGTCATTGCCATTAATGCAGGCAGTTCATCGCTAAAGTTTCAGCTGTTTGAAATGCCGGAAGAGACTGTCATTACAAAAGGCCTTATTGAACGGATCGGCCTGAACGATAGTGTGTTCACCATTTCAGTAAACGGTGAAAAACAAAAGGAAGTCACTGATATTCCAGATCATGAAGTCGCAGTAAAATTGCTTTTGGACAAGCTGACATCAGCAGGAATCATCAAATCACTTGATGAAATTGATGGAATCGGACACCGCGTTGTACACGGTGGAGAAGTATTTAACGATTCTGTTGTCATCACAGAAGAAACAATCGAGAAGTTTGAAGAGCTGTCAGAGCTTGCTCCACTTCATAACCCTGCAAACATCACTGGTATTAAAGCTTTCCGCAATGTACTTCCTGAAGTGCCTGCAGTGGCTGTATTTGATACAG
Organism: Jeotgalibacillus aurantiacus; assembly: GCF_020595125.1. Classification (NCBI taxonomy): domain Bacteria; kingdom Bacillati; phylum Bacillota; class Bacilli; order Caryophanales; family Caryophanaceae; genus Jeotgalibacillus; species Jeotgalibacillus aurantiacus. Next base: position 108,216 of record NZ_JACNMS010000004.1, read on the forward strand.
CATTCCATCAGACAATGCCTGAAAGCTCATTCTTATACAGTCTTCCATATGACTATTATAAAGATTTTGGAATCCGTAAATACGGTTTCCACGGAACATCCCATAAATATGTATCTCAGCGTGCGTCAGAAATGCTCGGCCGCCCGCTTGAGCAGCTTCGTCTGATTTCCTGCCACCTCGGAAATGGTGCAAGTATCGCAGCGATTGAAGGAGGTCGCTCGATTGATACGTCCATGGGCTTCACACCACTTGCAGGTGTGACAATGGGAACACGAAGCGGTAACATTGACCCTGCGCTGATTCCATTCATCATGGAGAAAACGAACCAGACGGCTGAAGGTGTGCTTGACGTTCTGAATAAACGTTCAGGAATGCTTGGTGTATCCGGATTCTCAAGTGACCTTCGCGACATCGAGCTTCAGTCAGCTGAAGGGAACGAACGTGCAAGACTGGCACTTGATGTTTTCTCAAATCGAATCCACAAATACATCGGTTCTTACGCTGCCCGTATGAATGGAGTAGATGCGATCATTTTCACAGCCGGAATCGGTGAAAACAGTGACGTGATCCGTGCAGAAGTATTAAAAGGTCTTGAATTTATGGGGATTTACTGGGATCCTGCACTTAACAAAACACGTGGAGAGGAAGCATTTATCAACTATCCTCATTCACCTGTTAAAGTCATGGTCATCCCGACAAATGAAGAGGTTATGATTGCACGTGACGTGACACGTTTGACGTAACACGACAAAGCCCTTTTGTCTTTATTTGAGACAAAAGGGCTCAGGTTGTCGAAATTCTAAATCGTGCCAGGTCATTCCTTCGCTTTTCGCGGCCGCGCGGTGAGCCAGCTAATGCTCCGCATTACGCTGTCTCACCTGTCGCTCCTCTGCCGCAGAAGTCTACGGAATGACATGGCACTTTTTGTGTGGAAACCCTCCACATCAACAGCCCTTTAATTATCACTTTTAAGAGTGATCTTAATTTATTGTCACGAAAATTGAAGTTTGTCTTTAAAAATTCAACACTCTAAGCCCTTTTGTTTTTATTTGAGACAAAAGGGCTTTTTCTCGTTTTTAATAGTATAATAAAGGAAAACGTCAGGTGGGGATAACATGTCGTGGACGGATAGAGAGAAAGATGTATACGAAGAAATACTGTCATGGAGAGAAGGGCTGACACCTATTCATGGAAATGACCTTTCATATATTTTTGCCAAATGGCTTGAGCGGTCATTCTCCGCTTTACCCGAGGAATTAAAAAAAGAGCTTTTTTCAAAAATAGACACCTCTCTGTTTCATATGCACAGTACGCTTCAGGGGTTTCAGCTGACGCAGGATGAACGGGAGAGAATGATGAAAACCGCCAGAGCCTTCGATGATACGATTCAACAGCTGGAGGATTTTCAACAGCTCTCAATCGACCAGTTAAATTACCTGTCACTGCAGCAAACCGGAAAACACCGACTCTACTCCTTCGTACAGGGGGGCATAGCCGGTACAGGAGGCACAGTCGCATTCCTGACTGACCTGATCGCCATGCTGCTCCTTAATATCCGAGCGATCCAGATGATTGCCACATCATACGGCAGGGATATACATACCCCATACGAAATGACCCTTGCGCTAAAAGTTTTTCATGCTGCCACCCTCCCTAAACGCTTTCAGAGAAAAGCCTGGGACGACCTCATCCAGACAGCCGACTCAAAAAAAATGGACTACTTCTTTACAGAAAATGACGAACTCATCAACGAAAAGTGGCTCGAAGGCCCGGGCCTCCAACTCATCAAAACATTCGCCATACGTTCTTTTCAAGACAAAAAAATCTCCAACATCCCAGTCATCTCAGTCTCAATCGGAGCCGTATCAAACTACCAGCTCACAAGAAAAATCACCGAATTCGCCGAACACTTCTATCAATACCGTTTCTTAATGGATAAGAAAGATGACTGATTTCATAAATCAAAAAGTAGAGGAACAGATGTATACATGCATTTGTTTCTTTTTTGTTTATAAAATCATTAAACATCTCCCAAGGACCGTCCTCCCCCGGAGACTTCTGTGGCGGAAAGGGACAGGTGAAACCGATGTGCATTTCTAGACACGAATGAAAGTTATAATTAATATTTTGAAGCTAATTTAAGACTATAACTAAATTTCTCACAGAGGCCATGCCTCCCCCGGAGACTCCTGCGGCAGAGAAGCGACAGGTGAGACAGATGTGCGTAGCACAGCTGGCTCACCGCGCGGCCGCGGAAAGCGCAGGGGGAGGCATGGCCGGCTCTTTGTAACCATAATGAATATTATTTTCAGAAAAATTAAACTTCTATCTTTTTCGTGAATAACTATTGCATCTTCATAAAAACGCTGATATGATACATTCATCATAAAGAGAATAAATATACATTATTATTAATAAAAATACGAAAGAGGATGATATACATGGCGAACAAAAAAGTAGTTCTTGCATACTCAGGCGGTCTCGACACATCAGTAGCAATACAGTGGTTAAAGGATCAGGGCTACGACGTCGTCGCGTGCTGCCTTGACGTTGGAGAAGGAAAAGACCTTGACTTCGTAAAAGAAAAAGCAATAACAGTAGGAGCAGTTGACAGCTATGTCATTGATGCAAAAGATGAATTTGCACAGGACTTCGCATTGATTGCCCTTCAGGCACACACGATGTACGAAGGAAAATATCCACTCGTTTCAGCACTATCAAGACCGCTGATTGCGAAAAAGCTTGTTGAAGTAGCTGAAAAAACAGGTGCATCAGCCGTAGCGCACGGATGTACTGGAAAAGGAAACGACCAGGTTCGTTTTGAAGTGGCCATTAACGGCTTGAATCCTGAATTAGAAGTGTTGGCACCTGTACGTGAGTGGGGCTGGTCAAGAGAAGAAGAAATTGATTATGCGAAAAAGCACAACATTCCGATTCCGATCAACTTAGACAGCCCGTATTCCATTGACCAGAACCTTTGGGGAAGAAGTAACGAGTGCGGCATTTTAGAAGATCCTTGGGCAGCTCCTCCTGAAGGTGCCTACGATTTAACCGCATCACTTGAAACAACACCAAACTCACCGGAAACAATCGAAATCACATTTGAAAATGGGGTGCCGGTTGCGCTGAACGGACAGGGAATGGCACTGGCTGATATGATTTTGAAGCTCAATGAGGTGGCTGGTAAGCATGGTGTCGGAAGAATTGACCATGTGGAAAACAGACTTGTCGGTATTAAATCAAGAGAAGTGTATGAGTGCCCTGGTGCCATCACGCTGATGAAGGCGCATAAAGAGCTTGAAGACCTGACACTTGTAAAAGAGATGGCGCATTTCAAGCCGGTGATTGAGAAAAAGCTGACTGAAATTATTTATGAGGGACTTTGGTTCTCGCCATTAACAGACGCACTGAAAGCATTCCTCCAGGAAACCCAGCAGTACGTAAACGGTGTTGTCAGAGTAAAACTGTTTAAAGGGCATGCCATTGTCGAAGGAAGAACGTCACCGAATTCTCTATATAACGAGAAGCTTGCGACTTACACATCTGATGATGAATTCGATCACTCAGCTGCTGTTGGATTCATTAAGCTGTGGGGACTTCCAACAAAGGTTCACTCGATGGTTCAAAAAGAAAGCAAAAGCGTGAAGAGCTTATGAGTAAATTATGGGGAGGACGCTTTTCCCAATCCCCTGAAGAATGGGTAGACGAATTTAACGCTTCCATTGATTTTGATCAGCAGCTTGTCATGGAGGATTTGGAAGGTTCAGTTGCCCACGTTACGATGCTTGGGGAGTGCGGAATTTTAACAAAAAAAGAAACAGATGAAATTATACATGGACTGTCTGTACTGAAGGAGAAGGCTGCTGATGGAAAGCTGCCTTTCTCGGTCCAAAACGAAGACATTCATTTAAACCTTGAACACTTTCTGATTCAGGAAATCGGACAGGTTGGTGGGAAACTGCATACAGGGCGTAGCCGGAATGACCAGGTTGCCACTGATATGCACCTGTATCTGAAGCGCCGTGTCCTTGAGATTCAGGAGCTGATCCGATCCGTTCAGTCAGCGATTTTAAAACAGGCTGGTGAACATGTAGAAACAATTGCACCGGGATATACGCATTTGCAGCGGGCTCAGCCGGTGTCATTCGCCCATCACCTGATGGCTTATTTCTGGATGTTGGAGCGGGATTATGGACGCTTTGAAGATTCCATGAAGCGGATCGATGTATCACCTCTTGGCGCCGGTGCACTTGCGGGGACAACGTTTCCGATCAACCGTCAGCGTTCAGCAGAACTGCTTGGCTTTTCTTCGATCTATGAAAACAGCATGGATGCCGTTAGTGACCGCGATTTTATTATCGAATTTTTAGCTAATGCCTCCATGACGATTATGCACTTATCCCGTTTTGCCGAAGAAATGATCATCTGGTCGAGTCAGGAATTTCAGTTTATCGAGATGGCAGATGCTTTTTCTACCGGAAGCAGTATTATGCCTCAAAAGAAAAACCCTGATATGGCAGAGCTTGTGCGTGGAAAGACTGGAAGAGTGTTCGGCAACCTGTTCTCACTTCTGACGGTTCTAAAAGGTCTTCCGCTGGCCTATAACAAAGATATGCAGGAAGACAAGGAGGGCATGTTTGATACGGTTCATACACTGATGGGATCGTTAAAAATATTTGCCGGAATGATTGATACGATGAAAGTGAAAACGGAAAGACTGAGCCAGGCCGTTAATGAGGACTTCTCAAACGCCACAGAACTCGCTGATTACCTTGCGGCGAAGGGTCTTCCTTTCCGTGAAGCACATGAAGTCGTCGGCAAACTCGTGCTGACTTGTATTCAGCAGAATATTTATTTGAAGGACCTTTCATTGAAAGACATGCAGGAGGCTTCTTCACTCATTGATGAGGAGGTATTTACCGTACTGGAACCTTCTGAAGCAGTGAAGAGAAGAGAGTCAGAGGGTGGCACAGGCTTCAGCCAGGTGCGAAACCAGATTGAAAAAGCAAAAACCATACTGGAAGCATAAAAATGGGACAGGCATCGTGCCTGTCCCTCTGTTATTTATATGTTGTATTCTTCGGTGTGTTCTTCTTTTTCAGGAGGTTCGTCCGTCCGGACAACCAGCACATCACATTTTGCTGCTCTCACAATGTGTTCAGAAATACTTCCGATCAGGAATCTTTCCATTGCGTTTAATCCTGTAGCGCCGCAAATGATCAGATCAGCTTCGACTTTCTGGGCGAACTCTTTTGGCACAAGCACTTTCGGAGATCCGTACTCTACAAAAATATTAACCTTTGTAACACCTTTGTTCAGCGCTTCTTTCTTGTAATCTTCGAGCATTTCTTCTGCGAAAGATTCTGCGCGCTTTGCCACACTTCTGTCGTATGCTTCCACAACGGCAAAAGAACGTGTGTCAATGACGTGAAGCAAATTCAGTGTTGCATTGTTACGTTTGGCAATCCCGATTGATTTTTTAAACGCCCACTCGGCTTCCTTGGAGCCATCAACTGCAACGAGAATGTGATCATAGCTTAATGTCATTGTTATCGCCTCCTTAGTTATATATTACCCCGGAGAGCGACAAAATTCCTGCTTATTTTTTTGAAATTACAGACATTTTGTGACTTTTATTTTCCTGCTGATTTTAGACATGCATATAAAAGAGAAGCAGTGAGAAATACAGTAAAGCCTGGTGATGCCTGATCAGGAAGAATCAGATAAAGCGGGATACAGGATATGACGGTTAATACAGCGGCCGTATTTTTCAGCGATTTTCCTGTTATGAGTTTCAGCAGATCCTCTTCCTGAATCGCCAGCCTCTTGAAAAACAAATAGTCTGTAATAATAATAGCGGATAACGGGACAATGGCTGCACCTAAAAGAGAGATATAAAATTCCGCCTGTTCCACGATCACCGGGAACAGACTCAAACCTGTCGCAGCAAAACCGAATAAAATGGCACTGTTAACCCGTCCAAGTCTCGGGAAAGCATTCAGCAGGCTATAACCTCCTGTGTATGCATTGCTGAGATTGATGGATATCATAGAGATTACCGCACCTGCTGCAATCAGCAAAATCAGTGGAGAAGAGCTGGTCAGCTCGCTTGCAGTGACAAACGGATTCACGGAACCGAGTGATGCAGCATAAAACGTGCCGATAAATGATACAGCTGTAAAGCCGATTGCATTTCCGATAAAGACACCTGTAAATCCTTCAGATGGACTTTTTGCGTAACGGGTCATATCTGATGATGCACTTACACCGGACACATACTGTACAAAAGCAAGACCGGCAAAAAATAAAAACATGCCAAATGAAAATTCACCGTTGGTTACAGCAACAAAGTCATCAGACATGATATGACGGATGATTAAATAAATCATCAATCCCTGGCTTAGAAAAAGGACTGGAATAAACCATTTAATTGTTTTCTTTACTGCATCAAAACCGATCAATGCCAGCACGGTCATAATGATGGCGAAAAATGAGGTCAGCACCAGTAAAGAGACGCTGATGCTGAAATACTCTTTCAAAATAAACTGGATCACAATAGAGCCGCCGATCGTCTGAACGCTGAACCAGTACAGCGAAGTAATGGAGCGCACAGGAGAAGCGAAATATCTGGACAGCCTCGTGCCAATCATCGTACGTATCACGTATTGAGCTGGAAGTCCGTGGCGTGCACCTGGTAACGAGAGCAGTGAAACGAGTAAAAAGGCAAGTAGTGCGCCCGTCAGTGTGGATGCCATAGCCCATCCTGCTGACAGTCCCCCCGTTAATACGGCCAGAGCAGGTACGAGAACATTCCCTGTATTTACTGAAAAAGCAATTTGAATGAAAGCATAATCATACCAGCGGGTCTGTTTCTGGGATGCAGGAACTTCATCGAGTCCAATTTTTTCAATCTGTATTTTTCTAACGTCATTTGTTTTCTGCATAGAAGGCTCCAACCTATTTCATTAGTGTGTCTAAACATTAGTTAGTTTAACACAGGTAAGGAAGTGCGGAAATGGTTTAAAAATGTGTGAATAATCCGTTAATTCAGAAGCGTGAAATAAGTAACGACAAGGGTTAGGGGATTTGTTAAAATGGAACTGGATATTTACAGCCTGATCCTTTCAGGCTTTTTGCACAATTAAATAAAGAGAAATGAAGGAGGAACAATCATGCGTATTGGTATTCCAATGGAAATTAAAAACAACGAAAACCGGGTTGCCATCACTCCATCCGGTGTCTACAATTTTGTCAATCAGGGTCATGAAGTACTGATTGAGGATGGTGCTGGCCTTGGATCAGGCTTCACGAATGAAGACTATGTGGCAGCAGGTGCTTCAATTGCTTCAACGGCATCTGAGGCATGGGCATGCGACATGGTGATGAAAGTAAAAGAGCCGATTGCAAGTGAATACGGGTATTTCCGTGAAGGCTTAGTTTTATTTACATATTTACATCTGGCTCCAGAACCTGAACTGACAAAAGCATTAATTGACAATAAAGTTGTGGCAATTGCGTATGAAACGGTTCAGCTTCCTAACGGTTCTCTGCCGTTGTTAACACCTATGAGTGAGGTTGCCGGAAGAATGGCGACTCAAATCGGTGCTCAATTCCTTGAAAAAATTCATGGTGGAATGGGAATTCTTCTTGCGGGCGTTCCAGGCGTTGCACGCGGGAAAGTTACCGTTATCGGCGGAGGCGTTGCCGGCACAAACGCAGCTAAAATGGCAGTTGGTCTCGGCGCGGATGTAACCATTCTTGACCTCAATCCTGAAAGACTGCGTCAGCTCGATGATATGTTCGGAAACGATGTGACAACACTTATGTCAAATCCGTTGAACATTGCTGAAAGTGTCGCACAAGCAGATCTTGTGGTCGGAGCTGTATTAATTCCGGGTGCTAAAGCACCTAAATTAGTAACAGAAGACATGATTAAAGCGATGAAGCCTGGTGCGGTTGTCGTAGATATTGCGATTGACCAGGGCGGAATTTTTGAAACGACGGATAAAATCACAACACATGATAATCCGACTTACACGAAGCATGACGTTGTGCACTATGCAGTAGCGAACATGCCTGGAGCGGTTCCACGTACATCAACGATCGCACTGACAAACGTGACAGTGCCGTTTGGTATCCAGATTGCGAATAAAGGCTATAAGCAGGCGTGTCTTGATAATGAAGCATTGATGATGGGGATTAACTGCCTTGATGGTTTTGTTACGTATAATGCTGTTGCGGAAGCGCACGGCCTTGAGTATGCGAATGTTCGTGATTTGCTGACTCCTTGATTTTTCAGACCGGGATCTGCGCTTTGGCGTGGGTGCCGGTTTTTTATTTTAAGCCGGGCCGAACTCATCCTCCGCTTTCCGCGGCCGGGCGGTGAACCCCTTGTGCTTCGCACAATGGTTTCACCTTTCCCTTTCCGCCATAGGAGTCTGCGGATGCGCCCCTGCCCTAATACGGTTATATGATATCTTTAACACCTTCATTCCTTCGTCCGCATCGGTTCGTAAGATTTTGTGGAAGGTTCGCAAAATAAGTGGTCTGTTTCGCAAAATAAACGGTGAGGTTCATGGGATTTTGCCTTTGTTTCACAGGATTTTGCTAGACTTTCGCAGAGTTGTGTCATTTTACCTAGGAAGGTGAATGTCACTTAACTTTTATCTCGATTTCTATAAAGAAAACAGGCTGCCTTCGCGATGAAGACAGCCTGTTTTGTTTAGTAGACCTGTAAAGTTTTTGGGAACTTGGTCAGTGTTTCGTATCCGTCTTTTGTTACGAGAACATCATCTTCAATCCGGACGCCTGCTACACCGGGAACATAGATGCCCGGCTCGATCGTGAAAGTCATGCCTTCTTCAAGCACCAGATCGTTTTCAGATGTGATGGATGGATATTCATGCACGTTTAAACCAATGCCGTGTCCGAGGCGGTGCGGGAAATAATCTCCGTAGCCTGCCTCTTCAATTACTTTACGTGCTGCAAGATCAAGCTCTTTTACCGGTACGCCGGGCTTGACCATCTCAAGCGCCGTCATTTCGGCTTTCAGTACAGTATCGTAAATTTCTTTTTGTTTATCACCGATCTCACCGAACGCAACGGTTCTGGTGATATCTGAGCAGTAGCCCTTATAAACGACTCCAAGATCAAAAAGAACGAGATCACCCTGCTGGATTTTCGTCAGTCCAGGTGTTCCGTGTGGGGATGAAGCATTTGCCCCCGTTAATACCATCGTTGAAAAGGACATTTCTGTAATGCCTTTTTTCTTCAGCTCAAATTCAATGGTCGCGAGAATTTCGAGCTCTGTTTTTCCTTCAGCCAATTCACGACAAGCCGTTTCAATGGCGAAGTCAGCCAGTTTTGCGGCTTCTTTTAAATGATTGACTTCTTGCTCTGATTTGATCACCCGCATAGCGTTCAATAAGCTGGATGCATCGAGAATCTCGCAGTTACCAAAAACAGTCCGGATCGCCTCAAGTCTTTCAACAGTCAGGTGATTTTTTTCAATGGCGATACTTTCAGGTGCACCTGTTTTTTCATACAGCATGATCAGAGGATTTTCCGTATCACTGTAACCGATTATCTGACCTTCCCACCCGGCTTTGCGTGCATCTTCTGTCTCCATGCCCGGGCATACCAAAACCGGTTCACTGGAAGCCGGTACATAGAAAGCCAGCCACCTTTCGTGTGGATCGCTTCTAAACCCTGTCGTATAGGTGACATTTTCAGTGGACGTTAAAAAAGCGGCCCCGATTTTATGTTCTTTTAAATAATCCTGGATTTTTTTATACAAAGCTGCACGTTCCTTTCTGTTTATCTATTAAACAAATTAGCACGATTCCAAAAAGAAGTAAACGCATTCAGACGTTTCTCTGAAAACAGAATAGGGTATTATTTAGAGGTGTAAAATACTTATCCGGGAGGAATCAGACGTGCACATATCCTATCATGGACATTCAGTTGTAAAGATCGAAACGAACGGAAAAAAGATTTTAATTGATCCATTTATCAGTGGGAATGAGCTCACGGATCTCACAGCATCAGATGAAACGCCGGACTTCATCATCCTGACACACGGACATAACGACCACGTCGGGGATACAGTTGAAATCGCAAAAAGAAACGATGCCCTTGTAATCGCACCGTTTGAACTGGCAAACTATATGGAATCACAAGGTGTTAAAGCGCACCCGATGCATATTGGCGGTGCTTATGGATTCGACTTTGGAAAGGTTAAGTTTACGCAGGCCTTCCATGGATCATCCTTTACAGAAGAAAACGGTAACGTCGTCTACACCGGTATGCCCGCAGGCGTCCTCGTGATGGCGGAAGGAAAAACCGTTTATCATGCAGGAGACACCGCTTTATTCAGTGACATGAAACTGATCGGTGACCGTCATCCGATTGACCTGGCATTCCTGCCGATTGGCGATAACTTCACCATGGGGCCAGAAGATGCAGCCTACGCAGCCGAACTGCTCCAGGCCAAAACAGTCGTCCCGATCCACTTCAACACATTCCCGCCAATCAAGCAGGACCCGGACAAATTCGCCGCATCCCTCAAAGAAGGACAAGGCAAAGTCATGCACGCAGGAGACTCAATCGAACTATAAAATTCATAACCGCAAGACCTCCATTCACTGGGGGTCTTTTTTTAAGGGGATTATGGGACCTGACCGGTTTTCTAATTACAAATTTTCGAAATATTATCTTTTTGTTTTATGATAAATAGGGCCTGGGACATCCGGAGACTCCTGTGGCGGAAAGGGACAGGTGAAACCATTGTGCGAAGCACAAGGGGTTCACCGCCCGGCCACGGAAAGCGCAGGATGTCCCAGGCCCGATTTCTAACATTCACATTGAACCTTCTTCCGTTAAACGGTTATAATAAAAAGACGAACAAATGACCGTATGGAAAGAGAGGACGAAGCCCGTGGCAACTAAACATGAACAAATCCTGCTTCATATTCATTCGCTTCCTGTTGGGAACAAAATATCCGTCAGACAGATTGCGAAAGATATGACCGTCAGCGAGGGTACAGCATACCGGGCCATCAAAGAGGCTGAAAACAAAGGGCTCGTCAGTACGATTGAGCGAGTCGGGACAATCCGGATTGAAAAAAAAGAACGTGAAAATATTGAACGCCTTACTTATGCCGAAGTCGTGAATATTGTAGATGGGCATGTGGTAGGGGGAAGAACCGGACTACATAAAACATTAAATAAATTCGTAATCGGCGCCATGAAGCTTGAAGCGATGATGCGCTATACGGAAGCCGGGAACCTGCTGATTGTCGGAAACCGAACGAAGGCGCATGAATATGCCCTGAATGCAGGTGCGGCGGTCCTCATCACCGGGGGATTTGATGCGGAAGAATCCATTAAAAAGCTTGCAGATGAGCTTGAGCTTCCGGTTATTTCAACGAGCTATGATACGTTTACCGTTGCGGCCATGATCAACCGTGCGATCTATGATCAGCTGATAAAAAAGGAAATTGTCCTTGTCGGCGACATTTTGATTCCTGTAGAAAAATCCTATTACCTGACATCCAAGTCAACGGTGAAGCAATGGGGAGAGCTTAACGGCGAAACAAAACACAGCCGGTTTCCAGTCGTTGATCCGAATACGATGAAAGTACTTGGCATGGTGACATCAAAAGATATTTTAGGACGTAAAAAGGATGAACCGATTGACAAAGTGATGACCCGTCATCCATTGACTGTCAGTATGAAGACGAGTGTTGCTTCAGCTGCTCATGTGATGATCTGGGAAGGAATTGAACTGCTGCCGGTTGTTAATGAGACCAATCAGCTTCAGGGTGTGATCAGCAGGCAGGATGTACTGAAGGCGATGCAGATGATTCAGCGGCAGCCTCAAATTGGTGAAACGATCGATGATTTGATTTTAAAAGAAGTGAAGATTGAAAAGAATGAACAAAAGAGACAAACCTTCCAGGTCACGCCTCAGATGACGAATCATTTAGGCGCCATTTCATATGGTGTATTTACGACACTTGTAACAGAAGCGGCTAACCAGCTATTAAAAGAGTATAAGCGCAGTGATCTTGTTGTTGAAAACATGACAATTTACTTTATTAAGCCGGTACAGATGGAGAGCATGATTGAAATTGTACCAAGACTGCTCGATGTTGGGCGCAAATTCGGGAAGGTGGACGTGGAGGTTTTCAGTGAAGGAAACCTTGTAGGAAAAGCCATGATGATGTGTCAGCTTCTTGAAAAGTAAAAAACCGGCGTTCAGCCGGTTTTACTTTTTCTCAAACTCAGCCCAGTCTTTTTCCTCCTGGGCTAAAAGAGGCGTATAATGTTTATAGGCTTTAAATCGTGCTACGGCACTCGTAAATCCGATAATCATAAATAACAGTGCAATAATGTAAGTAAAGATCAGATCAGAAGCCAGTTCGAAATTAAAAAGAAACAATGTATTTAATCCGACTAATCCCATTCCAACCCCTAGAGCCATACCAGCTCTGCTTTTATGCCACATTTTTTCAACGGGGCGAGGGGTGCGGATCTGTTTGGTTTTAAAATAAAGATAGGCAACAGCTGACATAATAATCAGGAAAACAAAAATAGGCATTCAAATTCCTCCATCAATAAACTACTTTTTATTGTAGCGGGAGTGAACAATAAATTCCACTGTTGGATGTAAAGGAGCATATCAATGAAACAGGATATTATTCATTTGATTAAAGAATATGAAACGATTATTTTACACCGTCACGTCCGTCCGGACCCTGATGCATACGGGTCACAGGCGGGTCTTGCAGCCATGATCCGTACGACTTTCCCGGAAAAAAACGTTTATCTTGCAGGACAGCCTGAACCGACGCTTCAGTTTCTGGCAGAGCTTGATGATATTCAGGATGAAACGTTTGAAGGGGCGCTTATCATCGTCTGTGACACGGCGAATACAGAACGAATTGATGACCAGCGTTATCTGAAAGGCGCAAAAGTAATTAAAATTGATCACCATCCGAATGAGGATCCATACGGCGACCTGCTGTGGGTTGATACGTCGGCGAGCTCGGCCAGTGAAATGATATACGAATTGTACTTATCAGCTGATGGTGAACTGAAAATGAGTGATGAAGCTGCCCGTCTGATTTATGGGGGAATTGTAGGGGATACCGGCCGTTTTCTTTTCCCGAGTGCGACTCAGAAAACATTTGATTATGCAGGAGAGTTAATTAAATACAATTTTGACCGGACAGCTCTTTACAATGCTCTTTACGAAATGGACGCGCACGTTCTAAAGCTTCAGGGTTATGTGCTGCAAAACTTTGAGATGTCACCGGATGGCGCTGCCTATTTAAAGTTAACAAAAGAAAAGCTGTCGGAATTCGGTGCGCTGCCTTCTGAAGCATCCTTACTTGTCAGTACGTTAGGCAGTGTTAAAGGGATTAAAGCTTGGGTGTTTTTCATCGAGGAAGAAAAAGAGATTCGCGTTCGCCTGCGTTCGAAAGAGCCAATCGTTAACGAGCTGGCAAAGGAATATAACGGCGGTGGACATCCGCTTGCAGCAGGTGCATCCATTACGGACTGGTCAGATGCTGATGTGATTATTGAGAAACTGGAATCACTTTGCCGCAACTAAAAAGAGGTGAGGAACGTTGTCGTTTATTCATTTACAAGTATTAAGCTCATATAGTCTTCTCAGCAGCACAATCAGGATTCCAGATCTGATTGAACGGGTGAAGGAACAAAAAATGTCCTCAGTCGCACTGACGGATCATAATGCAATGTATGGCATGGTTCCCTTTTATAAAGCTTGTAAAGCAGAAGGGATTAAACCGATTGCAGGATTGACAGCAGATATCCACACAGAGGATGATCAAACATTCCCTCTTGTGTTACTTGCTGAAAATCAGCAGGGTTTTCGGAATTTGATCAAAATCTCAAGTGCCATTCAGACTGCATCTGAAAAGGGACTTCCGATAAAATGGCTCAAATCCTACCACCGGGGGCTGATCGCATTAACACCGGGGGAACAAGGGGAAATTGAACATGATCTTGAAGCTGGCGATCTGGAACGGGCAATGGAAAAAGCTGCTTTGTACAAGGAGATATTTGGTGCAGATAACTTTTTCCTCAGTCTCCAGGCCCAGTCTTCAGCTGAAACGAAAATGAAAATGGCGGAAATTGCTGAAAAGGCCGGGGTCTCATTAGCCGCAGCAGCAGAAGCTCGCTGTCTGTCAGGTCAAGAGAACACGTCATTAGAAGCACTGTTTGCACTGCGGGACGGTTTGCTGCTGGATGACGTTTCAATCCGTTCAGATTTTACATTACGTTCAGCAGATCAGGCAGTCAGAGAACTAGGGGACTATCCTGAAGCGCTCGAGCAGACGCTCAAAATAGCAGAAAGATGTCACTTTGAAATTGATTTGGAAGGTTCACACTTACCTGTTTATCCATTGCCTGATGATGTGCCATCTGGAGAAGTACTGTCTCATTTATGTAAAACCGGCCTCGAAAAAAGAGTGCCCGGTTTTTCTGATATTTACCTGAAAAGACTGGAATATGAACTTCAAACGATTGAACGGATGGGGTTTAATGATTACTTTCTGATCGTCTGGGACTTTATGAAGTTTGCAAGGGAAAATGATATTTTAACAGGTCCCGGGCGGGGGTCTGCTGCAGGTTCACTTGTTGCATACACCCTTTACATTACTCATGTTGATCCGATCGAACACGGTTTATTATTTGAGAGATTTTTAAATCCTGAACGGGTGACGCTGCCGGATATTGATATCGATTTTCCGGACCATCGACGGGATGAGGTGATTCTGTACACCGCAGAGAAATACGGAATTAAACACGTTGCGCAGATTGTCACGTTTGGAACGCTGTCAGCAAAGGCAGCAGCCCGGGATACAGCAAGGGTGTTCGGGATGTCAACGGGGGAGATGGAGGTTATATCCAGGTCAATCCCATCAAGACTTGGTATCAGGCTAGAACAGGCATTTGCTGAATCGGAGCAGCTTCAGAGATTCGTAAATCAGTCTGAACGGTACCGGAAGTGGTTTGAAACCGCCAAAAACCTCGAAGGGCTTCCGCGCCATACGTCTACGCACGCTGCCGGGGTCATCATCAGCGGTTTGCCACTTGCTGACATCGTACCGCTCCAAAAGGGAACGGATTATGCCCACCTGACACAATGGCCAATGGGGGTATTAGAGGAAATCGGTTTGCTGAAAATGGACTTTCTTGGACTTAGAAACCTGACCATTCTTGAACGTGTCATTCAGTCTGTTAAAAAGTCAAAGCCTGGTTTCGCACTTGATCGTATTCCGTTTGATGATCAAAAAACCTTTGAACTGCTTGGAAAAGGCTGGGCAAGCGGCGTCTTTCAATTTGAAACAGAGGCGATGCAGAAGGTACTGACAGCACTAAAGCCAACAGAATTCGAAGATCTTGTGGCAGTTAATGCACTGAATCGTCCAGGGCCAATGGAGTTTATTCCTCAATATATCCGGAGGAAGTACAGGCAGGAAAAGACGGTCTACCTGCACGAGGATTTGATCCCGATTTTAAAACCTACGTTTGGCATTATCGTTTATCAGGAACAGATCATGCGGATTGCAGCTGTTTTTGCAGGATTCTCTCTTGGTCAGGCAGATATGCTCAGAAGGGCCGTCAGCAAAAAGAAAAAAGAAGATCTTGACCGTGAACGAAGCCGTTTTGTTAATGGGGCTGTGAAAAAAGGTTATACAGCTGAAGTGGCTCATGAGCTGTATGATCTGATTGTCCGGTTCGCTGATTACGGATTTAACCGGAGTCATGCAGTGGCATACAGTATTATCGCTTATCATCTTGCTTACCTGAAAGCCAATTATCCTGCTGAATTTATGGCAGCCCTGATGACATCCTCGACAGGTAACGAGG
The DNA here is from genome assembly GCF_020595125.1 of Jeotgalibacillus aurantiacus. Classification (NCBI taxonomy): domain Bacteria; kingdom Bacillati; phylum Bacillota; class Bacilli; order Caryophanales; family Caryophanaceae; genus Jeotgalibacillus; species Jeotgalibacillus aurantiacus. Next base: position 124,122 of record NZ_JACNMS010000004.1, read on the forward strand.
ATAAACTTGCTGTCTATATCCGTGAGTCCAGACGTCTGTCCATATCGATTCAGCAGCCTTCTGTCAACCAGAGCATGAGGTATTTTAAGTGTACCGGTAACAGTATTTTATTCAGCCTGACGGCGATTAAAGGAATCAGTTCCGCGGCCGCCGCTGAAATCATTGAAACTCGGAGGGAAAAACCGTTTATTGATCTCTTCGATTTTTGTGCAAGAATGCCGGCTAAATGGATCAACAGAAAATTTCTGGAGTCGCTTGTGCTGTCAGGTGCATTTGATGAATTTAAAAAGGATCGATCCGTCTTACTTGCTACCATTGATGTAGCGGTTGAGCACTCCTCGCTGATCCGGTCTGACGGAGACAGCCTGTTTGAGGATCTGGATATCCGGCCGAAGCATATCCAGGCGTCTCCCATGCCTGCTATCGAAAAGCTCGCATTTGAAAAAGAAGTACTCGGTATTTATTTATCAGCGCATCCTCTTTCAGCGTATAAGGATGACTTGAAGAAAATAAATGCAACAGCCATTTCTGAATTGAAAGCCGGACAAAAGATGGTAACGGTCGGTGTCCTTGTGTCGTCTGTCAGAGTCATCCGTACAAAAAAGGGTGAAAATATGTGCTTTGCTTCGCTCGGAGATGAGACAGGAGAAATTGATTCAGTTGCGTTTCCAGAAACGTTCAGAAAACATTCAGCAGTTTTGCAAAAAGGTCAGCTCCTCGTAGTGAAAGGAAAGGTCGAAGATCGCGATGGCAAACCGCAGCTGATTTTACAGCAGGCACTTCCTGCCGATCAGTTTAAGGAGATCGCAGAGCAGAAGACCGTTTTTCTGCGAATTCCTGCCGGTGCTGACCGTGAGCAGATCAAGCTTGAAATTCTTGCACTCAGCAGAAGATATAAAGGAAATCAGAAAGCTGTCATATTTGAAGAAGAAACAGGGGAAAAAACAATTCTTCATGGCAAAAATGGAATAAGCGCGGACGAAGAAAGTATAGCTGAGTTTAAAAAGTTACTCGGCAGCCGCCATGTTGTCATTCAATGAATTGCATTACGTTCTCTATATTTGATATAGTTAGATAGAGTTTTATGTGGTCTGACCAATTGTAAAATACAGGGCAGATAAACGATTAATCGTTTTTATCATCATTATTATTCTTTGTTAAAGCCATTGCTGCTGGTCTCTATATGATCTACATTCAGCACAATTCCATTTAGCACAGCAAAATTTAGGAGTGAAAACCGTTGTCTTTAAGAGATGAAGCACTGCATATGCACAGAATTAACCAGGGAAAACTGGAATCAAAATCTAAAGTACTCGTACGGAATGCCGAAGAATTAAGTCTGGCTTATTCACCGGGGGTAGCAGAGCCCTGCAAAGAAATTTATGACAAGCCTGAAACAGTTTACGATTATACGATGAAGGGCAATATGGTAGCCGTTGTTTCTGATGGTACAGCTGTGCTTGGCCTTGGAAACATTGGCCCTGAAGCTTCTCTTCCTGTAATGGAGGGGAAAGCGGTTTTATTTAAAAGTTTTGCAGGTGTTGATGCATTTCCAATCTGCCTGAATACGACAGAGATTGATAAAATCGTTGAAACGGTCAAATTGATGGAGCCTACGTTCGGGGGAGTAAACCTGGAGGATATTGCAGCACCACGCTGCTTTGAAATCGAGGAGCGCCTGAAAAAAGAAACGAATATCCCGATTTTTCATGATGATCAGCACGGAACAGCGATTGTGACTGTTGCCGGTCTTGTCAATGCACTGAAAATTACAGGAAGAGATTTTTCTTCGATCAAGGTCGTAATGAACGGAGCAGGTGCAGCGGGTATTGCCATTATTAAACTTTTATACAGTTACGGTGTTCGAGATATTATCATGTGTGACTCAAAAGGTGCCATCTATGAAGGACGCCCATACGGAATGAATGAGGTCAAACATAATGTGGCGAAAATTACGAACCGTGAGAAGCTTGACGGTTCACTTGGTGACGTTATTAAAGGTGCAGATGTCTTTATCGGGGTATCTGTCGCAGGAGCACTGACAGAGGAAATGGTGTCAGAAATGAATGATGATGCCATTTTGTTTGCGATGGCTAATCCTGTCCCTGAAATCATGCCTGCCTTGGCCAAGTCTGCGGGAGCACGTGTAGTCGGTACCGGCCGCTCTGACTTTCCGAATCAGGTAAACAATGTACTCGCCTTCCCGGGGATTTTCCGCGGGGCATTAGATGTGCGTGCTACACATATTAATGAAAAAATGAAAATTGCAGCCGTCGAAGCAATTGCTTCCCTAATTTCAGAAGAACAGCTGAATGAGGATTACGTGATTCCTGCACCGTTTGATCCGCGTGTTGCACCTGCTGTAGCGGCAAGTGTAGCCAAAGCGGCGATGGAAACGGGTGTTGCGCGGATCAAAGTCGACCCGGAAGAGATCCGTGAAAAGACGGCGCGTCTTTCGTTAATTGGAAAGAGTGAGTGAGAATAGCTTGAACCAGTCAAAACCACAAAAAAAAGTATTTATCTCTGTTGTTCATCAGCTTAAGAGCATCATCCAGCATGACCGGTTGATGGCTGGGGACAGAATTCCTTCAGAGCGGGAATTGTCTGACCGTCTCAATGTCGGCCGGTCATCAGTAAGAGAAGCCTTGCGGGCACTCGAACTGCTCGGTCTCATTGAAACCCGCCATGGAGAAGGGACGTTCCTGAGAGATTTTCGTGATCATCACCTGGTAGACCTCCTTGGCATGTTCATTCTCCAAAGTGGACGTGCCGAAGGAGATGTCGCTGAGGTGAAAAGGTGGATTGAAGAGCAAAGTCTTCATACGCTTCATCAGTTTTCCGATGAAAAAATAAGCCGTTTATTCGAACAGATTTTCCAAAAATATGAACAAGGATTCATTCAGCATGCTTCCCAGCTTAAAGCTGAGCTGGTCAACGGAGCAGGCAATCAGCTTGCATTCAAAATCTGGCTGGTGCTCAATGATTTTTATCAGCTTCAGGTTGATTCTGAAAAGCTGAAAGCCGAAGATCTTAAATACTTACAAACTTGTCTAACGTCAGGTACGCCTGAAGAAGCGCTTAGCCTGTTATGCAGCCTGGTTAAAAAACCGACTGCCCTTTAAATCCAGATTGGGGAGGATGCTACGTTGCTGAAAGATATTTTTGCCAAAAAGAAAAAGTATGCGACAATTCCATCTGAAAACGCCAAAAACGACGTGCCGGAAGGAATTCTGACGAAATGTCCAAAATGTAAAAAGATTGTCTATACAAAAGAGATTCATAAAAACCTTAAAGTATGTCCGGGTTGCGGCTACCATCATCCGATGAACGCCCAGGAGCGCATTGGCAGTCTGGCAGACGAAGGTTCATTTAAAGAAATCAATCGTGAATTGACTTCCGGAAATCCACTTTCGTTTCCTGATTATGAGGAAAAGGTTGAAAAAGACCGTGTGAAGACGGGATTAAATGAAGCGGTTGTGACAGGTTCCTGCACAATTGAAGGCCATAAGGCAGTACTGACCATCATGGATTCAAACTTCCGTATGGGAAGTATGGGTTCTGTAGTAGGCGAAAAAATTGCCGCAGCTGTCAAACTGGCAGAACAGCAGCAGGTTCCATTTATCATTTTTACCGCAAGTGGCGGAGCCAGAATGCAGGAAGGCGTTTTGTCCCTGATGCAGATGGCAAAAACGAGTACGGCGCTTAAAAAATTCAGTGATGCCGGCGGATTGATTATCTCTGTTATGACGCATCCAACAACGGGTGGCGTGTCGGCAAGTTTTGCTTCACTTGGAGATTACAACTTTGCTGAACCGGGCGCACTGATCGGCTTTGCCGGAAGACGAGTGATCGAGCAGACAGTACGTGAAAAGCTGCCGGATGATTTCCAGACGTCTGAATTTCTGCTCGAGCATGGACAGCTTGATCGTGTGATCCCGAGAAACGATATGAAACCGCAGCTGACAACGATTTTATCACTGCATGAACGGGGGGCTGGAGCGTGGTGAATGAACTTGAATTTGAAAAGCCGCTGGTACAGCTGAAGGAAAAGATCAATGAACTGAAAGCATTCACAGCAGACTCAGACGTTGATTTATCCTCAGAAATTGAGCGTCTTGAAGAACGCCTGGCGAAGTTGGAGGAAGATATTTATTCATCCATCAAGCCATGGGACCGTGTTCAAATTGCACGTCATCCGGAGCGTCCATCAACTCTCGATTACATAGAGGTTCTGTTCGATCAGTTTATGGAAATGCATGGAGACCGTTTATATGGTGATGACCGGGCGATTGTAGGCGGAATTGCTTACTATAAAGGAAAGCCTGTAACCGTAATCGGACACCAGCGTGGTAAAGACACAAAAGAAAATATACTTCGTAACTTCGGTATGCCGCACCCTGAAGGTTACCGGAAAGCACTTCGTCTGATGAAGCAGGCTGAAAAGTTCGGACGCCCGATCATCTGCTTTATTGACACGAAAGGTGCTTACCCTGGAAAAGCGGCTGAAGAGCGTGGTCAGAGTGAAGCGATCGCAAGAAACCTATTCGAAATGGCAGGATTGACCGTACCGGTTGTCTGTATCGTCATTGGTGAAGGTGGAAGCGGCGGTGCACTGGCACTTGGAATCGGTAATCACGTCCACATGCTTGAAAACTCCACTTATTCAGTGATTTCACCTGAAGGAGCGGCCTCTATTCTCTGGAAGGATTCATCCCTTGCAAAGCAGGCGGCAGAATCAATGAAGATTACAGCACCTGACCTGAAAGAAATGGGTATCATAGACGAAATCATTCCTGAAGTGAAGGGCGGGGCTCATAAAGACGTCAAATCACAGGCGGAATATATCGATGCAGTGCTGTATCAATCCTTAAAGGAACTGACACAGATGGATGAAGAAACACTTGTGATGCACCGATACGAGAAATTTCAGGAGATCGGGAAGTTTAACGAATACTCAAATGTGTAATAGATAGAAAGCAGAAGAAACAATCCTGCAGCAGCAAGAATGTACCCGGACCTATCCCAGGAGCATACTGCTGAACACCAGGATTGTTTTTCTTTTCCTGACGTGTGACAATATTGTGACAAATACATTCGTGTAAAGCGTTTTCATTCGAATGATTATTTCGTCTTTTCTTATCCACTGGTACTAATGATTGAGAAGCCGTATGCTTCATGTTATTTTTAAGAAGATGAATTTTACTTGTACATGCAACCTGATGATTTTATGAATGAACGAGTATCGAATGTCTATTTCTTTCTGTGAAATAGTTAACATATAAACTTAATAAAGGTGGGAACATCCATAATGAAAAAAATTGGCGTGTTAACAAGCGGAGGAGACGCACCCGGTATGAATCCGGCTGTGCGTGCAGTCGTTCGTAAAGCCATCTACCATGGTCTTGAAGTATACGGCATTTATCAGGGCTATCAGGGCCTGATTTCAGGAAATATCGAAAAGCTTGAACTTGGTTCTGTAGGTGATATCATTCACAGAGGTGGAACGAAGCTGTATTCAGCACGTTGCGAAGAGTTTAAAACACCAGAAGGTCAGAAAAAAGGGATTGAACAGCTGAAGAAATTTGGCATTGAAGGCCTTGTTGTGATCGGTGGAGACGGCTCTTATATGGGTGCAAAAGCACTGACCGAGCACGGCTATCCATGTGTTGGTGTTCCGGGAACAATCGATAATGATATTCCTGGTACTGACTTCACGATCGGATTTGACACAGCTCTTAACACGGTTATTGATGCAATTGACAAAATCCGTGATACAGCAACATCCCATGAGAGAACGTTCATCATTGAAGTAATGGGGCGCAACGCAGGCGACATCGCTCTTTGGGCAGGTCTTTCAGGCGGAGCGGAAACGATTTTGATTCCTGAAGATCCTTACGATATGGAAAAGATTGCGGACCGTATTCGTAAAGGTCATGCACGTGGTAAAAAGCACAGTATTATCATCGTAGCTGAAGGCGTTATGTCCGGTGGCGATTTTGCTAATCTGTTGAAAGATAAAACATCTATTGATACGCGTGTATCCGTACTTGGACATATGCAACGCGGAGGTTCTCCAACAGCCGCAGACCGTGTACTTGCGAGCCGACTTGGTGCCCGTGCAGTTGAGCTGCTGATGGCAGGCAAGGGTGGCCGTGCGGTTGGCATACAGCGGAATGAACTCGTTGATTATGATATTATTGAAGCATTAAAAATGGAGCATAAGGCAGATTTGGATCTGTACCGTTTATCTAAAGAATTATCAATTTAATCGAAACATCCTTCAGGAGGGTATAAACTAATGAGAAAAACGAAGATTGTATGTACGATTGGACCGGCAAGCGAAAGCGTAGAAAAACTGACACAGCTGATGGAAGCAGGAATGAACGTTGCCCGCTTAAATTTCTCTCACGGAGATTTTGAAGAGCACGGAGCACGCATTAAGAACATTCGCGAAGCAGCTGGAAAGCTAGGCAAAAATGTTGGAATCCTGCTTGATACAAAAGGGCCGGAAATCCGTACAAACACAATGGAAAATGGTGCGATTGAGCTTGTGGCAGGTAACGAAATCATCGTATCTATGAAGGAAGTTGTAGGAACAACAGAGAAGTTCTCCATCACTTACAGCGATCTTGTCAATGATGTAACGACAGGATCAAAAATTCTTCTTGACGATGGTTTAATTGGACTTGAAGTACTATCTGTCGACGCGGCAGCTGGTGAGATTAAGACAAAAATTCTTAATACAGGCGTGCTGAAGAACAAAAAAGGTGTAAACGTACCAGGCGTTTCAGTCAACCTTCCGGGTATCACTGAAAAGGATGCCAATGACATTCTGTTTGGCGTTGAGCAGGGCGTTGACTTTATCGCTGCTTCATTTGTCCGCAGAGCGTCTGACGTACTTGAGATCCGCGAGCTTCTTGAAAAGAATAACGCAGCAAGCATCAACATCATTCCTAAGATTGAAAACCAGGAAGGTGTCGATAACATCGACGAAATCCTTGAAGTTTCTGACGGATTAATGGTTGCACGTGGTGACCTTGGCGTTGAGATCCCTGCAGAAGAGGTTCCTCTTGTTCAAAAGCAGCTGATCCGTAAATGTAACGCAGTTGGAAAGCCGGTTATTACAGCAACTCAAATGCTTGATTCCATGCAGCGTAACCCGCGCCCGACACGTGCTGAAGCATCTGACGTGGCAAATGCGATTTTCGATGGTACAGACGCAATCATGCTTTCAGGTGAAACAGCAGCAGGAGATTATCCTGTAGAATCAGTTCAGACTATGAACAACATTGCTTCACGTGCAGAAGAAGCACTTGATTATAAAGCAATTCTTTCAAAGCGCAGCAAACGCTTTGACCGCAACATGACGGATGCAATCGGACAGGCTGTTGCTCACACAGCACTAAACCTTGATGTGAATGCCATCATTGCACCGACAGAAAGCGGACATACAGCTAAAATGATTTCCAAGTACCGTCCAGAGGCTGCAATCGTTGCTGTAACATCTGATGCAGCAGTATCACGCCGTATGGCTCTTGTATGGGGCGTATACCCTCAATTGGGACGTCAGACGTCTACAACAGACGAAATGCTTGATATGGCTGTTTCTGAAAGCTTAAACAGCGGCTGTGTTAAACATGGTGATCTTGTTGTCATCACGGCAGGTGTTCCAGTTGGTGAATCAGGTACAACAAATCTGATGAAAATCCACATTGTCGGAGATGTGCTGGCAAAAGGTCAGGGAATTGGCCGCAGATCGGGCTTTGGCCGCGTTGTAACGGCTTCAAACGCTAAAGAAGCACTTGATAAAGTAACAGAAGGATCTGTACTGGTTACGATTGGTACGGATAAAGAAATGATGCCTGCTCTTGAAAAGTGTTCTGCACTGATCGTTGAAGAAGGCGGATTAACAAGCCATGCAGCAGTTGTGGGCTTGAATCTTGGGCTGCCTGTAATCGTTGGTGTAGACAATGCACTTTCACAGTTTACAGATGGCCAGGAAGTAACGGTTGATGCAGAACGCGGCGTCGTTTATAACGGACACGCAAGCGTACTGTAATTTCTAATAACGAAGGTGGGACAGTTCAATCTGTCTCACTTTTTTTGTTTATATAATTTTTAAAAATCGTGCCAGGTCATTCCTTCGCTTTCCACGGCCGCGCGGTGAGCCAGCTAGTGCTTCGCACTACGCTGTCTCACCTTTCGCTCCTCTGCCGTAGGAGTCTACGGAATGACCTGGCACTTGTTATGGTGAACCATTTTAAATGATAAATTTAAGCGTTAAATGACCACCACGATGAAATAATATATTTTAAATGTCAACACTTCACAAAAGTGAGACCTTTGATCGTGTAGCATTTGGAACAGATTTTTTCAGTGTCCAGTCAGGTTATGATACAATTGTCTTAACCTTAATAGAAGGGTGCAATGCTGAATGAAATGGCTTGTTTTACTAATCATTATAGTTCCTGCACTTGAAATTGCCCTGCTGATTACGGCTGGTAACTGGATTGGTGTCATGCCTACCGTGCTGTTAATCATTTCGACGGGTCTTGTGGGTGCTTATTTAGCGAAGTCTCAAGGGATGCAGGCATTACGGAAAGTACAGACTCAGCCTTTTACAGGGCCTCCGGGAGATGCGATCATCGACGGTCTTTGTATATTAGTCGGAGGGGTTGTGCTCTTAACACCGGGTTTCATAACAGATGCAATCGGTTTTTTATTACTGATTCCAGCTACAAGAAAATGGTTTAAACCGCTGATTTATAAATGGATTAAAAGAAAAATGAGTAATGGCAGTATGATTATTCACCGGTAGATAAAAGAGGGAGAACAACTGAATCAGGTTGTTTTACCCTCTTTTTTTATGTAATCAATGATCTTTGGAAAAATGCCCGTTTTGATCGAAACGGCTGCAGCAATCAATAATCCCGGTGCCCAGAGCACCCCCTGCCAGCCCCCTGCTTTGACAGACAGGTAAAGGATAAGAAAGGCGGCAAAAGGGTGGATGCCAAGCCGCTGACCAATGATCTTCGGTTCGATCAGCTGTTTGACAATAAAAATGATCATATAGACTGCCATGGCCCCTGCTGCCATGCCGGCTTGTCCAGTCAGCAGGCAATAAATGATAACAGGAGCAAATAAGAGCAGGGATCCCGCTATCGGAATGAGATCTGATAATGCGGCAATGAAAGCGAGAAGCAGTGGATGCTCAACATGTAAAATGATAAATCCAATCAGGCAGAGCATAAATGTAACAAGCGACAGTATCAGCTGTGCACCGACATATCCGGCTGTTTCACGGTAAAGCTGATGAGCGGTTGTGTTAAACATTTGGATGATCTTTTTTTGGTTAGCTCCGGACAAAAATCGAATAAAGAGAGCAGGATCGTTTGTCAGAAAGTAAGCCGTAAAGAACATGACAATACATGTGAACGCTAAAGAAGGGAGCGAAACAGCCAGTACAGACCCTTCGTTTAGCACAAAGGAACCAGCCTGAATGGACAGCTGCTCAATCATCGGGAAACTTTTATGTTTTATGTAATCTCTTGCTTCTACCGGTAAAAGTCTGAACCAGCCGGAGAGCTGTTCAGAAAAAGGGAAGTCTCCAGAATATAGTCTGATGTGAAGGTCGTATATACGCTCTGGCAGGTTTGTAATCAGTGACTGTGTCTCATTGATTAAAAAGTAGCAGATAAAGAAAATGATCGTTCCTGTAAACGTGACAAACGAAATGATACTCAGAAGAATACAAAGAGAAAATGGTATTCCTGTATAATGATTAATGCGTTTAGATGCAGGATATAAAAGAAATGAAAGCACGATTCCGAAAAACAATGGAGTCAGCCATTTAACCAGCATGTAAAGAAGGGTAAGGGTAAATAATGCAGCCAGCAACACAGCCAGTAATCTTTTAATATTGAAGAAAGTCATAGCCTCACCTGATCAACGTTTTTCTCATGATATGATGGTCAAAATAAATTATGAAAAGAGGTGGTCGAATGATCGATCAGGCACTCATCTTTTTACTGTTACTGCTCGGTATCGGATTTTTCGCTAAAAATAATTCTTTGATTATTGCAGTGCTCGTTTTGGTTATTCTAAAAATAGCCGGTCTGGATGAAAAGATATTTGGACTTATTCAGTCGAAGGGAATCAACTGGGGTGTCACCATTATTACGATCGCGGTTCTTGCCCCGATTGCCAGTGGTGCGATTGGCTTTAAGGAGTTAACGGATGCTGTGAAATCTCCATATGCATGGGTTGCGCTTGCCTCAGGAATTGCCGTTGCGCTGATCGCAAAAGGAGGAATCACCCTTCTGAGGGATGATCCGCATATTACCGTGGCACTCGTATTCGGAACGATCCTTGCCGTTGCATTGTTTCGTGGAATCGCTGTTGGGCCGCTGATTGGAGCGGGGATCGCGTACAGTGCGATGAAGGTGTTTGAGTGGCTGGGAAAATGGTGAAATACGGTGGAATGAAGACTGCACGGGCAGGTTCATTCCACAAATTTTTCAGTCAGAGTAAAATTAATACCAGTAAATTAATGCGTTTTCATTCACAAAGTTCAGATTATTGATTATAATGTGTTATGTAAGCGCATCCTTTGTGACAATATGTTGAAATAAGTTTTTTCCTGTCACGGAACTGAGCAGCCGCTCGGCGCACCTGATGCGCAGGAATGTGCGTAAACTCTTCTGTATCGTGCTTATTCAGCCCGGAGCAGAAATTAATTATACGAAAAAGGAGAGATTTTGATGACAGCAACCCGGGGATTAGAAGGTGTCGTTGCGACAACCTCATCCATTAGTTCAATTATCGATGACACGCTTACATATGTCGGCTATAACATTGATGACCTCACAGACAACGCAAGCTTTGAAGAGGTTATTTACTTACTGTGGCATCTTCGACTGCCAAAAGAAGACGAGTTAAAGGAATTAAAGCAGCAGCTTGCTGAAAATATGTCTTTACCTGAGGAAGTGATTGCTCAGCTTAAAGCCATGCCAGTAAATAGCGTACACCCGATGGCGGCAGTACGTACGGCTGTTTCTGCCCTTGGTCTTTATGATGAAGAGGCAGATGTGATGGAGGAAGGCGCTAACTATCGGAAAGCAATTCGTCTTCAGGCGAAGATTTCCTCGATCGTCACTGCTTTTGCACGGATCCGTCAGGGTAAAGAGCCGGTAGCTCCGAAGGAAGAACTAAGCTATGCTGCAAACTTCCTTTACATGCTGAATGGCGAACTGCCTGAGGATATTGAAGTGGAAGCGATGAACAAAGCGCTTGTTCTTCATGCTGACCATGAACTGAATGCATCTACATTCACTGCACGCGTATGTGTGGCAACGCTTTCTGACGTATACTCAGGCGTTACTGCAGCGATCGGTGCACTTAAAGGCCCTCTTCACGGCGGTGCCAACGAGCAGGTTATGAAAATGCTGACTGAGATTGATTCAGTTGAAAATGCAGAGTCTGTCATCCGCGAAAAGCTTGAAAATAAAGAGAAAATCATGGGCTTTGGACACCGTGTGTACCGCCAGGGAGATCCGCGTGCGAAACACCTGCGTGAAATGTCGAAGAAATTGACTGAACTCCGCGGTGAATCAAAGTGGTACGAGATGTCTGTGAAAATTGAAGAAGTCGTCACTTCTGAAAAGAAGCTGCCGCCTAACGTTGATTTTTACTCAGCGTCTGTATACCACAGCTTAGGAATTGACCATGATCTGTTCACGCCAATTTTTGCAGTGAGCCGTGTATCGGGCTGGCTTGCGCATATTCTTGAGCAGTACTCAAACAACCGTCTGATCCGCCCGCGTGCAGATTATACAGGCCCTGGCATGCAGGAATATGTGCCGGTTGAAAAAAGAGGCTGATTGAAGATCGTTTACAAATCATCAATTTATTGATGTAATGAAAAGGTATGACATGCAGCGAACACAAAAATGAAGCCATTAATTAAACAATTGAGTGAAAATCCACGAAAGCGAAAAACAACGGTTCTTTAAAGAACGGTAAGGTTTTCGTCCGCAAAGAGCGGGTGGATTTTCTCTGTGCGGTTTCAGGCTGTTTTCTTTCTGCAGAGACAAAGTTAAATCTGGAGGGAATTATTCATGACACAAGGTGAAAAAATCACAGTAACGAACGGAAATCTTAACGTACCAAACCACCCGATCGTACCATTTATCGAAGGTGACGGAACGGGTCCAGATATCTGGGCATCTGCTTCACGCGTTTTAGATGCAGCAGTTGAAAAAGCGTATAACGGCGAAAAGAAAATCGTATGGAAAGAAGTACTGGCTGGAGAAAAAGCATTCAACGAAACAGGCGAATGGCTTCCACAGGCAACACTTGACGCAATCAATGAATACTTCATTGCAATTAAAGGTCCTCTTACAACACCAATTGGCGGAGGAATCCGTTCATTGAACGTGGCTCTTCGTCAGCAGCTTGACCTGTTTACATGTCTTCGTCCTGTGCGTTACTTTGAAGGCGTTCCTTCACCTGTAAAGCGCCCGGAAGATACTGATATGGTCATCTTCCGTGAAAACACAGAGGATATCTACGCCGGGATCGAGTTTGCAGAAGGCTCTGATGAAGTGAAAAAGCTGATCAACTTCCTTCAGGATGAAATGGGTGCAACAAACATCCGCTTCCCTGAAACTGCAGGTATTGGTGTGAAGCCGGTATCTAAGGAAGGTACTGAGCGTCTTGTGCGTTCAGCAATCAACTATGCACTGACTGAAAACCGTAAGTCTGTCACTCTTGTTCATAAAGGTAACATCATGAAGTTTACAGAAGGAGCGTTCAAAAAGTGGGGTTACGACCTTGCAGAGCGTGAATTCGGGGATAAAGTTTTCACATGGAACCAGTATGACAAGATTAAAGACGAGCAGGGTACAGACGCTGCTAACAAAGCACAAAGCGATGCTGAAGCTGCCGGAAAAATCATCATCAAGGATTCCATTGCGGATATCTTCCTTCAACAGATCCTTACACGTCCTGCAGAGTTCGATGTTGTTGCAACAATGAACCTAAACGGTGACTATATTTCTGATGCACTTGCTGCACAGGTTGGTGGAATCGGAATTGCTCCTGGAGCAAACATTAACTATGACACTGGACACGCTATTTTCGAAGCAACACACGGAACAGCTCCAAAATATGCAGGTCTTGATAAAGTAAACCCTTCATCTGTTATCCTTTCAGGCGTGCTTTTACTTGAGCACCTAGGATGGAGTGAAGCGGCTAATCTTGTCACTTCAGCAATGGAAAAAACAATTGCATCTAAAGTTGTTACTTATGACTTTGCCCGTCTGATGGATGGCGCAACAGAAGTTAAATGTTCTGAGTTCGGAACAGCTTTGATCGAAAATATGTAAGACACCTGAATGAGCCGTCCTGTACGGCTCATTCTCGTACATAAAAAAATCCAGAGCAGGTTCAAGGAGGAGTTTTTGATGGGCTTTACACGTAAAAAAATCTCAGTAGTAGGTGCCGGTTTTACGGGAGCAACAACAGCATTATTCCTTGCACAAAAAGAACTTGGAGATATCGTTCTGGTTGATATTCCTCAAAACGAAGGGCCTACAAAAGGCAAAGCACTTGATATGCTTGAAGCAGGTCCTGTTTTTGGCTATGACGCACATATTAAAGGAACATCGGATTATGCAGATACTGCAAACTCCGACCTTGTCATTATTACAGCCGGTCTTCCGCGTAAACCGGGTATGAGCCGCGATGATCTCGTTCAGACAAATGAAAAAATCATGAAGTCAGTAACAGCTGAAATCGTGAAACATTCACCTGAAACAATGATTCTCGTTCTATCTAATCCGGTGGATGCCATGACCTATACCGTTTTTAAAGAATCAGGTTTTCCAAAGGAACGTGTTATCGGACAATCAGGCGTTTTGGATACCGCACGTTTCAATACATTTGTGGCAGAAGAATTGAATCTTTCTGTTAAAGATATTCAGGGGTTTGTTCTCGGTGGTCATGGTGATGACATGGTGCCGCTCACCCGCTATTCAAATGCAGGAGGCGTACCGCTGGAAACACTGATTCCGAAGGACCGTCTCGATGCAATCATTGAACGCACGAGAAAAGGCGGCGGTGAGATTGTTGCCCTTCTGGGGAACGGCTCCGCCTATTACGCTCCGGCAGCAGCGCTGATGGAGATGGCAGAAGCGATTTTAAAGGACCAGAAGCGTGTTCTGCCATCCGTTGCCTACCTTGAGGGTGAATACGGCTTCGAAGGCATTTACCTTGGTGTCCCGACCGTGCTTGGAGGAAACGGTATTGAAAAAATCATCGAGCTTGAACTGACAGACGATGAAAAATCCCAGCTTCAAAAATCAGCCGACTCCGTTCGTAATGTGATGAGTGCATTATCCGGTAACGAATAGGAGTTATAAGCTTAAGCTGATCATTATACTTAAAGTGCCGGTGACATCCAAAGACTGCGGAAAGGAAGCGACAGCCGACTCAACGCGGAAAATCGAAGGATGTCACCGGCACCGTTTTAAATGAATTGTAAGCGGTTTCTTTTAACCGGAGATAAATTTTCTGAAAAATGGTACAATAAATCAACAACAGTCAAGAGGGGGAGTTATAGATGCTTCTTGGTAAAAAGAGAAAGCTCGGCAGACAAATAGAAGATATGTCGATTGGTGAGAAACTGACATTAACAGAAAAAATAGAGGATAAGGACCTTCTCCTGTTTCTTGGATTAACCAACGATTCTAATCCTTTATATATTCAGCATGATTATGCTTCGCAGACGCCATACAAAAAACCGATCGTTCCATCTATCATGCTCACCGGTTTTGTTACTTCTGCGGTTTCAAAATATATGCCTGGTCCGGGATCGCATGTGAAAGAACAGAATCTGCGTTTCCCAAAACCGCTTTATCATTATGCAACGATAGACTATACATTTGAAGTTAAATCCATTGACCGCCCGAATTACGAAGTTGAAATCGCGGTACAGGCAGTTGACGAAAGCGGAGATGTTGTATTGAAGGGTACCGTGATCGTCTGCCCGCCACATAAACTCGAACGCTTCGAGGGCTCAGCGCTGGATAACTTTTAGGATAAGATTTTGATATGAAGTGCAGGTTCATTCCGGCAGCCATGACTGTATCAACACGAATCAAAGTGTTGGTACAGTTTTTTTAATGACGATAAATACTGAATTTGCAGCTTGAAAGATTCCTTATCGCGTCCCGAAACAGTTTATACTATAATAAAGTTGGGTGAATGGATCGAAATATAGGGGTTAATTAAGTTCCTGGAGGTTTAACATGAGTAAAAGAGTCCTTGTAGTAGACGATGAACAATCAATCGTAACACTTCTAAAATATAACCTGGAGCAGTCCGGGTATGAGGTGCTGACCGCTCTCGATGGTGAGGAAGGATTCAATCAGGCGCTTGAAGGAAAGCCGGATCTGATCGTTCTTGACCTGATGCTGCCAAAGATGGATGGAATCGAGGTCTGCAAAAAGCTGCGTCAGGAGCATGTGGATATTCCAATCATCATGTTGACAGCGAAGGATGATGAGTTTGATAAGGTGCTGGGCCTGGAGCTTGGTGCAGATGATTATATGACAAAGCCTTTCAGTCCACGTGAAGTGGTTGCTCGTGTTAAAGCCATTTTAAGAAGAACGAAACATGCTGAAGTAAAGCAGCCGGAACCTGAAGAACCATCACATTCGATTGGTGAGGTAAAAGTGTATCCTGATCAGTACGAAGCGTTTTTCAGGGATGAACCGATTGAATTAACGCCAAAGGAATTTGAATTGCTGGTTTATCTGATCGAAAATAAGGGTCGCGTCCTGACAAGGGACCAACTGCTTCAGGCTGTATGGAATTATGATTTTGCCGGTGATACCCGGATTGTAGATGTTCATATCAGTCATTTGCGCGAGAAAATTGAAGAAAACACAAAGAAGCCTGTTTACATCAAAACGATTCGCGGCCTTGGCTATAAAATGGAGAAACCAAAAGAAGCGTGAAGATTTCATCCTTTCGTGGACGGCTTCTCTTTGCGCTTATCACACTCATTTTTCTTGTGCTGATCGGCCTTGGCATTCTAATCGGTGAGCTCGTAAAATCCTATTATTTAAACGCTTTGCATTCAAGGCTTGAGCGTGAGGTTGATATTGTCATTGACCAGACGGAACGGCAGTCGTCATTTGAAGAACTGAATTTATCAGATTTTAATCAGTTGAGTGATGTGCTGGATACCAGGATCTCTATTTTAGATCAGGAGGGCGTGATCATTTACGATTCTGGTATGGGGGTATCGGAAACGGTGAATCATGAAACGATCCTGGAGGAGATCAGTCAAACGTTCCCTGATCAAGAGGAGGGAATTGTTCAGTATCCTCAGAATGACCAGACCTTTTATTATGCAGGGGCAGTTGAGACGGCAGGAGAGAGCGGCTATGTGATCATGGCAACCTCTTTTAATGAACTTGGGGATGTATACAGACAAATTTGGATCATCCTTTCCATTACGCTTGGAATCGCAATGCTCATCATCATTTTCCTTGGTGCCAGAATTACAAGTCAGTATACGAAGCCGATTGAATCAGCAACCAAAGTGGCGATTGAACTCGCTAAAGGAAATTATAAAGCAAGGACTTTTGAAGACCGTGTTGATGAGACGGGCATGCTGAGCAACGCGATTAACGTTCTTGCACGCAATCTTCAGGAGATGGTCAACGATCAGGCCGTCCAGCAGGACCGGCTTCAAACTCTGATTGAAAATATGGGAAGCGGACTCATCATGATTGATAAGCAGGGGTATATTGTGCTTGTAAACCGTCCGTTTTTATCCTTCTTTCAGATGGATTTGAAGGAAATTTTAAATGAGCGTTATAAAGATGTGTTTCATGATCCGCGTGTCAGGGAAATCGCAGAAGAGGTTTTCATGACTGAGCAGCGCGTCAGAAAACAGGTCTATACCGAAAGTACGATCCCGAAAAGACATCTCGAAATCTACGGGGCTCCGATTATCGGTGAAAGAAGTGCGTGGCAGGGCATTGTGCTCGTATTCCATGATATCTCTGAGCTTAAAAAGCTCGAGCAGATGAGAAAAGACTTTGTAGCAAACGTATCGCATGAGGTTAAAACACCAATTACCTCCATAAAAGGGTTCACTGAAACCTTACTCGACGGTGCAATGAATGACCGTGACGCCCTTGATTCATTTCTGACAATCATTCTGAAAGAAAGTGATCGTCTGCAAATGCTCATTCAGGACCTGCTTGACTTATCTAAGGTCGAACAGCAGGGCTTTAAGCTATCGCTATCTGAGGTGAATCTGTCAGATCTGCTTGAAGAGGTAAAAATGGTCATCGGTCAGCGTGCGGCAGAGAAAAAGATGCACATTGTACTGGAGCTCGATCCGAAGTCTGTCATCGAGGGAGATTTTGACCGGCTGAAGCAGGTGTTTATTAACCTTCTAAACAATGCGATTACGTATTCTTACAATGAAGGCGAAATAAAAGTCAAAACGGTAAGGCGCGGTGACAGAATGCTGATTCATGTCATTGATAATGGAATTGGGATGGAAAAAGAGGAGATATCCCGTATTTTTGAACGGTTTTACAGAGTGGATAAGGCAAGAAGCAGGAACTCCGGCGGGACCGGGCTGGGACTTGCCATTGTTAAGCATATAGTAGAAGTGCATCATGGAGAAATCCAGGCAACGAGTCAGGTTGGAAAGGGGACCACCTTCACGATTGATCTGCCAGTTGAACAGGATAAATGGAATTAAACGTTCTTTACGTTAAATTTACATCTTTAAGACATTTTCTTAATATTCAATTGATAAGATACAAAGTGAAAACCCCTTCATCCAAGGAACCCCGAAAAAAGCGTGAACAGACCCCGTTCACGCTTTTTTCATGTCTTTTTCTAAAAATCTGTAATTCCTTTATCCAGTCATCATCATTTTTGACATTTTACTGAAACCTTTCTGTTACATAATCGTATTATAGGCAATACATACAGAAAGGAAGAATGAGATGAGCATAAGACGAATTATGGCTGGGATCGGGATTGTGTTTGGTTCTGTCATCCTTCTTATTATATTGTTTACATCCTGGTACACCGTTGATGAATCCGAGCAGGCACTCGTTTTAACATTTGGTGAAGCCAATGAAACCATCACCGAATCAGGCTTGAAGTTCAAGCTGCCATGGCCTATTCAGCAGGTGGAGGTGTTATCAAAGGAAACCTTCAGTCTGCAGTTTGGTTATGAACAGGAAGGCGGGGAAATTCAATCATTTCCTGAAGAAACCGTGATGATTACAGGTGATGAAAACATTGTATTAACGGATCTTGTTGTTCAGTGGAAAATTACTGAACCTCGTGACTACCTGTTCAATGCGGAGGACCCGCGCGAGGTTTTATACGATGCAACGTCCGCATCCATCCGGAGTATTATTGGAAGTTCTACTATAGATGATGCTTTGACATCAGGGAAAGCGGAAATTGAAGCAGAGGTTCGGGAACTGCTGGCATCATTGATGGAGAAGTATGAGGTAGGGATTTCCGTTCAGGCAGTCCAGCTGCAGGACGTGGAACTGCCAAACCAGGAAGTGCGTCAGGCATTTACCGCTGTAACGGATGCACGTGAAACGATGATCACGAAAGAAAATGAGGCTGAAAAATATAGAAATCAGAAAGTAAACGAGGCGCAGGGGGAAAAGGATGCCATTGAATCCCGGGCCCAGGGTGAAAGAGCAGCCCGGATCGAACAGGCGCGAGGAGACGTTGCGATCTTTAACGAAATCTTTGCCGAGTATCAGAACAATCAGGAGATCACCCGTCAGCGTCTGATTTTGGAGACGCTTGAAGAAGTACTCCCGGGAACAAAGCTTTACATCATGAATGATAATGGAGATACGCTGAAATACCTTCCACTGCAGCCTGACAGTCAGCAGCCGGTTCCGCCACCTGCTGAAGAGAGTGAGGGTTCGTCAAATGGACAATAATGATCAGAATAAAGTATTTGATTTTAATAAAAAGCCAAAACAGACTAAGAAAAATATTGATATTGACTGGAAGAAATACCGTAAAGCAGGGATCATATCATTTCTTCTCATCTTCCTTCTGATCATTGCCCTTTTGAATGTGTTTATCGTAAAAGAAGGAGAATACCGGGTGATTCGTCAGTTTGGAGAGGTTGTTAATATTATAGAAGAGCCGGGATTACACGCGAAGATTCCGTTTGTACAGTCCGTCACGACACTCCCTAAATATCAGATGACCTATGATGTATCTGAAGCGGAAATTAACACGATGGATAAAAAGCGTATTATTATTGATAATTACGCTGTCTGGCGTATTACAGAGCCAATTAATATGATCTCGAATGCGGGTACCATGGTCAATGCAGAATCCCGCATGGAAGAATATATTTATTCAGTTGTCCGGTCTGAGCTTGGACGATTGAATTATGATGAGATTATAAATGATGAAAACTCTTCCAGAGGAAGCCTGAATGACCGTGTAACAGAGCGGGTCAATGAACTGCTTGAACAGGAGCAGTTCGGGATTGAAGTTGTTGACGTCCGGATGAAACAGACGAATCTTCCAGAGGCGAATGAGGAGTCCGTTTATACAAGAATGATTTCTGAGCGTCAGTCAACAGCTCAGGAATACTTATCAATGGGTGATGCGAACAAAAACCGGATCGAAGCGAATACGGATCGTGAAGTCAGGGAGCTGCTGGCAAAAGCAAACGCGGAAGCTGATGTGATCCGTGCGGAAGGTGAAGCAGAGGCGGCCAGAATCTACAATGAAGCCTTCTCAAAAGATCCTGAGTTTTATGAGCTGTTTAGAACACTCGAGTCGTATAAAACAACGGTGAATGATGAAACGATGATTATTTTACCTTCAGACTCACCGTACGCTTCCCTCCTGCAGGGAATAACTGAATAAAAGTGTGCAGGTGCCGCTGTTTTCCCTTTCATTTTGGAAATGCTAAAATGAAGGAAGGACAGCGGCTTTTTGCTGTAATTGAACCGGAAAAGGAGTGGATCAGCGTGTCAAAAAAGTTGATGCTGATTGATGGGAACAGTATTGCATACCGTGCTTTCTTTGCTTTACCGTTACTCAATAATGATAAAGGAATACATACGAATGCCATTTACGGCTTCACAACCATGCTAATGAAATTGCTTGACGAGGAAAAACCGACTCACTTAATGGTGGCTTTTGATGCCGGTAAAACAACCTTCCGGCATAAAACCTTCTCAGAATATAAAGGAGGACGTCAGAAAACACCACCTGAATTATCTGAGCAGTTTCCTTTTATCCGAGATCTGCTCGATGCCCACAGCATCGAATATTATGAGCTTGATCAATACGAAGCGGATGATATTATCGGAACGCTGTCCGCGCAGGCTGAAAAAGAAGGCTTTGAGACAGTGATTGTATCAGGAGATAAAGACTTAACGCAGCTCTCGTCTGATAAAGTCAGAGTGGATATTACGAAAAAAGGAATTACCGATCTGGAGAAATATACGCCTGCACATATTGAAGAAAAGTACGGGCTGAAACCGGATCAGATCATTGACATGAAGGGGCTTATGGGTGACGCTTCCGATAACATTCCAGGCGTTCCCGGGGTCGGTGAAAAAACAGCGATTAAGCTTCTAAAGCAATTTGGCACGCTTGAAAAAGTGTATGAATCGATCGATGAGGTAAGCGGGGCGAAGCTGAAGGAAAAGCTCTCAGATAATGAGCAGCATGCAGTCATGAGTAAAAAACTTGCGACGATCACAAGAACGGCTCCTGTCACAGTAAAGCTTGATCAGCTCGGAAAAAAAGAAGCAGATTCTGCAAAGCTGATTAAGCTTTATAAGGAGCTTGGCTTTAATTCGCTGCTCGAAAAGCTCGACGGTCCTGCAGAAGAAAAGGTGGAGCTGAAGGAGATTCAGTGGGAAACGATTACTGACTTTGAAAAAAACAGTATTCCGGATCATGCGGAGTTATATGTGGAATTGTTCGGAGAAAATTATCATACGGCACAAATTCTCGGGATCTCTGTTCATTTCAACGGGAAAACGTTTTTTATTTCTCCTGAGGACGCTGCTGAGTCCACTTATTTTAAAGAGTGGGTTGAAAATGATGCGGTGAAAAAGTCTGTTTATGATGCGAAGCAGTCGATCGTAGCATTCGGACGTTTAGGGATGCAGCTGAAAGGGATTGATTTCGATCTGCTCATTGCTTCCTATGTTATTGATGCTTCTGAAGCGGCGGATGATTTTGCCTCCATCGCGAAACGTCATGGTGCCGATGCTGTTCCAACGGATGAATCCGTCTATGGAAAAGGAGCTAAAAAAGCAGTACCCGACGATGAGACGCTTCAGCAGCATGTTGCGAGAAAAGCGGCTGCGATTGGGAACATTAAAGAAACATGTATTGAATCCTTAAAGAAAAACGAGCGGTACAGCCTTTTTGAAGAGCTTGAATTGCCTCTTGCCACGGTTCTGGCTTCGATGGAACAAAAAGGGGTGAAAGTCGACATTGAACGGCTGAAAGAGATGGGTGTTGAACTGAAAGAAAAGCTTGAGGAAATTGAGCAGAACATTTACCGCATTGCGGGTGAGGAATTTAATATCAATTCCCCAAAACAGCTTGGCGTCATTCTGTATGAAAAAATGGGGCTTCCTGCACTTAAGAAAACGAAAACAGGATACTCAACCTCTGCGGATGTGCTCGAAAAACTCAAGCCTGAACATGAAGTGATCGAACATATTCTGCATTTCAGACAGCTTGGTAAGCTGCAATCAACTTATATTGAGGGCTTGCTGAAGGTCATCCATGAAGATTCAAATAAAATTCATACACGCTATAATCAGGTGCTGACCCAGACTGGACGACTGAGTTCAACGGACCCTAACCTGCAGAACATTCCAATCCGTCTTGAGGAAGGGCGTAAAATCCGTCAGGCTTTTGTGCCATCAAAAGAAGGATGGGTCATGTTCGCGGCGGATTATTCCCAGATCGAGTTGCGTGTGCTTGCCCATATTTCAGACGATGAAGGGCTGAAGGAGGCGTTCCATGAGGGATTGGACATTCATACTAAGACGGCTATGGATGTATTTGGTGTGGCAAAAGAGGAAGTCACGTCCGATATGCGCCGTCATGCGAAAGCCGTTAACTTTGGTATCGTCTATGGCATCAGTGATTACGGCCTTTCGCAAAGCCTGGATATTCCGAGGAAAGAGGCAGCGGAATTTATTAAACGTTACCTTGAAAGCTATCCGAAAGTAAAAGAATACATGGACGATATTATTCATGAAGCGAAACAAAAAGGGTATGTGGAAACGCTGCTGCATCGCAGAAGATATATCCCGGAGATCACAAGCCGTAATTTTAACGTGAGAGGTTTTGCAGAGCGGACTGCGATGAACACTCCGATTCAGGGAACCGCCGCAGACATTATCAAAAAGGCCATGATTGAAATGGATGAAACGCTGAATCGTGAAAACCTGAAAGCCCGAATGCTGCTCCAGGTACACGATGAACTGATTTTTGAATGTCCGAAGGATGAAGTGAAAAAGCTTGAAAAACTCGTACCAGAAGTGATGGAAGCGGCTGTTGAGTTATCCGTTCCGCTGAAGGTGGATTATTCATACGGCGACACCTGGTACGATGCTAAATAAAGTGGAAGGAGCGGGTAAGGATGCCGGAACTTCCCGAAGTAGAACATGTAAAAAGGGGCCTCACACCTAAAATTGCGGGATTGACAATTGTTGAAACTGTGTTTTCCCAAACGGTCATCAATGCCCACGAATCAGGGAGAAAAGCGGTTATTAAAGGAGAAGGTCTTGACTATTTCAGAAGCTCAGTTATGAATGCCGAGATTGAAACAGTAGACAGGAGAAGCAAATATTTATTGTTCAGGCTGAAAAAAGATGACCGTACTGAATGGATTTTGTCCCATTTAGGCATGACCGGGGCTTGGTTTGTCGTGAATGATGTAGAAGAAATTGGGGAGCTCAGATTCCGGAATCATGTGCACGTCATTTTTACCCTTTCCAATGAGCAGCTGCTCGTGTACTCGGATATCCGAAGATTCGGTGAGATGAGGCATCTTAAAGATCAGTCTGATCACCCGCCTCTCCTTGCCATCGGTCCGGAGCCTTTTGATGCCGATGCTGAGAGCCGGTTTTTAGAAGCGCTGGAATGGACGAGATTCAGCCAAAAGCCGATCAAAGAATCGATTATGCATCATTCAGTCATTGCAGGCTGCGGCAATATTTACGCAACCGAAGCACTGTTCAGGGCGAGGGTGAATCCGAAAAGAAAGACGGAGCGCTTAAGTCTTCAGAAGAAAAAAGAGCTGTTCGGCCATATTGTGGACGTGTTGAAAGAAGGCATTGAAGCGGGTGGCAGCAGTATTTCTGACTACCGTAATGTCAATGGTGAAGCAGGCGGGATGCAGGAAAGACTGCAAATGTACGCAAAATCAGCGTGTCCATTATGCGGATACGAAGTGAAAAAAGCCGTGATCGGTGGCCGTACGTCTCACTACTGTCCGAAATGCCAGCGTTAACAGAAAGGATTTGTTGCACATGATCATTGGACTGACCGGAAGTATCGCTACCGGTAAAAGTACGGTAGCGAACGAATTGATAAATAGAGGGTTTACCGTCATTGATGCGGATCAATCAGCAAAAAAAGTGGTGGAACCGGGACAGGAAGCAAACCTGAAAATCAGGGAAGTGTTCGGTGACGACTTTTTCCTTGAAAACGGTGAACTGGATCGTGTCAAAATGGGGAACGAAATTTTTCGCAACCCGGATCAGCGTCAAAAGCTTAATGAAATTGTTCACCCTGCTGTCAGGCAGGACATGCTCAGACAAAAGGATGAAGCACTTGCTTCAGGTAAGACCACGATCTTTTTAGACATTCCACTGCTGTTTGAGAGTAAGCTGCAATGGATGGTTGAGAAAATCCTTGTTGTGTATGCAGAAGCGGCTGTGCAAAAAAAGCGTCTGATGGATCGCAACGGATACTCAGAGCAGGAAGCACTGGACCGGATTCAGTCACAGATTCCAGCTGAAGAGAAAAAACAGCTGGCTGATGCTTTTCTCGACAACAGCGGTGACCTGGCTGATACGATCGGACAGCTGGATGAAGTGATTAAACAGTGGGATCTGAAACCATAATATTGAGGTTTGAAAAATACTTACATTTAAAAGCCGGAGCCGACTCTTTTTGAGCGGCACCGGCTTTTTATGTTGCAAAACATAAGATTGGCAAAATCGTGAAAAATACCAATTAGGTCTTTGCAAACGCTTTTAATATGTTATACTATTTTTAGTTATTTTGATTATAAGTATAACATTATTAGGGGGATCCTCATGAAAAAAACGAACATTGCCATTAATGGATTTGGCCGCATTGGCCGAATGGTGTTTAGAAAAGCGATTATGGAGGACAATTTGAATCTTGTAGCCATCAATGCAAGCTACCCTCCGGAAACACTTGCGCACCTCATTAAATATGATTCCACTCATGGAGCGTTTGCGGCTGAAGTGTCCGCTGACGAGGATTCATTAACTGTAAACGGAAAGAAAATTCTGCTTGTAAATGACCGTAACCCGGAGAATCTTCCGTGGGCACGTCTTCAAATTGATATTGTGATTGAGGCTACAGGGAAATTTAATGCACGTGATAAAGCAGCTCTTCATTTAAACGCTGGCGCTAAGAAAGTTGTATTAACAGCACCTGGTAAACAGGAAGATGTCATGATTGTGATGGGCGTTAACGAAGACGCACTTGATGTTCACCAGCACGATGTCATCTCAAATGCTTCCTGCACGACAAATTGTCTTGCTCCGGTAGCAAAAATTCTTGATGAAGAATTCGGTATTGAAAACGGTCTTATGACGACTGTGCATGCCTATACGAACGACCAGAAAAACATTGATAATCCGCATAAGGATCTGCGCCGTGCACGTTCATGCGGACAGTCTATTATCCCGACTTCAACAGGTGCAGCGAAAGCGTTAGGAAAAGTTTTGCCGAACCTTCAGGGTAAACTGCACGGAATGGCGCTGCGCGTTCCAACACCAAACGTATCGCTCGTTGATCTTGTTGTAGATGTAAAACGGGAAGTGACAGTGGATGAAGTGAACGCAGCTTTTAAACGCGCTGCTGAAAATGAACTGAATGGGATTGTTGCATTTACAGCAGAACCGCTCGTATCGATTGATTTCAACACAAATCCAAACTCCGCGATCATCGACGGTCTGTCCACAATGGTCATGGGGGCTACAAAAGTTAAAGTACTTGCATGGTACGATAACGAATGGGGCTACTCATGCAGAGTCGTTGACCTCGTTCAGCACCTCGCTCACCAGATGGATCAGTCACATAGAGAAGTAACGGCTTCATAAGATGAAAACTCCTGCCATGGCGGCAGGAGTTTTTTATATGGCAGAGTCTTTTTTCCTGTAATAGCTGGTGCGAGTGAAACGAATGGTTCAAATTTTTGTTATCAGCAGAACTGGCGTCTCTATCGACAGTAATCTGAGGTCTATCGACGATTCGAAGCCTTCTATCAACATTTACATCCCTGCTAACGACAAAACCAATCCACTGCGGAGGACTATCAACAATATAAAGCGTGCGATCAACAACCATTGTCCTCCTTACGACAGTGCGGATCGTGCTATCGACATTTACAGATTTCATTTTAAAGAAATCTCGCAAGTCCGGGTGATATCATCAGCTCCTTTCTCGCGCGTGGAAGCGTTCTAACATTGTCATTGACAATCCTAAAAATAACCTTTTACATATCTCTATTTCAAAACAAGTTATTGCAAAACCTTTCAAAAAAACGTATACTGTTTTTCGTGATCTTATTTCGGTTCCACACAACATAACTTTCTGCTTAAAGGGTTAGGACCTCATCGGACTAACTTTCCCCCGTGGCAGTCAGTGTCTGACCAACCGGATGAGTTCAAATTTTGTTAAGGGGGAACGATCAATGGAAACTATGGGTCGTCATGTAATTGCAGAATTATGGGGCTGTGACTTTGAAAAGTTAAACAGCATGGAGTTAATCGAACAGACATTTGTCGATGCTGCTCTGAAATCAGGAGCAGAAGTCAGAGAAGTGGCATTTCACAAATTTGCACCGCAGGGAGTAAGTGGCGTTGTGATTATTTCTGAATCACACCTTACAATTCACAGCTTCCCGGAGCATGGTTACGCGAGTATTGACGTATACACATGCGGGGACCTGGATCCGACAATCGCAGCAGATTATATCGCTGAAGCGCTTGGTGCACAAACACGTGAGACTGTTGAAGTGCCAAGAGGCATGGGTCCTGTTAAAGTTGGTAAACCTGCTATTAGTGCCGTTTAATAGAATATTGACCGTTCAGGAGGATGCCTTTGTGCATCCTCTTTTTATATACTTATTAAATGGTGAAATCGGGCTGGACTCACCTGTCGCTTTCCGCCAAAGGAGTCTTCTGATGAGTCCAGCCTTCTTTGAGAAGCAATTCATTTTCTTAGGGTTAGTGATAGGAGAAGTATAAAAAGCCGGGCAGGGCCGCAGCCTACGCTTTCCGTGGCCGGGCGGTGAACCCCTTGTGCTTCGCACAATGGTTTCACCTGTCCCTTTCCGCCACAGGAGTCTCCGGCTGCGGCCCTGCCCTCTTTGAAACGTATTACATTTTCTTAAGGCAGTTAGTAATAGAAAAATACAAGGCCGACTCTTGTGGGATCTTCAAATCTTATGATGTTAAGGAAAGGTAAGGGAAACAAAACGGATAAGCAATGATTTTTAAACCGTACATATAATTTGAAACGTCTTTTGTGGCGTTTTGACGTGTGTTTTTATTTATTCGACAAAAACTGATAGAATGGATATACAGAGTTTAGAGGAGGAATGACGTTGGCAGGTTTAAAAGGGATGTTTAAGCGCTTCAGCTCAGAGTGTGAGACGCATGATTCGCACGCTGATAAAGAGCTTGAAACGCGTTATTACAAAGCTTCGTTTGATAAGGTGTATGATCAGGTTAAAAAGTATTTTTCTGGTGAAGGGTATGATATCTCATCGGAATCGAAGGATCATGGGGAGATTATGATCAATCGGACAAAAAAGCCTTCGATGTTTATTATTGCGACGGTTGTGAGTACAAGACCGATTCATACGGCGCTTGACTTAAAGATTTCCACGGACCAGACGATTGTTGGCGGTGCGTATCCGAAGCTGAAAGAGGAAGTGCTCGCCTGTTATCAGGCTATGTCAAGGGAGCTGCGGGAGTCAGATCGTTAAAGGCTACCTTGTGATTTCTCTCCTTTTTGGCTATCATAGTAAGAAATAGACCCAATTTGGAGCTGGTGAAATGAAATGTCCTTCGTGCCATGAAAATAATACGAGAGTAATTGACTCCCGTCAGATTGATGAAGGCAGATCAATCCGCAGAAGAAGAGAGTGCGAATCGTGTCACTACCGTTTTACGACGTTTGAAAAAGTGGAGGAAGTTCCGCTGATTGTTGTGAAGAGAGATGGCATACGTGAAGAATTCAGCCGTGATAAAATTCTCAGAGGTCTGATTAAAGCGTGTGAAAAGAGACCGGTTCCATTTGAAAACCTGGAGAAGATTTCAGGAGATATTGAACGGGAGCTGCGCAATCAGGGTATTTCAGAGATCCCGTCTGTTGATATCGGCGAGATGGTCATGGACCGGCTGTCAAAGGTTGATGAGGTCGCCTATGTCCGGTTTGCATCTGTCTACAGACAGTTTAAGGACATCAA
Organism: Jeotgalibacillus aurantiacus; assembly: GCF_020595125.1. Lineage (NCBI taxonomy): Bacteria > Bacillati > Bacillota > Bacilli > Caryophanales > Caryophanaceae > Jeotgalibacillus > Jeotgalibacillus aurantiacus. Next base: position 151,930 of record NZ_JACNMS010000004.1, read on the forward strand.
CGTATTTATTGAGGAATTAAAAGAACTGATGAATAAAGAACGTACATAAGAGAGTGAGAGGTCTTCCTCTTCTCTTTTTTTGTCTGAATGGAAAGGGTCTGAGTGTATGACGAACAGATGGAAAGAGATACAGCCTTCAGATGAATATAAAATCCAGCTGAATGGTCAGCTTAACCATCATGACAGGGAAATACTGACTTTTTTATATCAGCCGCTCGTAGGACCGGATGCAGTCAGTCTTTACAATCTCCTGTGGATGGAGGTAGACAAAAATCAGCTTGAGAGTGCCGGCTACAGTCATGGATCCCTCATGTCAATGCTGTCATTTTCCATTGATGAGGTGTTTCAGGCGAGGATGCGTCTGGAGGGAATGGGACTCTTAAAGACTTACCGTCATGGATCGGCTGATAAGAAATCCTATCTTTATCAACTTCAGCCTCCACTGAGTGCACGCTTGTTTTTTGAGGACCCGATGCTGAGTGTTTTTCTATATAAACAAATTGGCAGTGCTCAGTTTCAAAGGTTGAAAAAGGTTTTTTCCGTCCCTTTTGAAAGCCTTGAAAATTACACCGATATTACCCGGAGCTTTCAGGATGTATTTGAGTCGGACATGAAGCTGTCCCCTGTAAAATCGGAGACACCTGAGAAAAACACAACCGTTCTTTATCGGGCTGAAAATGAAGGAGTCCCTGCCGATTTTCAGGGATTTGATTTTCAGCTGCTGCTTGCGGGTTTATCAGAGGCATTGGTGCCCCGGAAAGCACTTACTTATGAGGTAAAGCAAATGGTCGTAAAGCTTTCCGTCCTTTACGGCTTAACTGAAACAGATATGAAAAATCCGATTTTATCGGCGCTGAATGAAGAGGATCAGATTGATGTACACGAATTAAGGAAGGCATGCCGTGATGTTTTCCAGCTCAGAAATAAAGGGACGCTGCCATCAATCAAAGCAAAAGCACAGGAAAGCACTGCGCAGGAGCCTGTCACGGAAATGAACACAGAAGACAGTCTTCTGCATTATCTTAAGACAGCATCTCCTGTAAAGGTATTATCGGACGCCTCAAAAGGTGTCGATCCGACGAGATCCGAGCTTGAACTGATTGAGACCCTTCTTTATGAGAAAAAGCTGCCTCAGGAAGTGGTGAATGTCCTTCTTCAGTTCGTCCTGTTGAGAACGAATATGAAGCTGACAAAAGGCTTCGCTGAACAAATCGCCAATCACTGGGTAAGGTCGGGTATTCAGACCGCAGAAGAAGCGATGGAGGAAGCGAAAAAAGAATATAAAAGCTATATGACCTGGAAAAAATCAGGCGGGCAGCAGCCATCTAAAAAAGGAAAGACGATCCGGAAGGAAAAGCTGCCGGACTGGTTTACTTCCAAGAGCGATTCAGAAGAAGATGAGGCCGATCCGGAATTCTTAAAAGAGCGGGAACGGTATTTAAAAGAGCGTAAAATGAAAAAACGCATGGCAGGTGATGAATAATGGATCCAATTAACCGGACGATCAGGCGTCTGTCAGGTTCCGATCAGTTCCAGCAGAGATATGAAATGATGAAAAAAGAGATTGCCTCCAATCCGGAGGTTCAGCATTTTCTTCAGCAAAACCGGGATAACCTGTCCAGGAATGCTGTGGATCAGGGAATGATTAAGCTTTACGAGTACATGAACCGTTCTGTAAAGTGTGCGGACTGTCCAAGCCTCGGAGAATGTAAAAATACGATGCAGGGATATGAGCCGAAGCTGATCATCCAGAATGGTTTTATTGACCTACAGTATGCGCCATGTCCAAGACAGCTCGCAGCCCGTGAGCAGAAGGAAACGGAAAAGCTGATCCAAAGCATGTATGTTCCAAAGGATGTTCTGAAGGCAACTTTTGATCAGGTGGATGTGGACAGCCCATCCCGGATGAAGGCGTTGCAAATGGCTGAGGACCTTGTGAAAAGATTGACAGAGGACCCTGAACATTATAAAGGCCTGTATCTTTACGGGCAGTTCGGTGTAGGAAAAAGCTATCTGCTTGGTGCCATTGCCAACGAACTGAAGAACCAGAACAAAGCAAGCTTTATTTTATATTTCCCGGAGTTTCTGAAGGAAATGAAACAGTCATTAGGAGATCAATCGTTTGCAGGGAAAGTGGATGCCGTAAAAAAAGCATCTATTCTTATGCTTGATGATATCGGGGCGGAATCAATCTCAAGCTGGGCGCGCGATGAAGTGCTCGGGACGATTCTGCAGTACCGAATGGCAGAGGGGCTTCCGACTTTCTTCAGCTCCAATTTCGATTATGAAGGGCTTGAGCATCACCTGACATTCTCACAGCGTGGAGAGGAAGAACCGGTAAAGGCAGCGAGAATCATGGAAAGAATTAAATTTCTCTCTATACCTGTTGAAATGAAGGGCAAAAATAAACGCCATTCTTAAAAAACCCTCTTGCTTTTGGAAAAGGACTGCTCTAAAATGTCCTTATACATTTGAATTAGATATTTTTAAAGGCACTGATGGGGACATGAATCATTTTGGCTGATTTTCAGAGAGAGAGGACACGGCTGCAAGCCTCTCATGACGCGGAATGACTTTACCACCCTTGAGCCGTACGAGTGAACCTTTCAGTAATTTGTACCGGATGCAGCCCGTTAGCTGAACCAGAGATTCTGAATGCAGTCTGTTCAGAAAAAAGGGTGGAACCGCGGGTTTGATAAAACTCCGTCCCTTTCCAGGGATGGGGTTTTTTTATATGCATAAAAAAGCATGAAGGCGAGAGTCCATGCAAAATCAAAAAGGAGTGTTAATGATGGAAGAAAACATGCTGATTACATTTCCAGATGGCAATAGCCGGGAGTATCCGAAAGGAACATCTGTTGAGAAAATTGCTTCATCCATTTCTTCAGGACTGAAGAAAAAAGCGGTTGCAGGTAAAGTGAACGGTGAGCTGATCGATCTTCGCACACCGATCGAAGCGGATGCGACAGTCGCAATCTTAACGCCTGATGATGAAGAGTCTCTTGAAGTTATGCGTCACAGCGCTGCTCACCTGATGGCACAGGCTGTTAAACGTCTTTACCCGGATGCGAAGCTTGGTGTCGGTCCTGTGATTGAAGGTGGCTTCTACTACGATATTGATACTGAGTCATCTATTTCAACAGAGGATCTTCCGCGTATTGAAAAAGAAATGAAAAAAATCGTTGGGGATAACATTGATGTGGAGCGTGAGGTTGTCAGCCGCTCGGAAGCGGTTCGCCGTTTCGAAGAGATCAATGATCCTTACAAGCTGGAGCTGATTGAAGCGATTCCGGCTGATGAAGACGTGACAATTTATAAGCAAAGTGAATTTTTTGACCTTTGCCGCGGTATCCACGTTCCTTCAACAAAACATATTAAGGAATTTAAGCTGTTAAGCGTGGCCGGTGCCTACTGGAGAGGAAACAGCGATAATAAAATGCTTCAGCGTATTTACGGAACAGCTTTCTTTAAGAAAGAAGATCTTGATCACCACCTTCAGATGCTTGAAGAAGCGAAGCAGCGTGACCACCGTAAAATCGGAAAGGAGCTTGACCTGTTCACGAGCTCTCAGCTTGTTGGTCAAGGTCTGCCGATCTGGCTGCCAAAGGGTGCGACAATCCGCCGTACAATTGAACGCTACATCGTAGATAAAGAAATTTCACTTGGCTATGACCATGTGTATACGCCTGCATTAGGCAGTGCTGAGCTGTATAAAACAAGCGGTCACTGGGACCACTACGAAGAAGGCATGTTCCCCCCAATGGAGATGGATAATGAAACACTTGTCCTCCGTCCGATGAACTGCCCGCACCATATGATGGTGTACAAACAGGACATTCACAGCTATCGTGAGCTGCCGATCCGTATTGCAGAGCTTGGTCTGATGCACCGTTATGAAATGTCAGGTGCACTTTCAGGACTTCAGCGTGTGCGTGCCATGACATTAAATGATGCTCATATTTTCGCGCGTCCTGATCAGATCAAGGAAGAGTTCCAGCGCGTTGTGCGTCTGATCGAAGAAGTATATAAAGACTTTGGATTAAATGAATATAAATTCCGTCTTTCTTACCGTGACCCGGAGGATACAGAGAAGTATTTTGATGACGATGAGATGTGGGAAAAGGCTCAGGCGATGCTGAAAGAAGCTATGGACGATATGGGCCATGACTACTTTGAAGCAGAGGGTGAAGCGGCTTTCTACGGACCGAAGCTTGATGTTCAGGTGAAAACAGCGATCGGTAAGGAAGAAACGCTTTCAACTGTTCAACTTGACTTCCTTCTGCCTGAGCGCTTTGATCTGAATTATATCGGTGAAGATGGCAAGCAGCACCGTCCGGTTGTTATTCACCGCGGAGTTGTTTCTACAATGGAACGATTTGTTGCCTTCCTGATTGAAGAACATAAGGGAGCACTACCTGTGTGGCTGTCTCCTGTTCAGGTTCAGGTCATTCCTGTTTCACCATCGATCCATCTTGACTACGCGAAAAAGGTGCAGGAAGAGCTGCAGCTTGCAGGCGCACGTGTGGAGCTTGACAGCCGTGATGAAAAAATGGGTTATAAGATCCGTGAAGCTCAGATGAAGAAGATCCCTTATATGCTTGTTGTGGGAGATAAAGAAGCGGAAAATAATGAAGTGAATGTCCGTAAATATGGAGAACAGGATTCTGAAACGGTTTCGTTAGAGGCGTTTGCAGAAGTTCTTAAAAAGGACATCAGGAAATAATAAAGGTTTGACACATAAAACCCGGCACCTTAATCAGGCAGCCGGGTTTCTCTTATGCTTCACGTTCATAATCTTTTTCTGTTCCGTCTTCGAATTTAATTTCAACATCGATAGACTGGAAGCCTTCTTCAATTTCGAACCCCTCAATAACAGCATTGATCACTTCTTCATCGGGTGTATCCACTGTAAATTCGAAGCTGCTTAAAACAGGCTGCATCTCTTGAAATGCGTCATCTCCTGAGAGCATCATCATATTTTGTTCATCTTCAAAAGAAGCTTTAATCGTTTCTCCTTCTGCATCGTAAGTCGTTTCAAAATCATTATCATTTCCTTCATAATCGACATCAATGTCAAACTCTAAATAAGGTATGTCAGTGTTATCCTGTGAAGATCCGCTGTCAGACTGTTGACCTGATTGTTCTTCTTCGGGGGCAGGGTTATTGACTGTTTCATCATCACCGCAGGCTGCAAGAAGAAAGGTCATGGTGGCGATTGTGGTAAGGGTATATGTGTATTTCAATTGTGTGCCTCCGTTCTGGTTGGTTTACAGTCAGTTTAGCCTGTTTCAGCAAACTTAAACGCAGTTTGAGAAGGCAGGTAGACACATCATTCGTCATCATTTTAGGAACATGATCAATCATCTTACGAAAGACTGTTTAAATAGACAAGGACCATTCATTAAAAAAATCCAAAAAACTGTTGCGACATCCGAAATCATTTGATATGATCAATCATGTTGATTTAATTACGAACAAGGATTGACAGCAGACTTTTGCTGCGTTACAATAGCATGAGTGAATTGAATACGAATTTGTGTACAAGAAGAGGCACCCGCTTCTCACCTGACCGGCACAGCAGTAGCTGACAGGTAACACGCAGTACGTACATACATAAAGTATGTATCGGCATGCATGGATGCGGGGAACTAATGTGGTTTCCGGCTTTTTTTATGTCTTAAAGCACTAATCTTATGCGCAAACCGAGTATTCTCAAATCAATCCGGAGGTGGATTACTATTAGCAAAGACGTAATGGTTAACGAAGGAATCCGTTCACGCGAAGTACGTTTAATCGATCAAAACGGCGAACAGCTTGGTATTAAATCCAAGAACGAAGCCCTTGATATTGCAGCGCGTGTAAACCTTGATCTGGTTCTTGTTGCACCAAATGCGAAGCCGCCTGTTGCACGTATCATGGATTACGGTAAATTCAAGTTCGAGCAGCAGAAGAAAGAAAAAGAGGCACGTAAAAATCAAAAGGTTATCAATCTGAAAGAAGTTCGTCTAAGTCCGACGATTGATGAGCATGATTTTAACACGAAGCTTCGTAATGCACGCAAGTTCCTTGAAAAAGGGGATAAAGTAAAAGCGTCCATCCGTTTCCGCGGACGTGCGATCACGCACAAGGAAATCGGACAGCGGGTTTTAGAGCGTTTCGCTGAGGAATGCAAAGACGTTTCAACAGTGGAATCAAAACCTAAAATGGACGGCCGCAGCATGTTCTTAATGCTTGCACCAACGATCGAAAAGTAATGATTTAAGGAGGATACTACTCATGCCAAAAATGAAAACTCACCGTGGATCAGCTAAGCGTTTCAAAAAGACTGGATCTGGAAAACTTAAGCGTTCACGTGCATACACTAGTCACCTTTTCGCTAACAAGTCTACAAAAGCTAAGCGTAAGCTTCGCAAAGGTTCTCTTGTGTCTTCAGGCGATTACAAGCGCATCAAAAACATGATCTAATTTTAAAATACAGAACAAAGATTTATTAGGAGGTAATCACTATGCCACGTGTTAAAGGTGGAATCGTTTCTCGTAAACGTAGAAAAAGAGTTCTTAAACTCGCTAAAGGATATTATGGTTCAAAACATACGCTATACAAAGTAGCTAACCAGCAGGTAATGAAGTCAGGAAACTATGCTTTCCGTGACCGTCGCCAGAAAAAGCGTGATTTCCGTAAGCTTTGGATTACTCGTATCAACGCAGCAGCTCGTACAAACGGACTTTCTTACAGCCGTTTAATGCACGGACTTAAGCTTGCAGGTATCGAAGTAAACCGTAAAATGCTTGCTGAGCTTGCTGTAGCTGACGAAAAAGCATTCACACAGCTTGCAGACGCTGCAAAAGCTGAACTTAACAAGTAATAATTAAAGGGACTGTTCCGATTGACGGAGCAGTTCTTTTTTATTTTAAATGCCGCGTGATCTGTTCTATACTGAAATAGATAATGAAGCATTGATCATATGTAAAGAAAGGAAATATGAATGAATCAGCTATTTTTGGGATACTTACTGTTAATCAATATTGCGGGATTTGCTACGATGGGGATCGATAAAAAGAAGGCTAAGAAAAATGAGTACCGTATTCCAGAAAAAACATTGTGGCTTGTTGCATTCGCAGGAGGAGCGCTCGGCAGCTGGCTTGGCATGCAGTTTTTTCACCACAAGACAAGACACCGTAACTTCTCCATGGGACTTCCATTTCTCGTAATCGTGTATGGAGGGCTTCTGATTTATACCTATTACTGGCAGTAAAAAAGATAGGGATTTGACTTTGAGTTGCGTCAAATTCCTATCTTTTTTTGTTTGGGATTGCATTATACCATTTTTGAGATAACTGGTTTTTTGTGAAAAACGGCCAGATGACAATCACGCTTGTGAAAATCGCTGTTCAGCTTTAGGAAGTAGAAGTTGATCTATCGACAGATTCTTTGGTGATATGAACAGATCGTTGAGTGCTATCAACAGAAATAACGTATCTACCGACAGGATTTTAAGTGCTCTCAACAATTCCAGTCCTAGAAGGCTTTCTATCTACAAATATGTGTTGTCTAGTGACAGAAATCATTCTGCTATCAACACCTGCCTGCAAATGATCTACTGCAAAAAATTACTCAATGGATTCATTCCATCCGATCCTTTTCAAGCAGCTCCCTGATCGGACTCTTCCAATCAATCCTGGCGTGGGGATAATTGCTGCGAACCTCCGTTTCAAGAAAGCGGAAATCCTCAATCGTAAACCCCTGCAGTCTGGAAGGGTCATGCGGCCAGATGAAAATCGAAACAACATCAAATGAACGCTCCGTTTCACCCAGATATTTTTCACCTTGAAACATCAGACCTTTATAAGTAATAAAGAAATTTTTACGTGGATTATTCGAATCATCATGAAAATAATAATCTGCTTTTTCGTGGGCAAGCTCCAATTTCCTCTTCGGATCAAACAAATATTTAAATCCCTTATAAATAAGATAAAGAACAGCTGCAAGTATAATCAGCCTCAGCAAAAGAACAACCATTTAAACGCCCCCCAACAATCCTTGTCCTCTATACGTACCGAGGGATAAAAAGGTTCCAATTTTCTTTTCTTTTTTTGTGATTTTGATACACTGAACAGAGAAGGAGAGGGAAAATGATGAACTGGACTAAATTGTATGATATGCAACTTGAACTTGACCGCTTTATTGAGCGTGAAAATAATATTGAAAAACAGGAAGTAACGGATAAAAAAATACTCGCGCTGCTCGTTGAAGCAGGAGAGCTGGCTAATGAAACGAGATGTTTTAAATTCTGGAGCAAAAAAGGCCCATCCGAGAGATCAGTCATTCTAGAGGAATATGTGGACGGGATCCATTTTCTTTTGTCTATCGGGCTTGATCTGGAATTAAGATATACAGATCAGGCAGAAGTGCATTCTGGCAGTGATTTGAGCGACCTGTTCCTTGACTTTTACCATTCAGTTACTCAATTCAGAAGCTATCAGAGCCAATTTAATTACGATGGAATGTGGGATCGGTATTTAAAAATTGGGACGGTACTCGGCTTTTCTGTGGAGGACGTCATGAGTGCATATACGGAAAAAAATGAAGTTAATATTAAGCGTCAGCAGGAAGGCTATTAATCAGCTTTGTGAATAATCTGACGAAATGGTATAATTTTGACTGGATGAAAATTAGGGAGGCGAAGAAATGGCTGAATATAACGAACAGCTGACGATGCTTAAAGACTTAACGGATGCTAAAGGTATTCCGGGTAACGAACGTGAACCGAGAGAGGTAATGAAAAAATACATAGCACCATTCGCTGATGAAGTGACAACGGACGGAATCGGTAGTCTGATCGCCAAAAAGACAGGTGAGGCAAATGGACCGCGTGTTATGGTTGCCGGTCACCTGGATGAAGTCGGATTTATGATCACGCAGATTGATGATAAAGGTTTTCTGCGCTTTCAAACCGTAGGAGGCTGGTGGTCACAGGTAATGCTGGCTCAGCGCGTTACGATTGTAACGAAAAAAGGGGATATTACCGGGGTCATTGGTTCAAAACCACCTCATATCCTTCCTCCGGAAGCGCGTAAAAAACCGGTTGATATCAAAGACATGTTTATTGATATCGGTGCTTCTTCCCGTGAAGAGGCAATGGAGTGGGGTGTCACACCTGGTGATATGGCTGTTCCTTATTTCGAATTTACTGTCATGAACAATGACAAGATGCTTCTTGCAAAAGCCTGGGATAACCGTATTGGCTGTGCGATTGCCATTGATGTCATGAGAGCGTTAAAAGATGCGCAGCACCCGAATGAAGTATACGGTGTAGGCACGGTTCAGGAGGAAGTGGGACTGCGCGGTGCCCGTACGGCGGCAGCAACAGTGAAGCCGGATATCGGTATTGCAGTTGACGTGGGTATTGCGGGGGATACACCTGGTATTACGTCTAAAGAAGCCAGCTCTAAAATGGGTGACGGTCCTCAGATAATCCTTTATGATGCATCGATGGTTGGTCATAAAGGGCTGAGAGATTTTATTACGGGTATTGCTGATGAGCATGGTATTCCATATCAGTTTGATGCGATTGCAGGCGGAGGAACGGACGCTGGATCGATTCATCTTTCTGCGACGGGTGCACCGTCGATTGCGATTACGGTTGCTTCGCGTTATATTCATTCGCATGCTGCGATGATTCATAAAGATGATTATGAGAATGCGGTGAAGTTGATTGTGGAAGTGATTAAGAAGCTGGATCGTGATGCGGTGAATAAGATTACGTTTGATTAAGTGAAGAGAGGTTGCCGGGTGGTGAATGTGCCACTTGGCAGCCTTTTATTATTGGGAAACGTGGCTCTGCGCTGCAGACGGCGCTTTCCGCTCATGGCTATTAATTCGGATTTTATGGGGTTGTGAAACTATTTTGCTGTTGGTTCGTAAGCTTGTTTATACGAAGTTTAGTGTTGAGGGAGTGTGTAGGTGTGGGTTTGGTTGAGTATGTGCTGTTGTTTTTGGCTGCTGCTACGCCGTGGCTGGAAATTGCATTAGTGGTTCCTTTGGGGATTGTGAGAGGGCTGTCGCCATTTTGGGTCATGGTAACCGGTTTTGCGGGGAATTTATTAACGGTCTTTTTATTAATTGTTTTATTTCAGAGGGTAAGGGATTATCTGGCGAACAGGAAAAAAGGTGAAAAGAAAGAAGGGAAGAGGCAGACGAGAGCGCGTAATATTTGGAATAAATACGGGCTGCCGGGGCTATCCCTTCTTGGACCGATTCTGATTGGTACTCATATTGCTGCGTTTATCAGCATGTCGCTTGGTGCAGATAAAGCAAGAGTGCTATTCTGGCAAATCGTCAGTATTGCCTTGTGGACGCTGATCTTCGGGTATGCTGCGATAGCAGGTGTTGATTTTCTGATCCGTGAGTCTTAATGTTTCAGGCCGTTTTCAAGAAGCTCAAGCATTTTTTGCTGGTCTTCTCCTGAACTTTCTTTCCAGATAATTTCAAACAGGACGCCGAGCCCTGGGAGTAATTCTTCCTTTTTACGCTCGATGGAATCGGTAATGGTGTCCTCAAGCTGGGCGGTTGAATTATCCTTTACATTGTGAATGACGGTTTCGCGGATGTTCAAATTCATCGTGTTTCCTCCTCTCATATGATCTGAACTATTTTTCCCTGGAATTGTTTTGTTTATGCGGAAAAACTCCGCTATAATGAGGAAATCGGATAATCAGAGGAGAGAATGGTATGAGTGTGATTCAGTCCATGCAAAATGGGAAGGTAAAAGAGTGGAAAAAGCTTTTGACGAAAAAGGGACGGGATAAATCCGGTTTGTTTCTTGTTGAAGGATATCATTTGATAGAAGAAGCAATTCTTGCGGATGCAGTTATTGAAGTGATTGTCCGTGAAGGTGTGGAGATACCAGGAAAAGCAGAGGAGCTACCGGTTTCGATCGTGACAGAGGAGATCAGTGCAGCCCTTGCCGAGACAGAGCATTCACAAGGTGTATTTGCTATTTGCAGACAGCCTGATCTGAATGTGGCAACGCTGACAGGGAAGCAGCTGCTGATCCTTGATTCCGTTCAGGATCCCGGAAATATCGGAACGATGATCCGGACAGCGGACGCGGCCGGAATAGATGCTGTCATTTTAGGAAAAGGGACGGCGGATCCTTATAATGCTAAAATTCTGCGTGCAGCCCAGGGCAGTCATTTCCATCTTCCGATTGTTAAAGAAGACATCCAATCTGTTCTTGCGTATTGTAAAAACAACGGTATTTCTGTTTTCGGTACGTCACTGCAGGAGGCACTTCCGTATAGAGAAGTGGACAGCAAGAAAGAATTTGCCCTCATCATGGGGAATGAGGGAGCGGGGATGAAACAGGAGCTGCTTGAGCAGACCGATCAGAACCTGTATATTCCGATCTATGGGAAAAGTGAATCGTTAAATGTGGCGATTGCTGCAGGTATTCTGCTTTATCATTTAAAGGGATAGAGATTCCCTCTTTTAATAATAGGCGAATTAGTATATACTTGTTGAGGATAAATCATAAAGACTTTGACGGAGAAAAGTAATCACGTGTGACTGCAAAAGGGAAGGCGGATCATAGACTGAAAATCTGCCTGCACGAACCATGATGAAGTTCACCTCCCGAGTCGGCATCGGGACCGCTTGGTTTGAGCGTAAAGATGCACCGGCTAAACGCCGTTATCAGTCAATTGAGAGGATCAGTCTTATAGATAAGCCTGATCAATCAGGGTGGTACCACGGAATCAAAGCACTTCGTCCCTAGTTTTAGGGGAGAAGTGCTTTTTTGTATGGAAAGCTTTGTTATCAATTGTTAACAGAGCCATCAAAAGGAGGAAAGGCAATGGAAGAACGCTTAAAAGAATTAAGCCAGCAGGCGCTGGCGCAGGTTGAAGAAGCGCAGGATCTTAAAGCAATCAACGATGTACGTGTCGCGTATCTCGGGAAAAAAGGTCCCATTACGGAAGTATTAAAAGGCATGGGTAAGTTATCTGCGGAAGAACGCCCGAAAATGGGGGCGCTTGCCAATGAAGTGCGTGATGAGATTGCTAAGGCCATTGAAGTCAAGCAGGAAGAGCTTGAAAGACAGGCGGTGGAAAAACGTCTTGCAGAGGAAGCGATTGATGTAACCCTTCCAGGCCGCCCTGTGCCGGCAGGTCATGCTCATCCGCTCACGACAGTGATCAGTGAGATCGAAGACCTGTTTATTTCAATGGGTTATACCATTGAAGAAGGACCTGAAGTGGAAAAGGACTATTATAACTTTGAAGCACTGAACCTGCCGAAAGGCCATCCGGCTCGTGATATGCAGGATTCATTTTATATTACTGAGGACATTTTGCTTCGCACGCATACATCCCCTGTTCAGGCAAGAACGATGGAGCGTCATGCAGGTAAAGGTCCGGTGAAAATCATCTGCCCGGGTAAAGTGTACCGCCGTGATAATGATGATGCGACGCACTCACACCAGTTCATGCAAATCGAAGGTCTCGTCGTGGATGAGAATATCCGTATGAGTGATCTGAAAGGAACGCTGAACGTATTTGCCAAAAAGATGTTTGGTGAAGACCGTGAAATCCGTCTGCGCCCAAGCTTTTTCCCATTTACAGAGCCTTCTGTTGAAATGGATATTTCATGTAAAATCTGTGGCGGTAAAGGCTGCAGTGTATGTAAGGGAACAGGATGGATTGAAATTCTTGGTGCAGGTATGGTTCACCCGAACGTACTGCGTATGGCAGGATTTGATCCTGAAAAATATACCGGTTTCGCATTCGGAATGGGGCCGGAACGAATCGCAATGCTGAAATATGGCATTGACGATATCCGTCATTTCTACACAAATGATTACCGCTTTTTAGATCAATTCGGACGAAAAGAAATTCGATAAGGAGGGCTCCAGATGTTTGTATCATATAAATGGTTAGAAGAATATGTAGATTTATCGGGCATTACACCTGAGGAGCTCGCAGATAAAATTACCCGCTCCGGAATCGAAGTGGAAGGAGTCGAGGTTCCAGGTGAAGGCATCAGCGGTGTTGTCGTTGGACACGTGCTGTCATGCGAAAAGCATCCTGAGGCAGATAAACTGAATATTTGCCAGGTGGACGTTGGTGAAGAAGAGCCTGTACAGATTATCTGTGGCGCAGCGAACGTTGGCGCAGGTCAGAAGGTTGCTGCAGCAAAGGTTGGTGCTGTACTGCCGGGTAATTTTAAGATTAAAAAAGCGAAGCTTCGCGGTGAAGCTTCACACGGAATGATTTGTTCCTTGCAGGAGCTTGGTGTTGAAGGAAAGCTTGTGACAAAGGAGTATTCAGAAGGGATTTTCAACTTCCCTCAGGATGCTGAAGTTGGAGCGGATGCGATTGAAGCGCTGATGCTTGATGACTCTATCCTTGAGCTTGGTTTGACACCTAACCGTGCAGATGCGATGAGCATGATCGGGGTAGCGTATGAGGTCGGTGCGATTTTAGACCGTCCGGTAAAGCTGCCTGATTTGAGTTATGAAACGGTTTCACACCAGGCAGCTGCTGACGTTAAGCTGACGGTTGAAGCGAAAAAAGAAAATCCTGTTTATCTGGCGAAGGTCATGAAAAACGTAAAGGTAAAGCCATCACCTCAGTGGATGCAAAATCGATTAGTCGCAGCAGGTATTCGTCCTCACAACAATATTGTGGACATAACCAACTATATTTTAATTGAATATGGTCAGCCGCTTCATGCTTTTGACTTGGATCAGGTTGGAACAGGTGAAATCCTGGTCCGCCTCGCAAATGAAGGTGAAAAAATTAAAACACTTGATGAAGCGGAACGCACACTTCAGTCTCATCACCTTGTCATTACAAATGGTAAAGAGCCAATCGCAATTGCCGGTGTGATGGGTGGCTATGACAGTGAAGTAACGTCTGAAACCGTGAATGTTGTCATTGAATCGGCTTATTTTGCTCCGTCATCAGTCCGCCAGACTTCAAAGGATCTGGGACTTCGCAGTGAAGCAAGCTCGCGCTTTGAAAAAGGCGTGGATCCGAAACGTGTTGCCCTTGCTGCAGAGCGTGCTGCCCAGCTGATGGCTCAGTACGCAGGAGGTGAAGTTTCAGAGGGAACGGTTGCCTTTGATGAGCTGTCAAAGGAAGAGAAGAAAATCTCTGTTTCCCTTGAGAAAATTAATCGCGTAACAGGAACGGACCTTTCGGAAAATGAAGTGCTTGATCTGTTCCGCCGCCTGCAGATCACGGCAGAAGCGTCAGATGGCGTGATCCATGTTTCAGCACCAACGCGTCGAGGAGATCTTGAAATTGAAGAGGATCTGATTGAGGAAGTAGCGAGACTGTATGGATATGATCTGATTCCAATGACACTTCCGGTTCATGCGACAAATCCGGGCGGACTTTCTGTGAGACAGCAAAAGCGCCGGTTAATCCGCCAGACGGCTGAAGGTGCAGGCCTTACACAGGCAGTGACGTATTCTTTGACGAACGAGCAGAAAGCGACTGAGTTTGCGCTTGATACGACTGAGACAGTGAAGCTGTTAATGCCAATGAGTGAGGAGCGCAGCCAGCTGCGTCTGAGCATCATACCGCAGCTTCTTGAAAGTGTTTCTTATAATCGAGCAAGACAAAAAGACTCTTCAGCCTTTTATGAAATTGGCTCAGTGTTCCTGAAAACAGTGGATCAGGAACTTCCAAAAGAAGAAGAGCATCTAGCCGGCGCACTGACAGGCCTATGGCAGCTGCATCCGTGGCAGGGTGAGAAAAAGCCTGTTGATTTTTATGTAGTAAAAGGAATCCTTGATGCGATCTGGGACCGTCTTGGGATTAAGGAAGAGATCCGTTACGAAACAGCCAAAATGGATCACCTTCACCCTGGACGTACGGCAGCGATTTACTTCAGGGATGAGCAGATCGGTATCGTCGGTCAGGTTCACCCTGTTAAAGAAAAAGAGCTTGACCTGAAGGAAACGTATGTATTTGAAGTGAAGCTTGAGTCCATCTACGCACACGATGCGGACCCGCTTAAATACAGTGCCATTCCACGTTATCCATCGATTTCACGTGATATTGCACTTGTAACGGACCGCACAGTGGAAGCGGGTACCCTTGAGACGATCATTAAGGAAGCCGGCGGTAAACTGCTGAAATCCGTTCAGCTGTTTGACCTTTACGAAGGAGACCGTATGGAGGAAGGCAAGAAGTCACTCGCGTTCTCCCTTCTGTATATGGATCCTGAACGTACGCTGACAGACGAAGAGGTCGGCAACGTCCACAACCGCGTACTTGAAGCGGTGAAAGAGAAAACAGGAGCAGAACTGCGTTCATAATAAAACGAAAACAGGGCCCGTACTCAGATGAGTGCGGGCCCGGTTATTGTTATATCAGCTTTTTCGCCTTCTGTGTGTTCGCGAAATGAACTTTCGCAAATGTGTGAAGCTCCTCTTCGCCAAACTTTCTGATCAGCTTTGCGGCAGCCTGGTCAACTTTCGCGCCGGCACCTTTAGGGATCGTAAATCCTGCTTTTTCGCTCAGCTGGTCCATGGCTTTAATAAAGGCATAGCGGGCGATAATGGAAGCTGAAGCCACTGCTAAATGAATCCCTTCAGCTTTCGTGCTAAAATAGACATTTTGACAATAGATCATCTTTTCATTTTGAATATGGCGGTAATACACCTGCTTTTCTGCAAACTGATCGATTAAGACACCTTCAGGCTTTTCGGGATTCATTTTCTTCAGTAAATGAAGAATGGCCTGATTATGAAGGACAGCTTTAATCTTCCCCTGACTCCAGCCCTGTGCCTGCTTTTCGTTATATTTCTCATTCGGGAGCGTCAGCAGACTGTAGGGAATGGTCTGGATTAAACCCCTGGCGATTTTGACAATCGTTTCATCCGTTAAATGCTTGGAATCTTTTACGCCAAGCTCCTTTAAAAGAGGAATCTGCTCTTTTTTTACATAAGCTGCCACAACCGTGATTGGCCCGAAATAGTCACCTGTTCCAACTTCATCCGTTCCAATCAGTGACATCGTTGCTATGTTCTGAGGCAGATCAGCTGATGAGGCCGCTGCTTTGACAGTCCTTTTGGCATCAGCAGTTCCCCACTTTGCTGCCTCTGTCTCCCCATCTTTACCCTGAAATAATACTTTTCCGGATTTATAGGCAGTTACTGAATAGGTAGGTGCTTTTGCTGCGAAAACGGCACCTTGTGGTGGATTTGCTTTTAAACTTCTTTTATAATAGTCCTGCATCTTCAGCAGTTCGCTCTGTGATACAGTTAAAACAGTGTTTGGCATACGGAAGCTCCTTGTCTTAAAGTTAAGATGATACGTCAAATGACCCCCTGTTTTAAAATCAAGGGATTTAGCATTTCGGTAAATAAAAACCCAATAAAAAGTAAATAATATCAACTTTTATTTTGATCTGCAAAATGATCATGTTATGATAGTGATTAGGATTCTTGAGAATGGGGGCAGCTGCGTTGTCGAATAACGGAAAAAATCGGATAAACGTTGACATCTATGGACAATCATACTCCATCGTCGGCAGTGAGTCCACGTCTCACATCAGACTTGTTGCCTCAATGGTTGATGATAAGATGAGGGAGATCAGCTCGATCAACCCTTCGCTTGATACATCAAAACTGGCTGTTTTAACAGCTGTGAATGCTGTCCATGATTTTTTAAAGTTAAAAGAAGAGATTGAAGAACTAGAGTTCGAATTAAAAAAACTAAGGGATTGAATGCTTGATGCTGGATTTGCTGCTGTTAGTCTTTCTTGTGACCGGCTTTATTATTGGTTTGCGCCGGGGGTTCATCTTACAACTTATTCATCTTGTAGGCTTTTTTATTGCTTTCTTTCTGGCCTACAAGTATTACAGTGTGCTCGCACCTAAGCTCACACTGTGGGTGCCTTATCCTGCTTTTGATGCGGGGTCCCGGCTGGCTTTTATTGCGGATACAGTGAATTTTGAAGAAGCCTATTACAGGATCATTGCTTTTGCCATCATCTTTTTCGGAGCGAAAATCGTGATGCAGCTGATCGGGTCGATGTTCGATTCTGTGGCTCAATTCCCTATGCTTCGCCCGCTTAATATATTTGGCGGTGGAATTTTAGGGTTTATTGAAATGTATGTGATCTTATTTGTCCTTATTTATATTGCGGCCATGGTTCCGATGAATTCCATTCAGGATACTTTAGCCGGTTCAGGGATTTCAGAATTCATTTTGCAGCAGACGCCGGTATTTTCAGAGCAGGTAAAAGAATGGTGGCTGAATGCACAGGAGCCGTCATCGTAACATTTTCAGAAGCCCGGAATTCCATAACAAGGATTCCGGGCTTTTTTAAGAGAAGATAAGGTTAATTGACTATAAAAGTAATTTATAAGGAAAGGAACCTGTCCCATGAACAAAAAAGAAATCATCAGACTGCTTGAGAAAATTGCGGTATACATGGAGCTGAAAGGGGAAAATCCGTTTAAAATCAGTGCGTTCAGAAAAGCAGCCCAAGCGCTGGAGACGGATCAGAGAAGCCTCTCACAGATTGAAGATGTTAAAGCCTTGAAAGGAGTCGGGAAAGGAACGGCTGCTGTCATTGAAGAATACATGAAAACGGGTCAATCATCTGTCCTTGATTCGCTTAAGGAAGAAGTGCCTGAAGGGTTAATTCCACTATTAAAACTTCAGGGGCTTGGCGGGAAAAAGATTGCCCGCCTGTATCAGGAGCTCGGTGTGGAATCGGCTGAAGATTTGAAGCGTGTCTGTGAAGAAGGCAAAGTTCAGCAGCTTTCCGGATTTGGTGCTAAAACGGAGGAAAAAATCCTGGCCGCGCTCCTGAATGCCGGCAGCCGTCCGGAGAGACTGCCGATTTCAGCAGTATTGCCAATAGCTGAAGAACTGGACGGATTTCTTGCAGGGATTGATGAGATCAGCCGCTTTTCACGTGCCGGCAGTTTAAGGCGAAACAGTGAAACCGTAAAAGATCTTGATTATATTGCCTCTACAGATCAGCCGGAGAAGGTTAAAGATCAGATCTTAACCATACCGGGTTTAAAAGAAGTGCTGTCAGCAGGAAATACAAAAGTTTCTGTCGTTCTGGAACGCGAGTATGATCTGTCAGTCGATATCCGGCTTGTTGAGGATCAGGCATTTGCGACAACGCTCCATCATTTTACGGGCTCAAAGGATCATAATGTAAAAATGCGCCAGATTGCGAAAGAACGCGGTGAGCGGATCAGTGAATATGGCGTTGAAAACCTTGAGACAGGAGAAGTGACGACGTTTGAAAGCGAAGAAGCCTTTTTCGCTCACTTTGGCATGGCCTTTCTTTCACCTGAACTGAGGGAAGATGGCACGGAAACTTCCCGGCATGAAGAAGCGGAAGATCTGATCACCCTTGATGACATCAGAGGGGATCTTCACATGCATACGACCTGGAGTGATGGTGCTTATTCTCTGGAGGAAATGATTGAAGCATGCCGCCAAAAAGGGTACGATTACATGGCTATAACAGATCACTCCCATTACTTGCGTGTTGCCAATGGGCTGTCAGCTGAGCGCTTAAGGAAGCAGATAAGTGAAATAAGAGCATTAAATGAAAAGTATGATGATATTGACATTCTGGCAGGTATAGAAATGGATATCCTTCCGGATGGGTCGCTTGATTATGATGATGAGCTTCTTGAAGAGCTCGACATTGTCATTGCCTCTATTCATTCCTCTTTTTCACAGTCCGAGGAACAGATCAGGGAGAGACTTGAAACAGCTCTTGCCAACCCTCATGTTGATTTTATTGCGCACCCGACCGGTCGTATTGTCGGGGAAAGAAAAGGATATCGTGTCGATATGGACTGGCTCGTGAAGAGAGCGGCAGAAACGAGTACAGGCCTTGAATTGAATGCAAATCCGCATAGATTTGATTTGAACAGTGAATACGTAGCGCTCGCTCAAAAGCATAACGTACCCGTATTCATTAATACGGATGCTCATGATACGACTCATCTGGAATTTATGGAGCTTGGTATAAAAACCGGTCGTAAAGGCTGGCTGAAAAAAGAGTCCGTCATGAATGCAAAATCGTTTGATGAGCTTTCCCGTTTTCTGAAACGCCATCAATAAGGAGAGAAAGCAATTGAATGAAAAGACTTTAAAAACGCTTGAATTTATTAAAATCAGACAACAGGTGCTTGAGTTTGCAGCCTCCTCGCTTGGTGCATTCCGAATTGAAAAGCTTGCGCCATCTACAAATCTTGAGGATGTGATGCGCTGGCAGGATGAAACGGACGAAGCAGCTACCATTCTGCGGGTCAAAGGTGGCATGCCGCTTGGTGGGATTTTTGATATCAGACCGCACATTAAACGCGCTCAGATTGGCGGGATGTTAAGTGCTGCTGAACTTGTGCAGGTTGCAAGTACGATCCGGGCCGGGAAAAATATCCGGAACTTTGTTGACAATATGATGGAAGAAAGAGAAATTCATATTCCGATTATTCTCGAAAAAAAAGAGAATCTCGTTGTTCTGACTCCGTTAGAGCATAAAATTTTTGAATCGATTGATGAAAACGGCGAAGTACTGGATTCGGCAAGTCATGAGCTCCGTTCCATCAGACAGAAAATACGTACAAGCGAAAGCCGGGTACGCGAAAAGCTTGAAAGTGCGATCCGTTCAAAAAATGCAGCAACCATGCTGTCTGATGCGGTCATCACCATCAGAAATGACCGTTACGTAATCCCCGTTAAGCAGGAGTATCGCAGTCATTATGGCGGGATCGTCCACGATCAGTCTTCATCGGGGCAGACTTTATTTATTGAACCTGAGTCCATCGTTCAATTTAACAATCAGCTCCGTGAACAGCGGTTAAAGGAACAGGAAGAAATCGAAAAGATCCTGCTCGCGCTGACCCAGGACGTTCAGGAGGAAGCAGACAGTCTGCTTTTAACAGTTGAGATTCTCGGTGATCTTGACTTTATGTTTGCAAAAGCGAAATATGGCCGAAGTATTAAAGCAACAAAACCTGAAGTAAACGGTGAAGGCATTATCAATCTGAATAAAGCCCGTCATCCGCTGCTGCCGATGGATGAGGCAGTGGCCAATGATATTTACCTCGGTGAAGATTTTTCCGCAATTGTGATTACCGGACCGAATACGGGGGGGAAAACAGTCACGCTGAAGACGATTGGCTTATGTACGCTGATGGCACAGGCAGGGCTTCCTTTACCGGTTTTGGACGGATCTAAAATTGCCGTATTTGAGTCTGTCTATGCTGATATCGGAGATGAACAGTCGATTGAGCAGAGCTTGAGTACGTTTTCTTCGCACATGGTAAATATAGTGGATATATTAAAGCAGGCAGATGAAGGCAGCCTTGTCCTGTTTGATGAGCTTGGTGCCGGGACAGACCCTCAGGAGGGAGCGGCACTTGCCATTTCCATTCTCGATGAAGTGCATGGAATAGGCGCACGCGTTGTGGCAACGACCCATTATCCGGAACTGAAAGCTTACGGCTATAACCGTGAAGGTGTGGTAAATGCCAGCGTTGAATTTGATGTTGATACGCTGAGCCCGACTTATCGTTTGTTAATCGGCGTGCCTGGCCGAAGTAATGCATTTGACATTTCAAAAAGGCTTGGTCTTAGCGATCATGTAATTAATCACGCAAAAACATTCATCGGCACAGACTCAAGGGCTGTTGAAACAATGATTGCCTCCCTTGAAGCAAGCCGTAAAAGTGCAGAGACGGATTACAGTGAAGCGCAGGAGCTGTTGAAGGACGCTGAGAGAATCCATCGTGATCTTCAAAAGCAAATGGCTGATTATTATCAGCGAAAAGAAGATCTTTATGAAAAGGCCCGTATAAAAGCCAATGAGATTGTTGAACAGTCGAAGGCAGAGGCAGAAAAAATTATGTCTGAACTTAGACAATTACGCTTTGAAAAGCATGCGGACATTAAAGAGCACGAATTGATTGAGGCGCGAAAACGTCTCGAAGGTGCTGCGCCTGAGCTGAAAAAGACAGGTAAGAAAAAACAGCCAGAACAATCGAAACGAAAACTGCAGCCTGGCGATGAGGTAAGTGTTTTAAGCTTCGGTCAAAAAGGAATCCTGCTTGAGAAAACAGCTGATAAAGAATGGGCTGTCCAGATGGGTATTCTTAAAATGAAGGTGGAAGAAAAAGATCTGGAGTTTATCAAGGGAGAGAAAAAACAGGAGCCGAAGCCACTTGCTACAGTGAAAGGTAAGGATTTTCATGTCAGCCTTGAACTGGATCTGAGAGGTGAACGCTTTGAAAATGCGCTGATCCGCGTGGATAAATATATAGATGACGCGCTATTGGCAGGTTATCCGAGAGTATCCATCATTCATGGTAAAGGGACCGGTGCATTGCGTTCA
Organism: Jeotgalibacillus aurantiacus; assembly: GCF_020595125.1. NCBI lineage: Bacteria > Bacillati > Bacillota > Bacilli > Caryophanales > Caryophanaceae > Jeotgalibacillus > Jeotgalibacillus aurantiacus. Next base: position 173,315 of record NZ_JACNMS010000004.1, read on the forward strand.
GGTGTTCAGGAAAAACTTAAAAATCACCGTTCTGTTAAAAGAGTTCGTCTTGGTGAAGATGGAGAAGGCGGCAGCGGCGTAACGATTGTAGAATTCAAATAGCCTTTTCAGCGACAAACAACCGGGAGGTGATCAACCTGTCACCTCCTTCGTTTTCAAATCGGTTTTGAGAATCTGTGAGGTGCCCGGACCATTCGCATCTCTTAAATAAATGAAACAGCAGGTGAATAATGATGGAAGCCTTTTGGAGTCATCCACTCGTGGAATCAGCCGGTTACTATAGTGTAGTCGTTTTATGTATGATTTTATTTCTGGCTGTTTTTGAGCTGGTCACTAAATATAACAACTGGGAAGAAATTAAAAATGGCAATATGGCTGTTGCCATGGCGACCGGCGGAAAGATATTCGGAATTGCAAACATTTTTACGAGCTCGATTGATCAGCATGATACCCTTTTAGCCATGATTGGATGGGGCGTTTTTGGTTATGTAATGCTGCTCATCGCATATTTCATGTTTGAGTTTCTGACACCAAGATTTAACGTGGACACAGAAATTGGAAAAGGAAATAAAGCTGTCGGGTTCATTTCAATGATTATCTCAGTCGGGTTATCTTTTGTAGTCGGCGCGAGTATCATGTAAAGGAGATCAGAAATGGAAACACTGTCAAAAATATTAATCGGCTGCTGCGCAGTTTTTATTGTCATCGGTATTGTATACTGGTTCACGATGTAAAAATGACAAGGGAAAAGCTTTAGTTGGGGAAAAGTGCACCATTCAGCGCACTTTTCTTTCAATCCAAAACTTTTTCTGTGTCTTTTTTCATAGAAAAATTGTAACCGCTTTCTCTATTGGTTATAATGAAATCAGAAATGGGAATTTTCTAAAAATTATCTTAAGGAGGTTGTTCAATGTCTGCACAGCCATGGCTGAACTTATATCCAGACACGATTCCCACAACACTGCAGTATGATCCAAAACCGGTCCATGCGTATTTGACAGAGGCAGCGGTCGCGTACCCTGACAAAAAAGCTGTTCATTTCATGGGGAAGGAATTCACCTTTAAGGAAATGCATGAGTCATCCTTAAAAATGGCGAAGTATCTTCAGGATATCGGCATTAAAAAGGGAGACCGGGTAGCCATTATGCTGCCAAACACGCCAGCGTCTGTCATTGCCTATTACGGTATTTTGTATGCCGGGGGAATTGTCGTACAGACAAACCCGCTTTATACGGAGCGCGAAATTGAGTATCAAATGAAGGATTCCGGAGCAAAAGCGATTGTTACGCTGGATATTTTATTCCCTCGCGTGTCCAAGGTTTTTAATGATACAGACCTTGAGCATATGATCATTACGGGGATCAAGGATTTTCTTCCGTTTCCTAAAAACCTGATTTATCCTTTCATTCAGAAAAAGCAGTATGGTATTACGGTAAAGGTGGAGCATGCAGGCAGCAATCATCTGTTAACGGAAATACTTAAAACAGCTACTCCGGATCCTGAAGTGCCATCGCTCAACTTTGAAGAGGATGTAGCGATCCTGCAGTATACTGGTGGAACAACCGGTTTTCCTAAAGGCGTTATGCTCACACATAAAAACCTGATTGCGAATGCTTCTATGTGTGATGCCTGGCTGTATAAAAATAAAAAGGGCGAAGAGAGCATTATGGGAATCCTGCCGTTTTTCCATGTGTATGGCATGACAACAGTCATGATTCTTTCCATCATGCAGGGATACAAGATGATCCTTCTTCCAAAATTCGATGTGGAAACAGCATTGAAAACGATTCATAAGCAAAAGCCAACGATTTTTCCGGGTGCACCTACCATTTACATTGGTATTTTAAATCACCCTGATCTTAAAAAATATGATTTAACATCTGTTCAATCATGTATCAGTGGATCAGCTCCACTGCCGGTTGAAGTACAGGAGAAATTCGAAAAGCTGACAGGTGGAAAGCTGGTGGAAGGTTACGGATTGACTGAATCTTCTCCGGTTACTCACTCAAACTTCATCTGGGATCAGCAGCGGATTAAGGGAAGTGTAGGTGTGCCGTGGCCGGATACTGATTCGAAAATTGTTTCCATGGAAACAGGCCAGGAGCTTCCTCCGGGAGAAGTCGGGGAAATTATCGTAAAAGGTCCTCAGGTGATGAAGGGATACTGGAATCAGCCTGAAGAAACTGCAGCAGTTTTACGTGATGGTTGGCTTTATACAGGGGACCTTGGATATATGGATGAACAGGGTATGTTTTATGTAGTAGACCGTAAAAAAGATATGATTATCGCCGGTGGATTTAATATTTATCCGCGTGAAATTGAAGAAGTAATGTATGAGCATCCTGCTGTGCAGGAAGTAGTGGCTGTTGGAGTACCTGATGCGTACCGCGGAGAAACGGTAAAGCTGTTTGTTGTGTTAAAACAGGGAGCGCAGGCAACCCAGGAAGAGCTCGATGAATTTGCACGCAAGCATTTAGCAGCTTACAAGGTTCCGAGAATTTATGAGTTCCGTGATGAGCTTCCTAAAACAGCGGTCGGTAAGATTCTCAGAAGAAAGCTTGTAGAAGAGGAAAAAGAGAAGCAGGAGCAGCAGAAGTTCACGTCGTAATGACCTGATTTCAAATGCGATTTTGCTTGACGGAAATCGCATTTCTTAGTAAGATGAAAATATGAATGAATCATCATTCATATTTTCGTCTTTTATTTTGTCTGAAAGGTGATGGCCTGATGAAGAAGGATAAACCAAAATATAAAATGATTATTGATGCAGCCGTTGTGGTCATTGCCGAAAACGGCTACCATCATGCTCAGGTTTCGAAGATTGCCAAGCAGGCAGGTGTTGCAGACGGTACGATTTATCTGTATTTCAAAAATAAAGAAGATATCCTCATTTCTTTATTTGAAGAAAAAATGGGTCAGTTTGTACAGTCGATCAGAACGAGAATGTCGGATAAAACCGACGCCATTGATCAGCTGAAAATACTGGTAGACAGCCATTTTAATATGCTTGCAGAGGATCATCACCTTGCTATTGTAACACAGCTTGAACTGAGGCAGTCTAACAAAGATATCAGACTCCGGATAAACAAAGTGCTGAAGGAATATCTCGTACTCGTTGATGAGGTGCTTCAAAACGGCGTTGATAACGGTGTACTGTCTGAGGACCTTGATATTCGATTGGCAAGGCAAATGGTCTTTGGTACGATTGATGAGGTAGCCACTTCCTGGGTGATTAATGATCAGAAATATTCAATCACCGATCTGGCTCCGGGTGTACATACCCTTCTTGTAAAAGGATTGCGCAAATAAAGGGGGAAAAGAACATGGGATTTTTACGATGGGAGAACAATGAGTTTATTTCAACAGCTACAATCAGCCGTCCCCCGGCAAACGCTTTGTCCGGTGCGCTGATTGAAGAAATTGATTCGTGGCTCGATGCAGTCGAACATGATCAGGATGTAAGAGTCCTTCTCATCCACGGTGAAGGCAGGTTTTTTTCTGCAGGGGCAGACATCAAGGAATTCACTGAGGTTCCTTCCGGTGCAGAGTTTACTAAACTGGCACAGAGGGGTCAACGCGTATTCGAAAGAATGGAAGCGTTCTCAAAGCCGATTATTGCCTCAATCCATGGGGCGGCTTTAGGTGGTGGTCTTGAACTTGCAATGGGCTGCCATATCCGTTACGTGAGTGAGTCCGCCAAGCTTGGCCTTCCTGAGCTGCAGCTCGGGTTGATTCCGGGATTTGCAGGCTCGCAAAGGCTGCCAAGATTTGTAGGATTCGCCAAAGCGGCGGAAATGCTTTTATCAAGCGATCCGATAACTGGGGAAGAAGCTGTGCAGTGGGGTCTTGCCAATAAGGCGTTCCCTGAAGAAGAAGTATTCGAAAAATCGAAAGCGCTTGCATTAAAACTGGCTCAAAAGAGTCCGGTTTCAGTAAAAGCGGCGATCGACCTGCTTCAATATTCAAAACGCGGAGAATTTCAGGCCGGTGTTGATAAAGAAGCGGAGCTTTTTGGAGAAGTATTCGTGTCAGAGGACGCAAAAGAAGGCATTGGCGCGTTCATTGAGAAAAGAAAACCTGTTTTTAAGGGAAATTAATATAAATTAATCATCATCAAAAATCGGAGGGAATAATATGAATATTTACGTACTGATGAAAAGAACGTTTGATACAGAGGAAAAAATTTCAGTCCAGGGTGGAAAGATTGCTGAAGACGGAGCGGAATTCATCATCAACCCTTACGATGAATATGCGATCGAGGAAGCCATCCAGCTTCGCGATGAGCACGGTGGAGAAGTAACTGTTGTATCAGTCGGTAATGAAGAGACAGAAAAGCAGCTTCGTACTGCTTTAGCAATGGGTGCTGATAAAGCAGTGCTTGTTAATATTGAAGATGACCTGGATGAAACGGATCAGTTTACAACAGCAAAAATTCTTGCTGAATACCTGAAAGATAAGGAAGCGGATCTGATCATCGGAGGAAACGTGGCAATTGATGGCGGTTCAGGTCAGGTCGGTCCGCGTGTGGCTGAGCAGTTAAACATCCCTTACGTAACGACGATCACAAGCATCAAAATTGATGGAGACACAGTAACCATTGTCCGTGACGTAGAAGGAGATTCTGAAACAATCGAAACTTCACTTCCACTACTCGTTACGGCACAGCAAGGTCTGAATGATCCGCGTTATCCATCACTTCCGGGGATCATGAAAGCAAAGAAAAAGCCGCTTGATGAGCTTGAGCTTGATGATCTGGATCTAGAGGAAGAAGATGTTGAACCAAAAACAGAAACAGTTGAAATTTACCTGCCACCTGCAAAAGAAGCAGGGCGTATTCTTGATGGTGACATTGACGCACAGGTGAAAGAACTTGTGGACCTTCTTAGAAAAGAAGCAAAAGTAATCTGATTTCACATGTAAACTAAACAGTCAGACTCGTCATTTCAGAGTCAAAGACAGGACTAAACATGACAATAACCAGGAGGTTTTATCATATGAGCAAAAAAGTAGTCGTTTTAGCAGAATCCAGAGAAGGTGCACTTAGAAACGTATCGTTTGAAGCAATCGCAGCCGGAAAGAAAATCTCAGATGGTGGCGAGGTTGTCAGTGTACTCGTTGGAAACCAGGTTGCCGGATTGGCAGATGAATTATTCGCTTACGGTGCTGATAAAGTCGTAACTGTTGAGGATGCAAAGCTCGAACAGTATTCTTCTGATGGTTATGCACAGGCATTACTAGCTGTGATTGAACAGGAGTCTCCGGAAGCGCTCGTTTTCGGCCACACTGCACTTGGTAAAGACCTTTCACCTAAAATTGCAGGAAGACTGAACATCGGCCTTGTATCAGATGTAACGTCGATTGAGGATGGCCCTGTGTTCATCCGTCCAATTTACAGTGGTAAGGCATTTGAAAAGAAAGTCATCAAAGACGGCCTGACATTTATTACGATCCGTCCAAACAACATTGCACCGCTTGATAAGGAAGAAGGCCGCTCAGGTGAAGTTTCATCTGTAAGCGTGGACATTAAAGACCTTCGTACAATCATCAAAGATGTTGTCCGTAAAGCAACAGACGGAGTGGATCTGTCAGAAGCAAAAGTCATCGTAGCCGGCGGACGCGGAGTCAAGAGTGAAGAAGGATTTGAACCGTTAAAAGAGCTTGCTGACCTTCTTGGCGGTGCAGTAGGCGCTTCCCGTGGAGCATGTGACGCTGATTACTGTGACTATTCACTGCAAATCGGCCAGACAGGTAAAGTTGTTACACCTGATTTGTATATTGCATGCGGAATCTCAGGTGCGATTCAGCACATGGCCGGTATGTCAAACTCAAAAGTCATCGTGGCGATCAATAAAGATCCGGAAGCGAACATCTTTAAAGTGGCCGACTATGGAATTGTAGGAGACCTGTTCGAAGTTGTACCATTACTGATTGAAGAATTTAAAAAAGTAAAAGTATCTTAATTTTATAAACGGGTGGGACAAACTCTCAACAGAGCGTCCTGCCCTTTTCTTTTAAGTCCATGATGTTAAGCATAAAGGTGGCGAAACCTTTTTCTGCCTGCTATACTCATTTTAGATTCGGAACCAATAAGGAGGAATTACGAATGGCAATTGCACACGCAACTGATCAAACATTTACTGAAGAAACAAAAGACGGTCTAGTACTAGCTGATTTCTGGGCAACATGGTGCGGACCTTGTAAAATGATTGCACCCGTTCTAGAAGAACTTGATGCTGACATGGGCGATAAAGTGAAAATCGTAAAGCTTGACGTTGACGAAAACCAGGAAACAGCAAGCAAATTCGGCGTAATGAGCATCCCGACTCTTGTCGTATTCAAAGACGGAGAAATCGTGGACAAAGTAGTAGGCTTCCAGCCGAAAGAAGCCCTAGAAGAGCTTCTAAGCAAACACGCATAAGCAAAACAAAACCAAAAACCGGGCCCAGCGCCCGGTTTTTTCATTAGAAAAGCGAAGGCGACTCGTCCAGTCCCGACAAGCATAAGGCGAAGATGAAAAAAGGGCTGACCTTCGCCCACGTTCAGCTTTGACTTATGACCTCGAGGGGCTAGTCGCCGCAGCTAGACACAAAAAAAGCGTAGTATGTTTTCAGTAGACTTTATCATTGCAATGAACTAATTTTTTCGGTTTTTCATTTTTTGAAAAATCAATAGATAGAGTCGAATCACGAAGGGCAGGTGAGCATCCGCAGACTCCTGTGGCGGAGGAGCGACAGGTGAGACAGCGTAGTGCGTAGCACTAGCTGGCTCACCGCGCGGCCACGGAAAGCGGAGGATGCTCACCTGCCCGGTTTCAATAAACGGAAATTCCTCTACAGTCCATCTCCCACAAAAACAACTTTAATTTTTGATTAAACATCACACACTAAAGTAAAATGGTAGAATAAGCCGGTCATCCACGACCCGCAGCAAACAAGAAAAAACTCTTCAAAAATATTTACCAGGAGGCCATCGACATGAACGACTTACTCAAAAATAAGCTGGCCGTCCTTCCTGACCAGCCGGGTTGTTATCTGATGAAAGACCGTCAGGGAACCATTATCTACGTCGGAAAAGCAAAGGTGCTAAAAAACCGAGTCCGGTCCTATTTTACAGGCTCGCATGACGGCAAAACACAGCGCCTCGTTTCTGAAATTGAGGACTTTGAATATATCGTGACCTCCTCCAATATGGAGGCACTCATTCTTGAATTGAACCTCATTAAAAAACATGACCCTAAATATAACGTCATGCTGAAGGATGATAAAACGTATCCGTTCATTAAAGTAACAGCAGAAAGACACCCGCGGCTCCTGATTACTCGGAAAGTAAAAAGGGATAAAGGGAAATACTTCGGTCCCTATCCGAATGCGCAGGCGGCCAACGAAACGAAAAAACTGCTGGACCGTATGTATCCACTCAGAAAATGCTCTACACTTCCTGATAAAGTCTGTCTCTATTATCATATGGGACAATGTCTTGCACCTTGTGAATTTAAGGTGGAGGAAGGCACGTACCGCCAAATGACAGAGGATATCGCACGTTTTCTCAATGGCGGATTTAAGGACGTGAAAAAAGAGTTAAAAGTGAAAATGGAGAAAGCTGCAGAAAATCTCGAATTTGAACGGGCAAAGGAATTCAGGGATCAGATTATTCACATTGAAGCGACGATGGAAAAGCAGAAGATGACAATGAATGATTTCACGAACCGTGATATTTTCGGTTATTCTGTCGATAAAGGCTGGATGTGTGTGCAGGTTTTCTTTATCCGTCAGGGAAAACTGATTGAACGGGATGTGTCGCTTTTCCCCATATACGATGAGGCTGAAGAGGAATTTCTTACGTTTCTCGGTCAATTCTATATGAAAGCGAATCATTTCAAGCCGAAGGAAGTGCTCGTGCCGCAATCCATCAACCGTGAGATGGCTGAGGAGCTGCTTGAGGTAACAGTTAAGCAGCCGGTAAGGGGACAAAAGAAGGATCTCGTTAATCTTGCTTCTAAAAATGCCCGGATCGCGCTGCATGAGAAATTCGCCTTGATTGAACGTGATGAAGACCGGACAATCCGCGCTGTTGAAAGTCTTGGTGCGGCGATGAATATTTACCCTCCGCTCCGAATTGAAGCGTTTGACAACTCCAATATTCAGGGGGCGGATGCAGTCTCTGCAATGGTTGTCTTCCAGGACGGTAAGCCGGACCGGAAAGAATACAGGAAATATAAAATCAAGACGGTTCAGGGTCCTGATGACTACGAATCCATGCGTGAAGTCATTCGGAGACGATACACCCGTGTTCTGAGAGACGATCTTCCTTTACCTGATTTGATCCTGATTGATGGAGGGAAGGGACAAATTGAAGCAGCGCGTGAAATCATTGAAGATGAACTTGGCATTGAGGTTCCGGTTGCCGGTCTCGCCAAGGATGACCGCCATAATACTTCACAGCTGTTATACGGGAATCCGCTTGAAATCATTCCGCTGAACAGGCGCAGTCAGGAGTTTTATCTGCTGCAGAGAATCCAGGATGAAGTTCACCGGTTTGCGATCACGTTTCACAGACAGGTGCGCGGCAAGAACTCCATTCAGTCAGTGCTAGATGAAATTCCGGGTGTCGGACCTCAGCGTAAAAAGCAGATTTTACGTTATTTCGGGTCGGTAAAAAAACTGCGGGAAGCGCCGCTTGAAGAAATCGTGAAGGCGGGAATCCCGGCCGCGACAGCTGAGAAAATTGTGGAGAAATTGAAGGAATAGTGTTGCTGTCTAAAAAAAGCAGTGCTATAATGAGTGAAAATTATACACTTTTTCTAAAGTGGTGATAGAGGTGCGGACGTCAATAGTAGCACAGCAGAGGATGATGAACTCCTTTGAAGCTGTGTGAAAGGGGCGGACCGCCGAAGTGATCAGCCATTCATCGAGCTGATTGCTGGTTCTGCATTTAAGAGGTGCAGGGCTGTCAGAACATTGACCTGTTCTGGAGAGCTATCTCACCTGTGCGATATACGGACGATGTCTGTTAAAAAGCAATGGGGATAGCCTTCCCCATTGCTTTTTTTTATTTCGCGGAAGGTTGAGAAATACAATATGAGAGAAGGAAATTAAAGTGGGTTTAGTTGTTCAGAAGTTTGGCGGAACGTCAGTAGGATCAGTTGAGAAGATCCATCATGTAGCCAATCGCGTCATTCAGGAAAAAGAGCGAGGGAATGATGTAATTGTCGTTGTGTCTGCAATGGGGAAAACAACAGATGAGCTTGTCAGACTGGCAGGGGAAATGACCTCAAGACCTGAGAAGCGTGAAATGGATATGCTGCTGACAACGGGAGAGCAGATGTCGATTTCACTCTTATCCATGGCGCTTCAAAACAGAGGATATAAAAGTACGTCCTTAACGGGCTGGCAGGCAGGAATCCGTACAGAGGCTGTTTTCAGCAACGCAAGAATTACAGATGTTAAGACGGAGCGTGTAAAGGGACTGCTGAATGAAGGACGTGTTCTTGTTGTCGCAGGATTTCAAGGAATGGATGAGAACGGTGAAATTACAACACTGGGCCGTGGTGGATCCGATACGACCGCTGTAGCACTCGCAGCAGCACTGCGCGCAGACCGGTGTGATATTTATACAGATGTTGATGGCGTATATACAACAGATCCGAGATATGTGAAGGGTGCAAGAAAATTAACAGCCGTATCTTATGATGAAATGCTTGAGATGGCAAATCTTGGTGCGGGCGTTCTGCATCCAAGGGCGGTTGAGTTTGCTAAAAATCATCAGATTACATTAACAGTCCGTTCGAGTATGGAAGAAGTGGAAGGAACGATTATTGAGGAGGATGCACCAATGGAAGGAAATTTGGTTGTACGAGGAGTAGCATTTGATCAGGGGATTGTCAGAATGACCGTTGTCGGTTTGCAGGATGAATTAATAGGGATGTCATCTGTTTTCACCGTATTGGCTGATAATCACATTGATGTGGATATTATTATTCAGAGTAAAACAGATACCGGGAAGGTTAATCTTTCATTCTCTATTAAAGAAGCTGCATTGCATGAAGCGCTTGAAGTACTTGAGCAGCACAGAGAGCAGATCGGATTTGATCAGATTGAGCACGAATCAGGGTTAGCGAAGGTTTCCATCGTTGGGTCCGGTATGGTATCAAATCCGGGTGTGGCAGCGAAAATGTTCAGCGTACTTGCATCAAACGGAATTCAAATGAAAATGGTCAGCACGTCTGAGATTAAGGTTTCTGCATTGGTGGATATGGAGAAAATGCAGGATGCGGCACAAATTCTGCATGACAGCTTCAGCCTGAGCGAGCTTGCAGCCGGGCAGGCATAATAAAATAAAGCGCCTGATTCGTTCTTCAGGCGCTTTTATGTATGCTCAGACGCGGCTGTTGGCCTTTCTGGATGGAAGAGAATAAGGATCTCTTGAGTCAGACTTCAATTCAAACTGAACTTTGTTTTTCTTCTCTTTCTGAAAAACAGCTTCAGTCTGGTACTGCTTCATCATCGCTATTTGTTCAGCGAGGAACCCTGCTTCAAGTGAAAATTGGCTTTCCTTGATTTTTAATCGTTCCTCGACGATAGAGCCGGACAATTCAAAGTGCATCTCATCATTTTTCTGACGGATGATCATCAGGCTGCCCCAGTTTGCACGTGAGAAAAAAGCGATCAGTTCTCCTTCATTTTCACATGGATATTTACGGGCCATGTTTTTACCTGCCCAGTATAGTATGTCCTTTGTATGCGTACCCAGCAGATCCGGGATAAGCTCGTCTCTGATCATGGTAAATCCAAAATGGTCCAATGGTGTTTCTTGTTCATTTGACATAATAAACCCTCACTTTCCACACATTTATTATATCGGGTCTCTGTCGAAAGTGTAAGGGCTGAAGGTGGAAATGGTTCATTTTAATTAAATATCCACTAGAATATGCTTTATTGCGATAATAGATTGTGAAAAATGTTTATTTGTGAAATTTATGTGAACAGAATGTGTGAAACCTGCATTCTAGAGGTTTTTATTGCACTGTAAAGACAGAGTGTTCAGAATCGTTTTTATGTATACGTTTTCTTGACGCTCTATACATAGAGGAGTACAATAAATTTGTCACATAAATGTTATACTGTGCGAAATTTTGTTGCTTGTGTTGGAATCTGGGGAACACTGGCAGCAGCGTTACTTAATCAAGAGGGGGTTACATTCGATGGCAGAAAATCGAGAGTTTTATTGGAGGAGGCTGCATTCCTTACTTGGGGTTATTCCTGTAGGAATCTTCCTGATTCAACACTTAGTTGTTAACCATTTCGCTACCAGAAGCGAACAGGCTTTCAACGATGCAGCACACTTTATGGAGAGTTTACCTTTTAGAATTTTCCTTGAAATTTTCATTATTTTTATTCCTTTATACTTCCACGCAATCTACGGAGTATACATCGCATTTACTTCGAAAAACAATACGAGACGTTATGGAACACTTCGAAACTATATGTTCCTTCTTCAGCGTCTTACAGGGATCTTTACGCTGATCTTTGTAACATGGCATATCTGGGAAACGCGTATTCAGGCAGCGCTGGGTGCAGAAGTTGACTTTGGCATGATGGAAGCAATTTTGGCTAATCCATGGATGGTAGCGTTCTATATCGCTGGTGTTGTATCCACAACATTCCACTTTGCTAACGGACTGTGGTCATTCTTCGTGTCATGGGGTATCACTGTAAGTCCCCGTTCACAAGTGATCTCAACATATGCAACAATGGGTGTCTTTGTTGTATTAACTATTATTGGTGTACGTGCAATTCTGGCGTTTGTATAAATCGATCGGTATAAAAGTTATGGCTTGAAATCAGTAAGGAGAGTGACAAAATGAGTAAAGGGAAAATTATCGTTGTAGGCGGCGGACTTGCCGGACTGATGGCAACGATTAAAGCAGCTGAAGCCGGAATGTCAGTAGATTTATTCTCTCTCGTTCCAGTAAAGCGTTCACACTCTGTATGTGCCCAGGGCGGCATTAACGGAGCGGTTAATACAAAAGGTGAAGGGGATTCTCCTTGGGAACACTTTGATGACACGGTTTACGGAGGAGACTTCCTTGCGAACCAGCCTCCTGTTAAAGCAATGTGTGAGGCAGCGCCTGGTATCATTCACCTTCTTGACCGTATGGGCGTTATGTTCAACCGTACACCTGAAGGTCTGCTTGACTTCAGACGTTTCGGGGGCACACAGCATCACCGTACAGCATTTGCAGGGGCGACAACAGGCCAGCAGCTGTTATATGCACTTGATGAGCAGGTAAGACGTCATGAAGTAGCCGGTCTTGTAACAAAATATGAAGGCTGGGAATTCCTCGGTTCTGTACTTGACGACGATGGCGTTTGCCGCGGCGTCGTATCTCAGGATCTGAAAACAATGGAAATCAAAGCTTTCCGTGGAGATGCGGTGATTCTTGCAACAGGTGGTCCTGGAATCATCTTTGGTAAATCAACGAACTCCGTCATCAACACTGGTGCTGCAGCATCTGTTGCTTACCAGCAGGGTGTTTATTACTCAAACGGTGAATTCATTCAGATCCACCCGACTGCGATTCCTGGTGACGATAAGCTTCGTCTTATGAGTGAGTCAGCGCGTGGTGAAGGTGGACGTGTATGGACGTATAAGGATGGCAAACCATGGTACTTCCTTGAAGAGAAGTATCCTGCATACGGAAACCTTGTACCTCGTGATATTGCCACACGTGAAATTTTCGACGTATGCGTGCGTCAAAAACTGGGTATCAACGGAGAAAACATGGTTTACCTGGATCTTTCACATAAAGATCCTAAGGAGCTTGACATTAAGCTCGGTGGAATCATCGAAATCTATGAGAAATTCATGGGTGATGACCCTCGTAAAGTACCAATGAAGATCTTCCCGGCTGTTCACTATTCAATGGGTGGACTATGGGTAGATTATGATCAGATGACAAACATTCCTGGCCTGTTCGCAGCCGGTGAGTGTGATTACTCGATTCACGGTGCAAACCGTCTTGGCGCAAACTCACTGTTATCCTCTATTTACGGCGGGATGGTTGCCGGACCAAATGCAGTGAAATATATTAACGGACTTGAGCAGACAGCTGAAGATATGCCGGAAGAAATCTACACACGTTTTGTGAAAGAAAAGCAGGACGAGTGGGATGAAATCATGGCAATGGACGGCGACGAAAATGCTTATGTGATTCACAAAGAGCTTGGTGAGTGGATGACGGACAACGTAACGGTTGTGCGCTACAACGACAAGCTGCGTGAAACAGATGAGAAAATTCAGGAGCTTCAGGAACGCTTCAAGCGCATTAATATCAACGATACAGCGAAATGGAGTAACCAGGGAGCAGTATTTACCCGCCAGTTAAAAGGTATGCTTCACCTTTCACGTGTTGTAACAATCGGTGCCCTAAAGCGTGATGAAAGCCGCGGCGCTCATTATAAGCCGGAGTTCCCGGAACGTAACGATGCTGACTTCCTGAAAACAACAATGGCGAAATTCAATCCTGCAACAAACGCACCTGAATTCCATTTTGAAGATGTAGACGTGTCACTGATTGAGCCGCGTAAGCGCGATTACTCCAAGAAGAAAGGAGCAAAATAATCATGACAACAGCAGATACAATGACAGAAAATAAGGTGATTAAGTTTGAGATTCACCGTCAGGACGACGGTCAGTCAGAACCTTATTTCGAAGAGTTTGAGATTCCTTACCGTCCGAATATGAACGTGATCTCGGCGCTGATGGAAATCCGCCGTAACCCTTTCAATAAAAAAGGTGAAAAAACTCAGCCGGTAGCCTGGGATATGGGCTGTCTGGAAGAGGTTTGCGGAGCGTGTTCAATGGTCATCAACGGCAAGCCGCGTCAGTCTTGTACAGCACTTGTTGACCAGCTTGAACAGCCGATCCGCCTTGAGCCGATGAAAACATTCCCGGTCGTGCGTGACCTTCAGGTTGACCGCAGCCGCATGTTTGATTCACTGAAGAAAGTAAAAGCATGGATTCCAATTGACGGAACGTACGATCTTGGTCCTGGACCGCGTATGCCTGAGAAAAAACGTCAGTGGGCCTATGAGCTGTCAAAATGTATGACATGTGGTGTATGTCTTGAAGCATGTCCAAACGTAAACAGCAAATCAGACTTTATCGGACCTGCGCCACTTTCACAGGTTCGTCTGTTCAATGCTCATCCGACAGGCTCCATGAACAAAAACGAGCGTCTTGAAGCTATTATGGGTGAAGGTGGACTCGCAAACTGCGGTAACTCACAAAACTGCGTTCAGGCATGTCCGAAAGGCATTCCATTAACAACTTCTATTGCGGCGCTAAACCGCGACACAAGCTTCCAGATGTTCAGAAGCTTCTTCGGAAGTGACAGAGAAGTATAAAATAAGTACTCTTGATGCAGCCGGTTTCCTTTTGGGAGCCGGCTGTTCTTTGAGTTTGTGAGGTGCCGAGTGGAATTTATGAGGTTAGAGGAAAAGCTCGTGAGGTTAGCCGCTGAGTTCGTGAGTTCCGGCTGCAGATTCGTCAGCTTGTATGAGAATTTGTGAGTTCAGTGACTTATGGACCAGGTTATGACAGTCTTGATTTGTCATTCTGCTCGAGGTTCGTAAAATTTTTTCAGTGTTTCAAAGAATTTGCTGTGTGTTTCAAAAGATTTGGCTTTGGGTTCCTATGATTCTCCCTCCCTTTCCTAAAATTTCAATCGAGTTTCACGTGATTGTGTAAATCAACCCGCTGCTCATTCCAGCTCTCCACATTTAAGGAGGTAGAATTCTGTGAACCCTCATCTAGACTAAGCACCAATATAAAACTGACCCGCTTCATCAAACCCGTCACTTCTAACCAGCCCGAGATCTCAAAAGACCCCCAATTAACTCCCTATTTTATGATAAGGCTTTCAATATCAGCATATTTAAGGTAAAATCAAGAAAATGAATGATCATTCATAAAAAGGGGAGTCAACCATGAAAATCAGTTATATTGAAGATTTTGAAGCCTGGCAAAAGGAATTTACCTTTTCCTATCCGGTGAAGGTCCGCTTTTCAGAGACAGATCTTTTCGGACATTTAAATAATACGGTCCCGTTTGTTTATTTTGAACAGGCGCGTATTGAATATTTAAAATCACTCGGTTTCATGCAGGATTGGGTCAACCCGTCTAACGAGACGATCCCAGTTGTAGCCAATTTGCAGTGTGATTTTTTAAAGCAGGTATTTTTCGATGAAGACATCAATGTGTTTGTAAAAGCCAATTCAGTTGGTAATTCTTCTGTTGATATCCATTACCTCGGATTAAACCGTACAGGTGTACCGGTTTTTGTCGGGAGGGGAACAATGGTTCAAATTTCAAAGACTACCGGTAAAGGAGTCGCCTGGACAGATTTAGAAAAAGAGCAGCTTCGTCCAACCGAACAGCTGCAAAAATAGACAGACAATCGTTCACTTCTTTCCCCTTATCCTCATAAACTGAAGAAACGGGCTTCGGCAGGTGAGGGGGATACAGATGATGACGAGAAAAACATCGATTTTAACTAAGCGTGAAAAAGAGGTTTTTATTTTACTTTTAAAAGATAAAACTACGAAGGATATTGCGTCCGAACTTTTTATCAGTGAAAAAACGGTGCGTAACCATATTTCCAACACAATTCAAAAGCTGGGTGTGAAGGGCAGATCACAGGCGATTGTAGAGCTTCTCCGGCTGGGAGAGCTTTCTTTATAAGAAGAATATCAAGCTGATCAGGTGAGAGCTGTCTTTTAAAGGCAGTTTCTTTTTATTTATATGAAGTTCCGCTAAAAAGATTCTTGATCTTTACCGGTAAAAAGGTGACAATGACAGTAGAATGAAACGTTAGGAGTGTGTATGCTGATGGAAACGAAAGGTACTCAGGAGCTTCACCCAAAAGAGGTCGTGGCGGATATTGAGAAGGATCTTCGCTATATTTCCGGCATTATTAAACAAAAGGGAAGAGAGATCTTAAGCCAATATACGATTACGCCTCCTCAATTTATTGCGCTTCAGTGGCTTTTTGAGGATGGGGACATGACAATTGGTGAACTCTCGACTAAAATGTATCTTGCGTGCAGTACAACGACAGACCTTGTTGACCGGATGGAGCGCAATAGCCTTGTGATGAGAGTGAAGGATGAGAACGACCGCAGAGTTGTAAGAATTCACCTTCTTGAAGAAGGAGAACGAATTATTGAGGAAGTAATCAAAAAACGTCAGCATGATCTCAATGAGGTGCTTTCTGATTTTTCATCAGAAGAAGTTGACGCGCTGGCAAAGGCTCTGAATAAACTGCATGGTGAAATGAGATAAGAGTGAGGCGCTAGTATTGAGTAAAGCAATCGGAATTATGGATTCAGGCGTTGGGGGGCTGACAGTTGCAAAAGAAGTGAGTCACCAGCTGCCTAATGAGACAATTTATTATCTTGGTGATACAGCACGCTGTCCCTATGGTCCGAGACCTGTAGAAGAGGTTAGGCAATATACATGGGAAATGGCGGAATTCCTTTACCGTCAGGATATCAAAATGCTGATTATTGCCTGCAATACAGCGACGGCTGTTGCGCTGGAGGAAATTAAAACCGCTTTTGATATTCCGGTTATTGGTGTCATTTCCCCTGGAGCAAGATCAGCTATTAAGTACACAAAAAATGATACGATCGGGATTTTAGGTACGGTTGGCACGATAAAAAGTAAGGCGTATGAAGATGCCCTTAAAGATTTGAGACCAACAACGGTTACATATCCTCTAGCCTGTCCAAAGTTCGTTCCGCTCGTGGAAAGTGGAGAGTACAACAGCTCGATGGCAAAAAAAATCGTCGCTGAAACACTATACAGTCTGAAGCAGACGAACATCGATACGCTGATTCTCGGCTGTACCCATTATCCACTGCTGCAGCCGCTCATTGAGCAGTATCTTGGGAGTGGTGTGAAGGTGATCAGCTCGGGTGATGAGACAGCAAGAGAGGTCAGTGCGATCCTTGCTTACAGGGACGAACTGAATTCCCGGCACGAAAAAATGAAAAACAAGTATTATACAACTGGCTCCCCTGTCATTTTCGGACAAGTTGCCCGGGAATGGATGAATGACCAACATATGACCATTCAGCAGATTAAATTACCGTGAGCCGATCACGGTTTTTCTATTTGCACATAACCTCTTCGAAGGAGACGTTTATATGTATAGAGCGGCTGAACGAAGCAAAAATAAAGGGAATCAGATCAAGTAGGAGGAATCATCATGCGTCCTGATGGAAGAAAACCGGCAGAGCTAAGAGAAATTAAAATTGACAGGGACTACCTCATTCATCCCGAAGGATCCGTGCTCATATCAGCAGGCAATACAAAAGTGATCTGTACGGCCAGTGTAGATGAACGGGTCCCTCCATTTATGAGAGGGCAAGGAAAAGGGTGGATTACTGCAGAATATTCCATGTTGCCGAGAGCAACTGGTCAACGTACGATTCGTGAATCTTCAAAAGGGAAGGTCGCCGGTCGCACAATGGAAATACAAAGACTGATTGGAAGAGCATTGCGTTCAGTCGTAGATCTTGATGCACTTGGTGAGCGTACGGTCTGGATTGATTGTGATGTCATCCAGGCAGATGGTGGTACGCGGACAGCTTCTATCACGGGTGCTTTTGTGGCGATGACGCTGGCTATTGCAAAAATTGCTGAAGAAAAAAAGCTCGAGACGTTCCCAGTAAAAGACTTCCTCGCAGCTATCTCTGTCGGTATGACAGAAGAGGACGGAGCAGTGCTTGATCTTAATTACATCGAAGACAGCAAGGCAGATGTTGATATGAATGTCGTGATGACCGGAGCAGGTCAGTTTGTTGAGCTTCAGGGTACGGGAGAAGAAGCGACTTTCTCTCACCAGGAACTGCTTTCCATGCTCGACATTGCACAAAAAGGTATTCGCGATATTATCAAAATACAGGCTGAAAGCATCGGGGAAGCCGCTGAAAAAATCAACCCGGGTGTCAATATATGAAAACGATCATCGTTGCTACAAATAATGCCGGTAAAGCAGCAGAATTTGAATCCATGTTTGCACCGCTCGGCTTTCAGGTAAAGACCTTAAAAGACTTTCCTGAGCTTGGTGAAGTGGAAGAAACAGGTGTCACATTTGAAGAAAATGCCGTTTTAAAAGCTGAAACCATCGCAAAAAAGCTTGGCATCCCGGTTATTGCGGACGACAGCGGACTTTTAGTCGATGCACTCGATGGCGAGCCCGGTGTTTTTTCAGCACGGTATGCAGGGGAAGATAAAGATGATGAGGCAAATATCAATAAGGTTCTCCTGAAACTTAAGGAAATTCCTGATGAAAAAAGGACTGCGCATTTTCATTGTACGCTGGCTTTTGCATCACCTGACGTGCCGACCCGCACTTATACAGGTGTTTGCTCAGGCAGAATCACACATGAAAAGATTGGGCAGGAAGGCTTCGGCTACGATCCGATTTTCTGGAGAGACGAAGAGCAAAAAACGCTTGCCCAAATGACAAAAGATCAGAAAGCTCAAATCAGCCACAGGGGTAATGCCCTTAAAGAATTGAAAAAGGACCTGCAAAATCTGCTTAAATGAGGTGTTTTAATGAAAATACTTGTTGTAAGCGATAACCACGGTGACCGCACGATCCTTCAAAGTGTGAAAGACGTCTGGCGTAATCAGGTCGACTGGATGTTCCACGCCGGAGATTCTGAGCTGCCGTTTGAATCAGAGGAAATGGACGGCTTTGAAAAGGTCAGGGGGAACTGCGACTTTGACGTGATGTATCCTGAAGAGCATGTCGTGGATACTGGACACCTCAAGGTTTTTATTACCCATGGACATCTGTTTGGTATCAAATCATCTCTGAACAGGATCAGATACCGGGCGGAAGAAACAGAGGCAAATATTATTTTATTTGGCCATTCTCATATGCTCGGAGCGGAGCTTGTAGAGGGACGTCTGTATCTAAACCCGGGAAGTATCCGCCTGCCAAGAGACCGCAATGAACCAACCTATGCCGTCATCTCCATAGAAGGGTCCGAGGTTGAAGTAGATTTTTATACAGACAAACATGAAAAGCTTCTTGATTGGAATGGAGAGTTAAGGGTAAACTGATAACGAGTCATTTCAGGCCTGCTGTATCAGGTCTGAAATGATCCATTTCATGAAGAGCAAAACAAATTGATAAAAGGTATTGACTTTTAAATGCTGTATTAATATAATAATAATTGTCCTTAACGGACGCCTACATAATGTCCCAGTAGCTCAGCCGGATAGAGCAACGGCCTTCTAAGCCGTCGGTCGGGAGTTCGAATCTCTCCTGGGACGCTAAACGATGGAAAAAGCCTCTTAACTACGTTAGATAGAATCGGTCAATGATTCGGTCAACTAACGATGGTTAGGGGGCTTTTTTTGCGTTATGACGAAAAGAAAACCGGAATTACACGTTACCACCAACTTAAACGACATCTTCGAGCCTTTACCTCAATTAATGACCGTTGAAAAGGCGTTGGGCATTGTACTGCGACAAATGCAGGCTGCCGGACTACGTGAGCGAACGATTGATGACTATGATCGACACGTCACTCACTTTGCCAAAGTTACGGGCGTTAAACTACTCCGAGAACTCAACGCTAATCATATTTACGATTGGCTATCTTCAATGAACGTAAGCAATCAAACGAAACTTACCCGTTTAAAGTGCATAAAAGCGTTTCTAAGCCGTTGCTTTGACGCGGGGTGGCTAGAGTCTAAGTTTTGGACAAACATCCGTATAAAGGTCGACACGCCCGTCAAAGAGGGTGTAGCTGATCGAGAAATAACCGTCTTACTATCCATGCTCGATTTAAACAAGTTTGTTGAGCTACGAGACGCCACGGCAGTCCTTGTAATGTATCAAACGGGATTGCGCGTTGGAACAGTCGCAAAGTTACGACATAAGCATGTCAAACTGATCGAGCAACTACTTCAAGTCGATGGCAGCTTAATCAAAAATCACGATTCGCTTTACCTGCCGTTTGATGACGTCTTAAAGCGATTTCTGACTGTCCTCATGGAGCAAAACGATAAAATGCGTGCTGCTCGGAACTTACAGGGCGATTACTTGTTTATGACGATTAACGGCGGATCTATATTCTCAACGCCGACCAACAACATATTAACTAAGCGATTGAAAATGTACTCGAAAATGTACGGTCTGAAAAATCTCAATCCTCACGCAATCAGAAGGGGGTTTGCGAAAAACCTGTTACGCAAAGGGGCGAACATTGCATTGATCTCCAAAGCGTTAGGGCATAGCAATATCGAAGTTACAACGCGCTATTTGCATTTAGATAAAGAAGAAGTGGCCGAAAGTCTACGGAAATTTCTATAGGGAAAGCGAGGGATAAACGTGGATCACTTACAGCGACTAATCGAAGAAGTAAACGAAACAGCCGACACTAACCCGACCGTAACCGTCAACCGTGCTGATCTCTTACGACTGATTGAAGAAACCGAGCAAGCACGACAGCAACGTAACTAAAAAAGAACATAAAAAAAAGCCACCGCTGCTGGCATAAAGCAACGATGACACCCGTAAAAATCATCTTAGCAAAAAATCCGGCAGTTTGCAAATTCTGCCCATTTGTTCATTTTATCGAACATACGTTCTGTTTGTGGTGGCTCGAAAAGGAGCCGTATAAGATGACGTATTACTTATCCGAATATCAAACGTTCAATAGCGTTCAAGAATTGAATCATCACATCGATCTATACCGCAATGACTTAACAGCGACACAATTCCGTGTGTTATGGCTCGTATCTAATTATGCGGTTAAGTATCCGGGGGCAGCGCACTTGAAGGCGTCTACGATCGCGGAAGCCTTAGACGTATCAACTAAAACGATCTATCGTGCGTTGACTGCTCTTGTGGACGCAGGAGCAATAGTTAAGCACGTTCAGTTTCGCCCAAAGTCCGGCGGTCAGGGTGCGACTATTTATTGTGTCCAACCGCACGTGTCCACGCGTGAGCTAGCTGACAACCCGCCTGTACCAACGCATAAGTCGATGAAATCCGAAAATGAAACCGCTGATTCTATTAATCTTAAAAACAACGTATTAGACACTGTAAACACGGCAGACATGGCAGACACAACAAGCAACGAAGTGCCGGCTTCAGTTTTACGTGATTTTATTCCGCAAGCTATTTATGATACGATCACACGTTATTTTGGATCAGCGAGCGAAGTCTACAGTTATTACGGCGTCATGCTTCGTGCAAAGGCGTCTATTTGTCGAGCCGTTCGTTTTGAGGACGATCCTGTTGAGTATATCAACGTGATTGAGCGTTGTATATTTGCGTGGAAAATGGGCAAGCTAAAGAAATCGTTTGAGGCGTTATTATATGCGTCAGTTCAGAATGCTACGTTGGCAGCGATCAGACGGCAGGATCAGTGTGTAAACGGACTGTTCGAGTGGATCGAAAACTGATCGTTATTTTCGGACAAAAAAAGACCACCATAAAGGCGGTCGATTTCGGTGTGAACATTTGCGCTAAAATACTGTACTTTTTGTAGAAGATTTAATACAATGAACTTAGAGATTTATAAAATTAAAAATAAAATTAAAAACTGAAAATGGTTTTATGACGACTTCTTCTTGGCGGGAGAGTCGTCTTTTTTCGTGTGTTCTAACAGCATTGGAAGGAGAAGACTTGTTGACTCCATTATGTCTCCGATCCCCGTAATTATCTCCGAAATTAATCGCAAAGTTTCTATCATTATTTCACCTCCTAGCACGCAGGAGAGTTGTTCACACCTTATTTACAGTTTACCCTGCCATTACCCGAATTTCAAACAAATACACAACATATTGTGATTTTATTTTCTGCCTAAATACCATATATGGATTATCTGGTCAATTAAAAGATTTTGTCAGACATCTATACGATAGATTTCGTAAGTATTGGGAAGTGTAAATTACATATCTTCGAAAATTCTCGTTATATTAAATGAAATCGTTCTTGAGCCTATCCCCCTTTCTTATAATAAAATTGTACGCCTACACTACCCGAATTTCAAATAGCCTCGTGTAACAAACATACCGTGCCGTGTATCAAAGATACCGCAGAGTGTTACGATCGTGCCGTTTTCGGTGTGAAAATGCAACAATCGTACAAGCCACCGAAAAACAGACGATTTGTCCTATCGCTTGCCCTTGCGTTAATTATAGCTTATCTACTAAACAACGGAAAGCACTCGGCGAAATATGGGGCGGATACTGGCCTCGCGTGCCCTTACGTTGAGTCTATCAAAAAATAAGGTTTCCGGAAAATGAATATTTGTCACTCGATTTAATGTGCCGATTCATTTCCGTCCGTACCCGTGCGACAGCGAAAATGTCGTATCGAAAATCATCCGGTTTCTCCGCTTATCAAACTTGTATATATAACTTATAAGAAGAAACACGGTGTATTTGCGATATACACCCGTTTTATCCGGTCATTGTGCGAGTCATCGAGAGGCGACAAAATGGGCGTTGAGGGGTGCGTGGAGATACCGTATATCTATCGGGTATCACGTTCACGACGCTTACACTCGTCAAACCTCGGGGGTCTACCCGTCTACTCACGAAAAAGCAGGGGTATGTGCGATCACCCCCGCTTGTAACTTCGATTATAGTTTGAAATCTCGTAGGCTATCCGCAATCTCATCGTCCCGTATTCCGATATATCTCTTTGTCTCCGTGTAGTTCGCGTGATTGAATATCTCCATAAGCGTTGCAACGTCTTTCGTCCGCTGATAGTAGTGATAGCCGAATGTCTTGCGTCCTGTATGAGTACCGATGTCGTCGCGCCCGATGTAGTCGGCAGCCTTCGCATAGATACGATAGGCTTGCGTAGTTGTGATATGTCCGTCGCCTTTTCTACTCGGAAACAACCACTCGGTAGCTCCTGGTAAGTCGTCGATATAATCGGCAATATCGGCCATGATAGCGCTCAGATGAACCGTTCTTTTCTTAATCGTCTTGCCCTCAGATACCACGATAGATGATCTCCCTCGCACTTGTTCCACTCGTAGCTTTACAATGTCCCCTATACGCAGGCCCGTGTTGATTGCGATATTGAATAGTAGCAAATTCCGATCAGCTTGCCCGGATCTCGACGATACTCGAATAGCCTCCCGAAATTCTGCAATTTCGCCGGCAGTACGCAACGGCTGAACATTAATCACCGTTTTTTCATTCACCGTTATTACCCCTTTTCGAATGTAATGTTTTTATGATTATTTGAATAATACCGTACATTAGAAATGGTGTCAACGGTCAACCGTTGCTATTTCGTTATTTTGAATGTATGAAAACAACTGTTAGATTACATTCCGCTTGATAAAATAACCGTCTATTCACCGGCTACCAACAGAGGGCAGTCGATCCAAACGTCTATATTCGATAGTACATATACGATAGTAGACACCTGCAATGGGACGCAGACACTCGCAGGTATACGAATACACCGAAACACACTCGACAAGGGATCGAGTATAGACGGACATATACACAATCACACGGGCACACAACGGATCACAACGGTATCCCAACGTTAATTAATAGGGAATGCCAGGCGAAAGGGATCGGGTTGATTCGGGGTAATGCGAGGGGTTGTATGGACAGGCGAAAGGCAGCGCATGCCTGCCAGGGAAATCGGATACCCCCGGGGGGCGTATCGGCACGGGCGGGCCTGCCGAATGTGCGAAAATTTCCGATAAAATTTCATAACTCGGGGGCACACGAAAGGGGACATCGCGCGACAGTTCGAATATACTGACGAACAGCTACGTTTAATCCTGGACGAGATCAAGTCGAGGGTGTAAATATCGCGGGTTATGTTACGTTTTCATTACAAACGCGGTTTCACCGTTGTAGATTAAGGAGTTAGAAGCACTATTAATTGAGAGGTAAAAAATATTCGGTTTCGCCGTTACACATCGAGGCATTAGTCCCACTATTATTCGAAGGGGTATTTTCCGCAGGCTCACGCACACTCGCGTGGGCTTATTCGTTGTCCCAAAAATGGGGACGAGATTGGTTCTAGTAAGTGACGGTGCTTTTTATTTATGCAAGTGGTATCGCATGTATCACAAGTTCAACGAAAGGAGGTGACGCAGATGACGCTAAAAACATTCCGCACAATTCGCAGGCTATCCGATATGACCGCTACAGAGTTTGCAATGGAAATCGGGGTTAGCCGACAGCTAGTAAATCACATCGAGCAGGGCAGGAAGTCGATCACCCGGACAACCGCAACGAAAGTCCGCCAGGCTTTTGGAGACGATTACGTCAACAAGGTCGAGCAATTTATTATGGATACAACGAAAGGGGAGGCGTAATATGACGGGGGACATTCGAAAGGGGCGTTACGGAAACAACGGAGATAACGAGTCTCATATATATAAATAAGTTATTAGTACCGAAAACGTACACTTTTAAAAGGGAGCGATCAAATGGAAAAGTACAAGTGTATTTTAAGTTTACGTGTGGCAAAGGAATTGATTGCTGAGGATCACGAGTTAATCGATATTCAGCCGTCACACCGCAGGCCGGGCAAGCTCGTGTTTGTTTTTAGAAACAGTGAGGGCTTGGAGAATAAACTAACAGCGTATCAGCTTCAAGGGAGCAAGTGAATATGACACAGCCGAATAAACAGCTAATTAAAAAATTTAATGAACTCTACATTCAGACACGCTCGAAATATCTCGTTCAATTCCCGGATAGATACGTCACCTTAACGTATAACCCGGGGAACAGGGTTGTAAAGCTGAACGATGGTTTGTTGCAAACTCACCTAAATGGCGATCTGACTTACGGTATCTTTTCCGGCGGTCACTTTAACAAGTTTATGACGTTTGATGTCGATGTGCCTGACGAGGCGATGTCACGTTGGGCAACGTTGAAATTAGTAGATGTGTTAGCAAACGAATACAACGTAAGCCGTTCCGATATTCACGTCAGTTTGTCAGGTAGCAAGGGGTATCACGTTGACCTGTTTTTCGATGAAAGAGTGCTAGTTACCGAGTTACAACGGTTTTATCGTGAGGTCATGGTGAGTGTTGGGTCAATTCCTAACGGTCAGATTGAGTTCCGCGCAACCTGGACGCAAGGTGTAAAGCTACCGCTAGGTGTTCACCAACGTACAGGCAACCGGTGTTGGTTCGTAGATAATTTCACGCTAGAGCCGATTGAATCCTTTGATTATCTGTTAAGCGTGGAGCCTATGCCGGCAAGCGTTGTTACAGAAATCGACTTCGGACTGACAGACGATCAGATTACCGAGTTTGAACACATAGCCACGTCCACAGATACATCGGTCAACGCAGTGGACTTATCGCAAGCACTTCACAACGCAGTAAGAATCATAGAAACCGGTAGGCTCACGCAAAGTGGAACAAGGCACAAGACGACTTTCACGCTTGCTTGTTTCGGTAACTCGCAGGGGTGGGAACGGGATGATACGGTTTCAGTAATAATGGACGTATTACTTGCAACGCCTCGTGAATACTTTAGCGAGGGCAGCACACCGGAACACTGGCTCAATGAAGCGAACAGGCTCGTTGACTACGTGTTTGACAAGGGCATCACGATAAAAGAGTCAAACGGACATGTCACGATTTATAAGTCGGAGATTTTAGCGGTATTGGACTGCGGTACGTTTCGACAAAAACAGTTAGCTTACGCAATGTTAGTTACTTCTAAACGATATGGCAACGTGTTTTATCTGACAATCAATACAGCAATGAGAATGATCGGCACTAAGTCGAGGCAAACGGTTCAGTCCGCTATTCAAAAGCTAGTAGATTGCGGATTTATCGAGTATCACCGGAAAGGGGAGATTGATCGTGCCAGGTCTAAGGAAATCGGACAGGTACGCTATAAACCGAATAAGTACCGGCTGATGATAAAAGAACCGGCAACCGATGAAGAATCATTCCGAGCATTGCCGGAGCATTCGGTTATTGATGTAGCGACAATGCTTCTCGACACAACAGAGATCAGACGGTTTGTTAAACGAAGGGAGTATGATAACCGATGGAAAGACGCTGTTAACGGAGAGTAATACGGGTGTTCATAGATATAAATAAGTTATTAGTACCGAAAACGTACAATCGGTTTATTCAACGTGCAATCGATGTAGGTATTACGAACTATTAAAAAGGGAGCGATAATGATGGGGAAATTGAAAAAGGTCGAGATCAGCGCAGAGGTAACGGAGTTTTATCGCCGACAGACTGCGGGTTTAAGTCGTGATGAAGTCGAGAGGTTCATTGAACAGGCGCAGGCGGGGGAGATCGATTTTAGCGACAACAGGCGGATCAAGCGTTGCCAACATTGTGACTATTACTTCGAGGACAGCCGGGCGAATAAGCGTAAGTGCTGTTCGGACGTCTGTAAAAACAGATACGACACTGCAAGACGCCGGGACAAACGCCAACAAGCGACGGCTGATCGACAGGGACTCACGGTTGAGCAACTACACGAAAAGAGGGCGCGTGATGGTGCGGTGGAAATACCGATCGGGGACGCAGTAAAACTTGATTACTTAATCTATGCGGACGGAACCGGGAACAGGCGGAAGAATACATCGGAAGTTGACGAGTCCGGCGCAGGGAAATCGAGTGTTTATGTGACGTATGGGCAACGCGAGGTTGATCGGGAGCCTAGCAATATTTATTTGCAGAAATCAAGTCGAGAAGAAATAGACGCTTACCTTACAGAGAAGTATGGCGATCATCGTTTAAGAATGGAATCGAACAGGGCGAAGTCTTACGGCAAACACATTCATTTTTAATATATATGAGCAGGTAACCGATAAGCCTGCCGTTTTTTAATAAGCAACGATAAACAATAATTTTAATTAAGAGGGAGGCTGCGAGTTGAATGCGGAACTACTAAAGCAAATTAGGAAGGTAAACAATCTTACGCAGGAACAGTTCGCAAGTGAAATCGGTGTTTCGAGGCAGACGATCGCGTTCATTGAGACTGATCGAATGCACGTCAGCGACGAAGTTGCTAGGAAAGTTCGAGAGAGATACGGAATCGAAAGGATAGAACAGATGAAAAAGACCGCGGACTTATTCGGCGGTGATCGGAAATGAGTTACCATTCCGGCAACCCATCGCATGCAGGCAAGTCAAAACGGTATCTTACGGGCGCGGGCGAATTACAGCAGCTTATGTTATCAGAACATGTTTCGGTGAGCAAAGCAGATACAGCAGATGAAGGTTTTAAGGTGAGGTGGAATCGGGATGATGTGCCGGTTCAACATTTACGCTTGTCTGAGTTGGTCAAATCGGGGCAAGTGTTCGCAGATAATGACGGACTATACACGTTGCCTGGCGAAACTATGGTTCAAAACAGTCTACCATTTTAATAGAAGGGAGTTAATGGGATGGAAACAAAAATGCTGACTATGGCGATTTATCTGCTTGCCCTCGCTCAAATTGAGGCAACCGGAAAGACTTATGTCGCGAAGGAAATACGCGATACACAGAAAAAGTTACACGGGATTATAAATGAATAAAACTAAAAAGGGGACGGGATGTAATGGAAGAACAAGCGTACTTGAAGATTATCGAAATTTTAATGAGGCTTGAGGCAAAGATCGACAGGATCGACGACCGAACAGAGGATATTAACGGCAGAGTGAGCGCACTTGAATGTGAACAAGGTCGTGATTACCTTGCTTAAAACTTGCCGTAAATGCAACGAGGTCAAACGATTAGACGATTTCAATATTCAGTCAGCTAACGCAGACAGAAGAAAAACGATCTGCCGGTCTTGCCAAAAAGAATATAACTCGGAATACCGGGCGTCGGCTATCGGAAGGGCTAAACGAGTACACAGTCAATCAAAAGTGGGGACGCGCGGTAACGTTACTTCATATGAAATCGCATTTGTTTTGAATGAGGGATCGTGTGCGTATTGCCAAAGTGAATTACCCTACGAAAAGGCAACTATAGATCACGTTGTCCCTCGGGTCAGAAAAGGCTCGAATGAAATCGGGAACGTTGTCGCAGCCTGCCGGTCATGTAACTCACGAAAGGGTAGTTTGCCGGTGGTATTGTTCATGCTACAGTCCTGCGATCCTTACTCAAATAGAAAGCTGTTAGAGAGATTGGCGCATAGACAAGGCATTACAATGCCGGAAGTTTACGAAAAACTCGTGATGGATGTTAAGGCATATTACTCACAGCAGGTCGAGGCGGTTAGCGTTGAATGAAGTCTACAGCGTATCACCCGCAGTCATCGAGGCAGTCGAAAGTGATCCAAAGTATGAAATCATCGTTAGGATCATTGACCAGGACCGGTTGACTTGCGCCGTCCTTGCCCGATTGAAGGGCGGTGACAAGACGTGACATACAAAAGAGAAGAACAAGAAACATTGTACAGCTATGAGCCTTCCGAGGGATATTGGCGGGTGTATTCGACATACCCTGTGCATATCCGCAAGCTACTTGAGTACGCCGACATCGAGCGAACAGAAATTGATGAAAATGGTGATGTGATTATGGCTCAAGGCCATGTACAGACGAATCAAATCCGATTATTTAGGCCTCGTTTATAACCCCACTAATCCGCAAAAAACGATCATCAAGACCTAATACCTTACCGTAAATATTCCACTCGTAAAAACAGGGTTATAACCGCCTTTTTCGCTATAAAAAAGTGATTCTGAGCGATCTAATAACCCTAAAAAGTATTCCGCGAAAAGGAGCGACCATATTGAAGAAGAAACGCAAGCCAAAACGAAAGGTTCAGCCACTCACGACGTCGATCAGCGATCTCCTGCCTGTTGAAACCGTCGCAAAACTAAGGGGGATTGCCGTTGCTGAAAAACGTCAGAACAGAAAGAAAGCCGGAGAAGGGACGCTATGAAAAGTACTATGAATGGTCGCAGTCAAGCGATGTGACAACGTTCAACCTGTATGAGCAAGACTGGCCGACGTTAATCGACGAGGGGTTAACACGCATTTTTAGCGACCAAGCCGAGTTTGAACGGCTCAAAGACGAAAGGGAGAGACAGAATGACGGACAAACAGACGCTTGCTGAACAGTTGCTGACACGTTTCAGAGGTGTCCCGAAGGTTGACATGACGGATTGTAAATCGTGGATTGAACGATCCATGCGCGAACATGATTATGCGATTGACCAAAAGGTGAAACCCGAGGACGCCCGGTTGATCCTTGCATACGCAGAGTACGACGGCACGCAACAAATCGCGCTACGAACCGCACACTACTTCGCTTATACAGATTTAGAAGAACGGGTGAACAAAGTGAAAGTGTCCGAGCAGTATCGGATCATGGCAGCACGGCTATTGACCGTTTATGAACGTATGCGCCGGCAGGACACGAGAGGTAACGTCAGATTTACAATTGGAAAACGAGCAGATAGGAGAGGGCAACGATAGCACGACTAACGTTTAAAAAGATACGAATGAAAAGGGATCGGCGCAACCGAGAGCAAGCGTTTTACCACGACCGCCGGGCGCATTGGCTATACAAATTGATTGAAACTGACGATACATTGACGCATTTACGCCGACAGACATTCGAGTGGCAACCGCCACGACCACGAAGGAGGTTCGAGAAAAATGAAGGTGTACGAAGAAAAGATAGAGGACATGGTCGGAAAGGTGTCCGTACTCATACAGAAGGACGGCAGAAACGTTGAAATTGTGATCCGGTCGAGGGTAGATAGTTCACGGTTGTTTGAGTGTAAATATCAAACGGATCAACCGGATCGACCGGCGTACTATGACGCTGAAAGAATCGCCCAGTATTACTGCAATTCGAATGGGCTTACGATCGAGCTGAAAACAACTAACGTTGAGTTGCCGTTCATTGGCAATGCAAACAATAAAACGAGATAAAGGGGAAATGACGGATGGATTTAAAACAAACGTATCAGCGACAGGTAGAACAAGAGGTAACGAAGTTTCGCAAGGCAGTCGACAAGATTAACGAGAGCGATCATCCGACATACAGCGTACCAGGCGCACGGGATTACGAAATCAGCGAGTTAATCCGAGAGCTTGAACGCAAAGTGAAAGAGATCGACATTGAGTTCCGTGAGCAGATCGAAGGGGCAATCGAGCATCAAACAAAGGTGGCAATGAGATCACAACACTACGTATCTGCAACGGATCGTGAGTTCATCAAGCAAGCGAGTGTGGAATTGAAAACCGCGTTAACCTTTGCCGGGAATAAAGCGGAAGTGTTAGACGCAATCAATGCTTACGAATCGAGACTTGAAACGCTTGAATCAGAATCGGCGTTTTCCGAAGTCATCAAACAGCTTGCGGAAATCATGCCGAATCTATCCGATGACTTTGCCAAGCAAAAGGTGACGCACCTATACCGAACTCTTTCGCGTGGATTGCAGACGCCGGAACAGGCGCAACTTGAAGAATTAAAGCAGGCGAAGATTACCGGTGTGAAAAGGCCGTTTACCACACTGAAAATGACGCACCCTGCGTTTAAGCATATTCAAGCAGCTCGCCGATCAACGAGATACTAAAATAAACACACACAAACGAAAAGGGAGACGATGATAAATGAAAACAATCACAATTACGTATAAGGAACACGAAGGGCGATACGGGCACGCGTACAGATCGATGACAGCGAAGGACGCAGAAGGACGCGACATCCATACGGAAATTTCCACGGTTAATCCGGTACATTTCATCGAGAAGGCGGTTACAGAAGTAGTCAAGGCGATGGTTGCAAACGGGCAGGCTGCCGATGACTTTACGATTGAGCTACCGGCAGAGATTACGCTTACCGCAGAGTTGCAGGCGCACATTGCGGACAAGTTAGCGTCTGATCCGAAAGTTGCTAGTGTGGTGTTCGGATGAAAAAAGTGACGGTGTATAATCGGACAGCCGAGACAACGGAAGAATTAAAGACGATTACTGAATATATCAAACAGCAAAACGGTAAGATCATAGGGATGATCGGACTAAAAGACGGACAGGGTGTTTCAGTAACGTTTGAGTTGCCGGGAGAATAAGCGTTAACAGGCGGGGGCTAACGTGGCCCCTCCCAAATCATTATAGTTTAAAAGTATTTTCCATTAACTAATAGTTTTTGAAATGAAAAGTCTCTTTAAATGGAATATCTTCGTTAATTTCTACCTTTTTTTTAAGGTCTGTGTAAATTTCCATATACAATTTAATCGCAATGCAAAATTCCTCAAGATGGAAATGCACTAAATTGTGAATTTCTTTATCTCTTGTAAAACTGATTTTATATTCTTCTAAAGAAACAGTGTGCCCTAAGTAATAACTGTAACTGTTCGGATGAACTCTTTCTGATAATTCATCGTAAGATATTCTGAATGTAGCCGTCTTAATATTTTTATACTTTTTCATGTAGGAGTCCAATGAGTCAATAAGTTTCATAACATTTATTGGATCAAGGTAGTCAATGGTTTTTTCGTTTTTACTTTTTACCCCTAAATAAAGTCGTTCTAATTCGTGATCAAAATCGATCATTGTAATTGTTTCGTCAAGATATTGATTATATTTTTTGTGCATGTAAGCTAATGAACCTGTTGTTTCAAAAATCGCGCGTAAAGCTAAAACAGAAATTTCAGGATTGTTTGCGTTTAGTCCGTGAATATAAGCTTTTACCAGTAATTTTATTCTATATAAATGCGTCTGTAAAAAAACTATACAATTCTGCCCAATTAAATTTAATGGAGTTCTGACAATAGTTAAATGCTCAATAAAGTTTTTTTCGCAAAAATTGAAAAAATCAGTTGTATCGGAAACGAAGTTTATTTTGTCTGAAGATTTTAATATGTTTTTAACGGACTTATTTAGTTTCATAAGCCACCCCCGTAATTTTTATAATTAAATAATAACAGATAATAGAAAAGTAAATTCTATTGAAGATATTTTACTGTGGAACTTAATAATGAAAATACGCAAATATTATATAGAAGAAACTCGTTGATTTCCTATAGTCTAAATGCTAAGATATACGTAAATAATCGGCAGATCGATCAATGACCGATTCAACTTACGTAGCAGGGCTATCGGAAAGCCTTCGTTTTCAACGCGGTCGGGAGTTCGAATCTCTCCTGGGACGCCATTACAACATCACGAACTCCTGCTATGCAGGGTTACATAAAGATCAAAAACGCTGCCACACGGTTAATCCTGTGGCAGCGTTTTTTGTAATAGTATGATCATAATCAACTTGAAGGTCAGGAGTGGATGGAATGAAAATCAAAGCACTTTTCTTAGATTTTTACGGCACTGTCGTACATGAAGATGATGTCATCATCAGGGATATTTGCAATCGGATAAAAGAAAGCTCGAATACCGACGCAACTGCTTCTGAAATCGGAGGTTATTGGTGGAAAGATTTCTCTGATTCATTTATCCAAAGTTTTGGTGATGATTTTCAAACACAAAGAGATCTTGAAACACAATCACTCAGACGTACCCTCTCTCATTTTGATTCATCTTTAGATGAAACTACGCTGAGTGAATGGATGTTTGAGCATTGGCAGAAACCAATGATCTTCACTGACGCAATCGAGTTTATTGAAGGTCTTCAAAATAAGCTTCCCGTTTACATCCTCTCAAACATTGACCGGGCAGACATTTTATCAGCAATCTCTCTTCATCACCTCCCCTTTGAAGAAGTGATCACAAGCGAAGATGTTAAATCATACAAACCCCGCTCCGAAATGTTTGACTATGCGCTCAAGAAATATAACTTGTCAGCAGATGAGGTTCTGCATATAGGTGATTCCTTAAGAAGTGACATTGCCGGTGCCCAGAACCTTGGAATCAAAACAGCCTGGATTAACCGGACAAACAAACCATCAGCAAAAAACATACAACCCGACTTCACAATATCAAAACTGACCGAGATCCTGAACATAATATGATTTACATGATTTTTTAAGGATTTACCTGTGGGATCTGGCCATGTATTAGCCCTTTATCAAAAAAGAAAAATCCTTAAGAAGATTATCTACACAGAGGGCTGGACTCATCCGTAGACTCCTGCGGCAGAGAAGCGACAGGTGAGACGGCGTAGTGCGGAGCACTAGCCGGCTCACCGCGCGGCCGCGGAAAGCGAAGGGTGAGTCCAGCCCGGTCTTTATAAACCCATCTCCTTCAAGCGAACTCCCCTATACTCAGCGCATTTCTGGATTTTTATTTTGCCCAGTGCTACACTCAATGAACAGATAAGATTGACACGGAAGGTGGATCCGGTATGGATGATCAAACGAAATTTAAAGAAAACGTCATTCCGTTTCCAGGTTTAAAAGAACGTCTGGTAGAGCAGGCGCTGGAGCTTTTGCAGGGGCAGTACCATACAGAGGCTATACAGCTTTTAGAACAGGCAATTGAGTTGGATCCGAATGACCAGGCCGTCTGCACATCGCTTGCAGTCGCCTACTATGAAGACCGTCAATGGATGGATTCAAAATCAGTTTGTGAACGGATGCTGCGGGAAGGGATCGGGGAATACGAAGAAATTCTCGAGCTTCTTGTAATGAATCTCATACAGTTAAGGAAACATGATGAGATCAAATCACTCATTCAGCCTTTAATTGATGAAGGAACACTTGCGGGTGAGCGTGCGGAACGCTTTACTCACCTGATGAACATCAGTGAAAAAAAAGCGCATGATTCGGAACGCGAGGAGAAATCGTTCGAATCCTTTCATTTGGAAAAAGGACTTGAACAGCAGACCATTCAGCTCGCTGCCTTATCAAGACAAAACATTCATCCGATCAAACAGGATCTGATTGATGCAGCTGAACACGATGATACACACCCCTTTATCAAAACGATGCTGCTTAACATTATGCGGGAACAGTCCGTGAATGATGAAGTGGTTATCCGTAAATGGGGAATTGAGATTTCGGTTTGCCCATCTGAACTCGTTGATCCGTTTGATCAGGAACAGATTGATCGTGCAATCCGGTTGATTGAAGAGGAAGGACAGGAGCCTCATCTCGTCAATATTGCCATAGATCTCATGAAGAAACACATTTTCCTGCTCTATCCCCTTTTATGGAAAGAGACGAAACCGGAGGCAATCGCTGAAGGATATGTTCGTCTTGCGAAGGAATATCTCGGGGCTGAGGATGCCTGGAACGGTTATCCGTACAGTGGTCTGAAGCAGGAAATACAGTCTGTTGAAAAAGAAAATGACCTGTAATGGTTTGCGGTTGAAACACGTATAACCTGTGTTATAATTAAATGGTTGCATAATGGGATTCTTGATGTCAAAATTCAAAGAATCATTGATTTCATGAGTTAAACATGAAACCATTAACTTAATAATAGATGTTTTGGAGGGAATTATTTATGTCAGCAAAATGGGAAAAGCAAGAAGGAAATGTAGGAGTTTTAACGGTTGAAGTTGACGCTGCTACTGTAAACAGCGGATTAGACGCTGCATTCAAAAAGGTTGTAAAGCAAATCAACGTACCAGGTTTCCGTAAAGGGAAAATGCCTCGTCAAATGTTCGAAAAGCGTTTCGGCGTAGAATCTCTTTATCAGGATGCTTTAGATGAAATTCTTCCTGAAGCGTATGCAAAAGCTGTTGAAGAAACGGGTATTACACCAGTGGATCGTCCTGAAATCGATGTTGAGCAGATCGAAAAAGGCAAAGAACTGATCTTTACTGCTAAAGTAACAGTAAAGCCTGAAGTAAAGCTTGGTGAATACAAAGGCTTAGAAGTGGAAAAGATGGATACTGAAGTAACGGATGAGGATGTTGATGCTGAACTGAAGGCACTTCAGGAGCGTCAGGCTGAGCTTGTTGTGAAAGAAGAAGGAAATGTTGAAAACGGCGATACTGTTGTTCTTGACTTTGAAGGTTTCGTAGGAGACGAAGCGTTTGAAGGCGGTCAGGCAGATAACTACTCTCTTGAAATCGGTTCAGGTTCATTCATTCCTGGATTTGAAGAGCAGCTTGTAGGTCTTGCAGCTGGAGAAGAAAAGGATGTTGAAGTAACGTTCCCTGAAGAATACCACGCTGAGGAGCTTGCTGGTAAGCCTGCAGTATTTAAAGTGAAAATCCACGAAATCAAAGCAAAGGAACTTCCGGAGCTTAACGATGAGTTTGCTAAAGATGCAGACGAAGAAGTGGAAACACTTGCAGAACTGAAAGAAAAGACGAAAAAGCGTCTTGAAGAAGACAAGAAAAATGCTGCTGAAACAGAGCTTCGTGACACACTTGTGGAAAAAGCTTCTGACAACGCAGAAATCGACGTTCCAGACGCAATGGTTGACACTGAAGTTGATCGCATGATGCAGGAATTCGAACAGCGTCTTGGTGCACAGGGCATGAACCTTGAGCTTTACTTCCAGTTCAGCGGTCAGGATGAAGCAACACTTCGCGGCCAGATGAAAGAAGACGCAGCAAAGCGTGTTCGTGTGAACCTGGTTCTTGAAGCGATTGCTAACGAAGAGAACATTACGGTTACAGAAGAAGATGTAAACGAAGAGCTTTCAAGCATGACACAGCAGTTCAATATGACAGTTGATCAGATCAAAGCAGCGCTTGGTGGATCTACTGAAATCCTTGAAAATGACCTTCGCGTACAAAAAGCGATCGATTTTCTTGTAGATAACAGCAAAACTGTTGCATAATAGTATATAGAGATGAAGCAAGGCGCGATCATATCGTGCCTTGTTTTATAACATAAGACCTACAATTGTTATACATAACTCGTTTTTTGGCAGCATATTGAAGAAATCATGTTAGTTTCGTCTTAGGTTTCACTGTGGTACAATTCATGCTACAGACAGTCACGGAGTTCCTGCGGCCTGCGGATAAAGATCCTGGCTGCGCGTCATACTGCGGTATGAGACTGAAAAAGGGGTGAATGGAATGTTCAAATTTAATGATGAAAAAGGACAGCTGAAATGTTCTTTTTGCGGAAAAACTCAAGAACAGGTTCGAAAGCTTGTAGCTGGTCCTGGCGTATATATTTGTGATGAATGTATTGAGCTTTGCACAGAAATCGTGGAAGAAGAGCTTGGTACAGAAGAAGAAGTGGAATTTAAAGACGTTCCAAAGCCAAAGGAAATCCTTTCTATTCTAGGGGATTACGTCATTGGTCAGGAACGGGCTAAAAAGTCCCTTTCTGTTGCGGTCTATAACCACTATAAACGGATTAAATCCAACAGCAAGGTTGATGATGTAGAACTTGCGAAAAGTAATATCTGCCTGATCGGTCCAACCGGTTCCGGTAAGACACTACTAGCGCAGACACTGGCCAGAATTCTTAATGTTCCTTTTGCGATTGCGGATGCGACATCACTGACTGAAGCGGGTTATGTTGGTGAAGATGTGGAAAACATTCTTCTGAAGCTGATCCAGGCTGCAGACTATGATGTGGAACGCGCTGAAAAGGGTATTATTTATATTGATGAAATCGATAAAGTGGCACGTAAATCTGAAAACCCTTCGATTACAAGAGATGTTTCAGGTGAAGGTGTACAGCAGGCGCTATTGAAAATCCTTGAAGGAACAACAGCGAGCGTTCCGCCACAGGGTGGACGTAAGCACCCGCATCAGGAATTTATTCAGATCGATACGACGAACATTCTGTTTATTGTCGGCGGTGCCTTTGACGGAGTCGATCAGATTATCAAACGCCGTCTTGGACAGAAAGTGATCGGATTTGGTTCCGGTGGCAGTAAAGATGATGTAACTGAACGTGAACTTCTTGCCAAGCTCGTTCCGGAAGACCTGTTAAAATTCGGGTTAATCCCTGAATTTATCGGACGTCTGCCTGTAACGGCAACGCTTGAGCAGCTTGATGAAGAAGCGCTAGTATCTATTTTAACCCAGCCGAAAAATGCTCTTGTTAAGCAGTATCAGAAGATGCTTGAGCTGGATGATGTTGAACTTGAGTTTGAAGAAGAAGCGTTGCGTGAAATTTCCCGTAAAGCCATTGAGCGCAAAACGGGCGCACGTGGTCTTCGCTCCATTATTGAGAATCTGATGCTTGATGTCATGTTTGATCTTCCATCCCGTGAAGATATTAAGAAATGTATCATCACTAAAGGGGCTGTGGATCAGACAGAGAGACCGATTCTTATTCTTGAAGATGGAACCAGACTCGAGCCTGATGATGAACAACGAACATCTGCCTGACGCTTAAGATACGAAAGCTGACTCGTTAAATTGCTTATCGAGTCAGCTTTTTTCTTCCTGA
Source organism: Jeotgalibacillus aurantiacus (assembly GCF_020595125.1). Taxonomy (NCBI): domain Bacteria; kingdom Bacillati; phylum Bacillota; class Bacilli; order Caryophanales; family Caryophanaceae; genus Jeotgalibacillus; species Jeotgalibacillus aurantiacus. Next base: position 210,579 of record NZ_JACNMS010000004.1, read on the forward strand.
AAACACGTTTTGACGGATGTCACATGCAATTAAGGGTAAAGTAACACTACTTGAGTTTTTCAGGCAGAATCGCCTGTTATGGAGGTGCCTTATCAATGACTGAAAAAAAACAATACACATTACCACTGCTTCCTTTGCGCGGACTTCTCGTTTATCCTTCGATGGTTCTTCATATTGACGTCGGCAGAGAAAAATCCATTGCGGCACTGGAAAAAGCAATGATGGAAGATCATCTGATTTTCCTTTCAACTCAAAAAGACATGGCGATCGATCAGCCGGACGAAAATGATTTAGCTGAAATGGGTACTTTAACAAAAGTAAAGCAGATGCTTAAGCTTCCTAATGGCACGATTCGTGTGCTTGTTGAAGGGCTGGAGCGTGCCGCTATTACTTCTTACTCAGAAAAAGAGCCGTTTTTTACTGTAGAAATTGAAACTAAACCTGATGATCCGGAGAAAACGCCAGAGCTTGAGGCGCTGATGAGAACGCTGACGGATTACTTTGAACAATACATTTCTCTGTCTAAAAAGATTTCCAAGGAAACGTTAAATACTGTTCTGGATATCGAAGAGCCGGGGAGACTGGCTGATATCATTGCATCCCACCTGCCTTTAAAGCTGAAAATGAAGCAGGAAGTACTTGATACAACTAATATCAAGCAAAGATTGAACCGTTTAATCGAAACGATTAACAATGAAAAAGAAGTGCTCAGCCTGGAGAAGAAAATTGGTCAGCGTGTGAAGAAGTCTATGGAACGCACGCAAAAAGAATATTATCTTCGTGAGCAGATGAAGGCGATCCAAAAGGAACTTGGTGACCGTGATGGGAAAACAGGTGAAATTTCAGAGCTGACAAAGCGGATCCGTAAAGCTGAGATGCCTGAATCTGTTGAGAAAATCGCAATGAAAGAACTGGACAGATACGAAAAAGTACCTGCCACGTCAGCAGAAAGCTCTGTTATCCGTAACTATCTTGAATGGCTGATTACCGTTCCGTGGACGAATGCGACAGATGACGACCTGGACATCAAACGTGCTGAGAAAATTCTTGATCGTGACCACTATGGTCTTGAAAAAGTGAAAGAACGCGTGCTCGAATACCTGGCTGTTCAGCAGATGACACAATCATTGAAGGGTCCTATTTTATGTCTCGCTGGACCACCTGGAGTAGGTAAGACAAGCCTTGCCCGCTCAATTGCTGAATCCATTGGACGGAAATTCGTCAGAGTATCACTTGGCGGTGTCCGTGATGAATCAGAAATCAGGGGTCATAGAAGAACGTATGTAGGTGCAATGCCTGGACGAATCATTCAGGGGATGAAAAAAGCAACGACTGTTAATCCCGTCTTCCTTCTCGATGAAATTGATAAAATGTCCAATGACTTCAGAGGAGATCCGTCTTCTGCCATGCTTGAAGTGCTGGACCCTGAACAGAACAATACGTTCAGTGATCATTTCATTGAAGAGCCGTATGACCTTTCAAAGGTGCTGTTTATTGCAACAGCCAATAATCTGGCGACGATTCCAGGTCCATTGCGTGACCGGATGGAAATCATCACGATCGCAGGTTATACCGAAATTGAAAAAATCAATATCGCCAAAAATCATCTGCTGCCTAAGCAGTTGAAGGAGCACGGGCTGTCAAAATCCCACCTTCAGATCAGAGATGAAGCGATCAAGGATATCGTTCGTTATTACACGAGAGAAGCTGGTGTACGTAGTCTCGAAAGACAGCTCGCAGCCATCTGCCGGAAAACGGCGAAAATCGTTGTAAGCGGCGAAAAGAAAAAAGTGGTCGTGACCACAAAGAGTCTTTCTGATTACCTCGGGAAAAAGAAATTCCGTTATGGACAGGCTGAAACCGAGGATCAGATCGGTGTAGCAACCGGACTGGCTTACACAACGGTAGGCGGCGACACGCTTCAGATAGAAGTTTCACTCTCTCCTGGTAAAGGAAAACTCGTCTTAACCGGAAAACTGGGAGATGTGATGAAGGAATCTGCACAAACAGCCTTTTCATTTGTCCGCTCTAAAGCAGAGCAGCTTCATCTTGAAGAGAATTTCCATGAAAAGCATGACATTCATATTCACGTACCGGAAGGCGCTGTTCCAAAAGACGGTCCTTCAGCAGGCATTACCATCGTTACAGCCCTTGTTTCAGCTCTCACGGATCGTCCGATCAAACGTGAAGTTGGGATGACAGGGGAAGTGACACTCCGTGGCCGCGTCCTGCCAATCGGAGGTCTGAAGGAAAAAGCACTCAGCGCACACCGTGCTGGACTGACAACCATTATTATTCCTAAAGAAAATGAGCGTGACATTGACGATATTCCTGAAAGTGTCCGTGAAGAATTAACATTTATCCCCGTTACTCATGTAGATGAAGTATTAGAAAAGGCATTAGCAGGTGAATCGAAATGAAAATTACACAATCAGAAATCGTGATCAGTGCGGTGAAACCAGAGCAGTATCCGGAAGGTGGACTTCCGGAATTTGCTCTGGCTGGCCGTTCTAACGTCGGTAAATCATCATTTATCAACAAGATGATTAACCGTAAAGCACTGGCGCGTATTTCATCAAAACCGGGTAAAACCCAGACTTTAAACTTTTATCTTCTCAATGAAGCACTCTATTTTGTCGATGTGCCGGGCTACGGCTATGCCAAAGTTTCAAAAACTGAACGTGCTGCATGGGGCAAGATGATCGAAACATACATGACAGGAAGAGAACCGCTCAAAGCCGTCATCATGATCGTCGACCTCCGTCATCCGCCGACAAACGATGACATCATGATGTACGAATTCCTAAAGCACTTCGGAATTCCATGCCTGATCGTCGCAACAAAAGCGGATAAAATCCCTAAAGGCAAATGGCAAAAACACCTGAGCGTCACAAGAAAAACACTCGAAATCGAACCGGGAGACGAACTCATCATGTTCTCCTCAGAAACCGGCCTCGGCAAAGACGAAGCATGGAAATTCATCGAACGCAAAATGAAAGATAAGTAGAACAAGAGATTAGTCTTTTTATTACGAAATAAAAAATACTAATCGTCTCTTTATCTATCATTCATTCTTGAGACAATGATAATGATGATCTTAGTTCTTTGTGTTAAATGACTTTTATTACTTCGAAAAAATAATAGTGTGGATTGCAAGACACTGAGTGCCGGGGACATCCGCAGACTCCTGTGGCGGAAAGGGTCAGGTGAAACCGAATGTGCGAAGCACAGGCGGGTTCACCGCCCGGCCACGGAAAGCGGAGGATGTCCCCGGCACGGTTTTAAGATAAAACTTCTCAAAAGGAACAACGCCAAAACTGGCTTGTTCCTTTTTTGTTTCAATTTTGTCACATTCGGGCATACCTGTAACATAGAAGGTTCTGAAAATGAGCTGAACAGTTGAATTCAACATAGCGGTCTGGTACTCTTGACTCAGAAGTCATCGTTATGCAGCCGTGCGAACCGGATTCATCCCGGATGCTGCATAAGAACGTCAGTGAACGGGTTTCAATGCTTGTTCACATTTAAGCTCATGAAAGTGGTTACAGCATGTTATAATAGGAATAGTGATTAACTTCTGGGGGTGTCTTTCAAACATGCACATTTTAGTTGTAGGATTGAATTACAAAACGGCCCCTGTAGAGATTAGAGAGCGTCTTTCTTTTCAGGAAGCGGATCTGAGTAAAGCAATGACGGAGCTCCAGGCGAGAAAGAGCATTCTGGAAAACGTCATTGTTTCAACGTGTAACCGTACGGAAATTTACGCAGTCGTAGATCAGCTTCATACAGGTCGTTATTATATAAAGCAGTTTCTTGCTGACTGGTTTCAGCTTGATAAAGAAGAATTCAGCCCTTATCTATTTATTTATGAAAAAGACGGTGCGATGGAGCACCTGTTTAAAGTAAGCTGCGGACTCGATTCTATGATCGTAGGAGAGACGCAGATTTTGGGACAGGTTCGTAAGAGCTTCCTTACTTCTCAGGAAAACGGCGCAACAGGTACTGTTTTTAATGAGTTGTTCAAGCAGGCGATTACCCTGGCTAAAAAAGCACATGCTGAAACGGATATTGCATCTAATGCGGTTTCGGTGTCATATGCTGCTGTTGAACTTGCCAAAAAGATTTTTGGTGATTTAAATAAAAAGCATGTCTTAATCCTTGGTGCGGGAAAAATGGGTGAGCTTGCGATTCAGAATCTGCAGGGAAGCGGCGCAACAAAAGTGACGGTGATTAACCGTACGTTTGAAAAAGCTGTAGCACTTGCGGATAAATTCTCAGGAAGTGCAAAAGAATTGCGTGAGCTTCAATGTGCGCTTGTTGAAGCCGATATTCTGATCACATCAACGGGTGCAAAAGAAGCCCTGATTGATAAAGAAATGATGATTCACGTTGAGCGAATGAGAAAGGGACGTCCTTTCTTTATGGTGGATATCGCAGTTCCGCGTGACCTTGATCCATCAATTAATGAACTCGACAACGTATTTCTTTATGACATTGATGATCTTGAAGGAATCGTTCAGGCGAATCTTGAAGAACGTAAACAGGCAGCCGAACAGATTGAAATCATGGTTGAAGAAACCATTGTTGCCTTCAAAGAGTGGCTTAACATGCTTGGTGTTGTTCCTGTCATTTCCGCTCTTCGTGAAAAAGCGCTGGCTATTCAGGCTGAGACAATGGAAAGCATCGAACGTAAGATGCCAAGTCTGACTGATCGTGAACGCAAAGTATTAAGCAAGCATACAAAGAGCATTATTAATCAGCTGCTGAAGGATCCGATTTTGCAGGCGAAAGAACTCGCCGCATTACCGGACGGTGACGAAAAACTTGAGCTGTTCATGAAAATCTTTAACCTGGAAGACCAGGTAAGAGAAGCTGTTCAGCCGGTTAAATCAGTTGAAAAAACAACGTCAGCGGTTCGTCAGCCGGAGCTGTCCTTACAGCCGTAACTTGGGGGATTACAGATGTTTGAACTGTCCATGACCCGCCTTCATGAAGTCATGCTCATCCTTTATGCGGTGAGCGTGCTGTTATACTTTATGGATTATCTGCAAAAAGACCAGAAGGCTAACCGTTTAGCCTTCTGGCTTTTAACGATTGTTTGGGTTCTTCAAACAATCTTTTTATTTTTATATATGATGAGAACAGGCAGATTTCCTGTTTTAACCTTATTTGAAGGCATCTATTTTTACGCATGGGTGTTAGTCACACTGTCATTAGCGATTAATCGTGTAATGCGTGTAGACTTCACCGTTTTTTTTGTCAACGTCATCGGCTTTACCTTTATGGCGATCCATACTTTTGCACCGGTTCAGGCATCCACCAATGCGGCGGCTGAGCGTCTGATGTCGGAGCTTTTACTGATTCATATTACGATCGCGATTGTTTCCTACGCAGCATTTTCGGTATCTGTCGTTTTCTCCATTTTATATTTGCTGCAGTACAGATTGCTGAAAAAGAAAAAGTGGGGACAGAAGCTTCAGAGAATTACAGATTTATCAAAGCTTGAAAAAGGCTCAGTGATATTAAACATTATCGGATTCCCGCTCTTACTTTTGAGCCTGATACTTGGGGTTCAGTGGGCGGTCATTTCGCTACCTTATATGATCTGGTATGATGTGAAGATTATCGGGTCGTTCTTACTGCTCGGCATATATGGTGTCTTTTTATACCGGAGATTTGGCAGAGGGGAATCCGGCAGAACGCTTGCCATTTTTAACACGATGGCTTTTCTCTGTCTGATTATTAACTTCCTGCTTGGAAGCAGGTTATCGTCCTTCCATTTCTGGTATTCTTAAAAGGACTTTATTGATTCGTTTACACAGGATATAAGCATAAAAATTTCTTAGTTGAAGATGAACAAAGTGGAGGTTTCTTTCATGCGAAAAATTATTGTAGGTTCCAGAAGAAGTAAGCTGGCCATTACACAGACAAAATGGGTGATTGAGCAGCTTAAACAGCTAGAGCCGGGAACAGAATTTGAAATTAAAGAAATCGTGACAAAAGGAGACCAGATTCAGAATGTCCAGCTTTCAAAGGTAGGCGGGAAAGGTCTTTTTGTAAAAGAAATCGAGCAGGCGATGTATGATCACGAAATTGACATGGCTGTTCACAGTATGAAGGATATGCCTGCTGAGCTTCCCGAAGGATTGGTCATCGGCAGCATTCCTGTGCGTGAGGATGCACGCGATGCGCTGATTTCAAAAAACGGTGAAGCGTTGGCTGAGCTTCCTGCAGGAGCCATTGTGGGAACGAGCAGTCTCCGCCGCAGTGCTCAGATTCTGGCTAAAAGGCCGGATCTGAACATTCAGTGGATCCGTGGCAATATCGATACGCGCCTGAAAAAGCTTGAAACAGAAAACTTTGATGCGATCATTCTCGCAGCAGCGGGCCTTTCGAGAATGGGCTGGTCAAAAGATATCGTTTCTGAGTTTTTATCAACGGAAGATTGTCTGCCTGCGATCGGGCAGGGTGCACTATCGATCGAATGCCGTGAGGATGACGCTGAGCTCCGCACACTTCTGGACCGCTTTACTGATCGTGAAACGTCTGCCACCGTCACAGCTGAACGTGCTTTTCTTCATAAAATGGAAGGTGGCTGTCAGGTGCCGATTGCCGGTTTCGCAGAACTGTCAGGTGATGAAGTTACACTCACTGCACTTGTTGCCTCTCCGGATGGACAGACGGTTTACAAAGAAGTGGTTTCAGGAACGGATCCAATAGAAGTGGGGTTAAGTGCAGCAGCCCTGATGACTGAAAAAGGGGCGAAAAAGCTGATTGATCAGGTAAAAGAAGAACAGGGAGAGTAAACGATGACAGGCTCCCTTTTAAACAGAACCATTCTGCTGACACGTCCGCTTGATCAGGCGAAAAGGGATCAGGTCATGATTGAAGAACTGGGAGGAACTGCGTTGATTCTCCCTATGATCGAAACAAGAGCTTTGCATGACAGTGATGGACAGTCTTTTATTCATCAGCTTGGCACATTTGACTGGGTGATTCTGACCAGCAGGAATGCAGCGAAGTACTTCCTTGACCGGCTGACAGAAGCAGATACTGTATCTGAGTTACGGTTATGTAAAGTAGGAGCAGTTGGTCAAAAAACAGCTGCTTTTCTTTATGATCACGGGATAGAAGCTGACTTTGTTCCGTCGAGCTTCAAGGGTGCTGACTTTATTAAAGAATTTCCGGCTGATGAGGTGAAGGGATTGAACATGCTCTATCCCCAGGGGAATATTGCACGGGGTGAAATTGCTGCTGCTTTTGAGAAGGAAGGGGCAACCTGTAAAGTCTGGACGCTATACGAAACGTTCAAGCCAGACATTGACACAGAAAAGCTGTCGTCCATCACTCAAGTGGATGTTGTCACTTTTGCCAGTCCTTCAGCAGTGAGGCATTTTGTAGAAAGTGCAGAAAAAGCTGGTGCGCCGATTTTAACGCGTATGAAGGAAGGTCGCTGTAAAATTGCTAGTATTGGGCCAACGACATCCGCAGAACTATTCAAAAGAGGTCTGCCTGTACATATGGAACCGGCAGACTATACAATAAAAGCGATGATAGAAAAAATAGCAGCGTGTATGGAATAACAGGAGGTTTTTGATGATGAAGGAACTTCAATTTGATCGTCACAGACGGTTGCGATCTACTGATGGAATGCGTGCAATGGTAAGGGAAACCTGGCTTCGTCCTGAGGATTTCATCTATCCTTTATTTGTTGTAGAGGGCGAAGGAATCAGAAAAGAGGTTCCATCTATGCCGGGTGTGTATCACGTTTCCTTAGATGGTGTAATGGATGAGATTAACCAGCTGACTGAGCTCGGCATTCCTTCCGTTATTTTGTTTGGCGTGCCAAAGGAAAAAGATGCAGTGGGCAGTCAGGCTTATGCTGAAGAGGGGATTGTTCAGCAGGCAACCCGTTTAATTAAAGAGAAGGCACCCGAAATGGTCGTTGTAGCAGATACGTGTCTCTGCCAGTATACAGATCACGGTCACTGCGGCATTGTAGAAGGTGGAAAAGTGCTGAACGATCCAACGCTTGATCTGCTTGCTAAAACGGCTGTCAGTCAGGCGAAAGCGGGAGCGGATATTATTGCCCCTTCCAATATGATGGACGGATTTGTCGCAGCGATTCGTCACGGTCTGGATGAAGCAGGTTTTTATGACGTGCCGATTATGAGTTATGCGGTAAAATATTCATCGAGCTTTTACGGACCGTTCCGTGATGCAGCGCACAGCTCACCACAATTCGGAGACCGTAAAACGTATCAGATGGACCCTGCGAACAGACTCGAAGCATTAAGAGAAGCAGAGTCCGATGTACATGAAGGCGCAGATTTTCTTATTGTAAAACCTGCACTTTCTTATCTGGACATCATGAGAGATGTGAAGGACCGTTTTAACCAGCCGGTCGTTGCCTATAATGTCAGCGGTGAGTATTCCATGATCAAAGCGGCAGCAGCAAACGGATGGATCAATGAAAAAGAAATCATTCTTGAAAAGCTGACGAGCATGAAGCGTGCAGGGGCAGACCTGATTATTACGTATCACGCAAAAGAAGCAGCTGCATGGCTTCAGGAGAAGTAATCTATTCACATAAAGGAGCGGTACTATGCGTTCATATTCGAATTCAAAGGAAGCTTTTGAGACAGCTTCAGCATTAATGCCGGGCGGTGTGAACAGTCCGGTCCGTGCATTTAAATCGGTCAATATGGATCCGATTTTCATGGAAAAAGGTAAAGGGTCAAAAATATACGATATAGATGGCAATGAATATATTGATTATGTGCTGTCATGGGGCCCGTTAATTTTAGGTCACGCAGACGATCACGTAGTCAGTGAAATTCAAAAAACGGCTTTATCCGGTACAAGCTTTGGTGCGCCAAGCTTGTCTGAAAACAAGCTGGCACAGCTCGTTATTGACCGTGTACCTTCCATTGAAAAAGTAAGAATGGTGTCATCGGGTACGGAAGCGACGATGAGTGCACTTCGTCTTGCACGTGGATATACGGGGAGAGATAAAATCGTCAAATTTGAAGGATGCTACCACGGTCACGGTGACAGCCTCCTGATTAAGGCAGGATCCGGTGTTGCGACACTCGGTTTACCTGATTCACCAGGCGTTCCGGCAAGCGTCGCGCAAAACACGATCACGGTTCCGTATAATGATTTCGAATCCATTCAATATGTATTTAAAGAATATGGTCATGAAATTGCAGGGGTCATTGTAGAACCGGTTGCAGGTAATATGGGCGTTGTTCCTCCGGTTGAAGGTTATCTGGAAGAACTGCGCAGCCTCACTGAACAGCACGGCTCACTCCTGATCTTTGATGAAGTCATGACCGGTTTCCGTGTCGGGTTCAATTGTGCCCAGGGTCATCTTGGTGTGACACCGGATCTGACGTGTCTTGGTAAAGTAATCGGCGGAGGACTTCCAGTAGGTGCTTTCGGCGGTAAAAAGGAAATTATGGACCACATTGCTCCGGCAGGACCGATTTATCAGGCAGGTACCCTTTCAGGGAACCCGCTTGCGATGGCTGCAGGTTATGCAACGTTGTCTCAGCTGACAGAAGAAAGCTATGACCATTTTATTAAAGTGGGAGATCAGCTGGAAGAAGGCTTTACAAGACTTGGTGAGCAGTATGGCATTCCGCATTCTGTTAACCGTGCAGGTTCAATGTTAGGTTTCTTCTTTACAAATGAGAAAGTCATTAACTTTGAAACGGCAAAATCATCCGACTTGAATATGTTCGGTGAGTTCTATCGTCTGATGGCGGAAAATGGTGTATTTCTTCCACCTTCCCAGTTTGAAGGCTGGTTCCTGTCCACTGTTCATTCTGATGAAGATGTAGCGAAAACACTTGAGGCAGTAGAAGCAGCATTTAAGCAGCTGTCAACAAAATAAAAAGTGCGAAGAGAGTGAAACCGGCTGCTGGTTTCACTCTCTTTTTTCGTTTTTATACAATTCAGCGGAGCATGCGCATTCAAAAGTAGTTTGATACACTAATAGAATACATAGCAGGAAGCGGGATGAATGACATGAAGGTACGTTTTATTGTAACACTGGTGATCGCTGCGATAGCAGGATGGCTGTTTTCCATATTAAATATCTTTTTACCCTGGCTCCTTGGGCCCTTGATGGTCATGATCATCCTGAAGAACACAGTTTCTTATGAATTTGTCTGGCCGGATATCCTGCGGAGTATCGGGCTTGTTGTGATAGGGATTCAGATGGGTACTTCTTTTACAGCTGAGGCAGTAAAGCTGATGGGGCTCAATCTGCCGCTCATGCTTGTCCTGACATTGCTTGTAACCGGTTTTGCCACGGTATGTGCGTGGTTTTTAGCGAGGCTCACCGGTTATTCATTTGAAACGGCAGTACTTGGCGGTTTTCCGGGAGGACTTTCACAAATGGTGCTGCTGAGTGAGGAGATTAAGGGAGCAGATGTATCAGCGGTTGCTTTTATGCAGACGATCCGGATTCTGATGGTTATTACCGTAGTTCCGTTTCTTGCAACCTACTTTTTCCCCGGTGGTTTATCATCTCAGATGGATTCAACCGTTACGCTCATTCCCCCAATAAGAGACCTGATTATTCTTGGTACAGGAATTACGCTGCTGATCCTTATCATGAAAAAGCTGCATTTTCCCATTCCCTACATGCTCGGACCGCTGCTGGCAGTGACGCTGTTTAATGTTTTTATCGGAAATGAATTTCTTGTACCGGATCCGCTCGTGGCAGCTGCACAGATCATGCTCGGCACTCATTTGGGTCTTCAGATGACCGGCCTCAGAAAGCTGATCTCGGTCAAACCGCTGGCCTATGTTGTGACGATTAACCTGCTGCTCATTACATTTTGTATTTTCCTTGCCTGGGTGATGAATCAGCTGTTTTCTTTTACACTGATTAATACGTTTCTGAGCGCGGCTCCAGGTGGTGTGGCGGAGATGGCGATTACGGCTTATGAGGTCGGTGCGGATGTATCGACTGTGACAAGCTTTCACTTGTTCAGGATCTTTTTTATTTTATTTGCTGCAGCTCCGCTGACAGTTTATCTTCTTAAAAGAAGAAAAGCGTTCTGATAAAATCATCATGATTCCTTTCATTTGAACATAGATTAAAAGGAAATGTTTAAATGAGAAGGAGGATACGATGAACAAAAAAATGTCGTATACGTTGAGTGAGACGATCCGTTTTGATCAAAACCATATTCTGAGTGAGTTAAGGTCCCTTTCTTTTGAACCGAGTGTATCCATTACCGAGCATCAGGATCAGGTACTCGTGGAAGGAACGCTATTACTCGCAGGTGACGGTCTTTTTCAGCAGGGTGAAGACCTGTCCGAGCAGTACCGTTCAGCAGCGCTTGTACAAAAGGTAAAAACAGATGAAAGTAAAATGACATTTGAGCATCATTTTCCGCTTTCGATCTCCATTGCTTCAGAGAGGGTAGCGAATAAGCATGATGTAGAGGTATATATTGAGCATATTGATTATGAAATGCCGGTTGAAGGGATCCTTCATTTAACCGCGGAGCTGGCTGTTGAAGGGGTAGCTGAAAAAAAGGAAGTGCCGAAAAAAGAAGAAGCTGCCGAGGTGAGGGTGCTGCCAAACCCTTTAAATGACTGGAATGGGGAGCAGCCAAAAGCCCGTACAGAAGTGAAGCCTGAAGAGCAGGAGGCAGTAGTGCTTGAAGAATCAGCACAGGCAGAAGCTGAGCCTGAAGTGCAGGAAGTTGAACAGAGTGACTTTCAGGAAGAGCCTGTGTCGAATGATGAGGAAGAGCTGATAGAAGAAATCGTGGAAGAAGTTTTAGCTGAAGCTGAAGTTGAAGAAGCGCTGGCACTCATTGCTGAGGAAGTCAGAGAGGCTGAGGTTGTGGCTGAAGTCGAAGATGAAAAGGGAACAGCTGAAATAGATGAGCAGGAGGACAGTGCATTTTCAAGATTTATTCATACGCTTGAGGATCAGCAGGCCCAAATTAAAATACATATCGCTCAGCAGGATGAAACACTTGAAATGGTCGCTGAACGATATGGTGTCACGCTGATTCAGCTCATGAAGACGAATCAGTTTGAGTCCAGAAGACCGTTTAATCGCGGGGAGCTGATCTGGGTGCCTCCCGTTCAGACCCATTCAAAGTAAAGCACACAGGCGACTCCTGCTAAAAACGCCAGCAGCAGCACATCAAAAGTCGTTGGCAGGAGAATAAGTCTTACACTCTGAAATACACAGAGCGGGATGATAAACACCTGGCATGTATCCCGGCATTTTCTCCACCAGGGTGGCTTTGGTTTTGGAAACAGACGCTTTTTTCCCATTGTATCGATCCTTTCAGGTCATTCATTTATCGTATGATGAGAGAGGGAATTTTGCGATTTTATTTGACTACATGATTAAAAATCGATTATAGTATGATATATATAAATGATGCATTGACCGGGAAGAGTAAGCGGCCCATCGTTCTTCAGAGAAGAAATTCATTTGGTGAGAGAATTTCCAGATCAGACCCCGCCGAAGTCGCCCGTTAGCAGCCTTGATGAAATGACCGACATCGTCAGATTAGTTACAGGCCGGTTTGAAGCCGTTATTGTAATGAAGTGCACAGGCAGAAGTCTGTGTAAAAAGGTGGTACCGCGAATACAAATCCCTTCGTCCTTTTATGACGAGAGGGATTTTTTTGTTTTTCCGGAATTCCTGTAAATGATGATGTTTACACAATTCAACTGAACTGGGAGGAAGCAATATGACAATGAATGAGACAACGATGCCAACGAAATATGATCCGAAGGCAATAGAAGAGGGCCGTTATGAATGGTGGCTGAAAGAAAAAGTATTTGAGGCAAAGAGTGAGGCTGATAAAACGCCTTACACGATCGTCATTCCGCCGCCGAATGTAACAGGGAAGCTTCACCTTGGACATGCATGGGATACAGCGCTTCAGGATATTTTAACGCGTATGAAGCGGATGCAGGGATACGATGTTCTATGGCTTCCGGGAATGGACCACGCAGGGATTGCCACTCAGGCGAAAGTGGAGCAGAAGCTGCGTGAACAGGGAACAACGCGCTACGATCTTGGGCGTGAAAAATTCCTTGAAGAATCATGGAAGTGGAAGGATGAATATGCGGGTCATATTCGCGAGCAGTGGTCGAAGCTGGGACTTGGGCTCGATTATTCACGTGAACGTTTTACGCTTGACGAAGGCTTATCAAAAGCGGTTCAGAAAGTGTTTGTGAACCTTTATGAAAAAGGGCTGATCTACCGCGGTGAGTATATTATTAACTGGGATCCTGCGACTAAAACAGCGCTATCTGACATCGAGGTTATTCATAAAGATGTACAGGGTGCATTCTATCACATGCGCTATCCTTTAACGGACGGCAGCGGTTCGATTGAGATTGCGACAACCCGTCCTGAAACGATGCTTGGTGATACTGCGGTTGCGGTACACCCGGATGATGAGCGCTACCAGCACTTAATCGGAAAAACAGTTACGCTTCCAATCGTCGGCCGTGACATTCCGATTGTCGCTGATGACTATGTGGATATGGAATTTGGATCAGGAGCAGTAAAAATCACCCCTGCGCATGATCCAAATGACTTTGAAATCGGGAACCGTCATGATCTTGAACGTGTTCTGGTCATGAACGAAGATGGCAGCATGAATGACAATGCCGGAAAGTATAAAGGCATGGACCGTTTTGAATGCCGCAAGCAGATCGTCAAGGATCTTCAGGAATCTGGCGTTCTGTTTGACATTGAAGATCACCTTCACTCTGTTGGTCACTCGGAACGAAGCGGAGCGGTTGTTGAACCGTACCTTTCAACGCAGTGGTTTGTTAAGATGGAGCCGCTTGCCAAGCAGGCGATTGAGCTGCAAAATCAGGAGGATAAAGTAAACTTTGTTCCTTCACGATTTGAAAATACGTATTTGCGCTGGATGGAAAATATCCGTGACTGGTGTATTTCACGTCAGCTCTGGTGGGGGCACCGCATTCCTGCCTGGTACCATAAAGAAACGGGTGAGATTCACGTAGGGGAAGAAGCACCGGCGGACCCTGAGAACTGGGAGCAGGACAACGATGTGCTCGATACGTGGTTCTCATCTGCGCTGTGGCCGTTTTCAACAATGGGCTGGCCGGATGAAGAGGCAGCGGATTACAAACGCTACTATCCAACATCAGCTCTTGTAACCGGCTATGATATTATCGCGTTCTGGGTATCCCGCATGATTTTCCAGGGAATTGAATTTACAGGAGGCCGTCCATTTAAGGATGTACTGATTCACGGGCTTGTCCGGGATGAGGAAGGACGCAAAATGTCCAAGTCGCTCGGCAATGGAGTGGATCCGATGGATGTGATTGCTGATTACGGTGCAGATTCGCTTCGTTACGTACTGACAACCGGTTCATCACCTGGTCAGGATCTGCGATTCTCAATGGATAAGGTGGAGTCGATCTGGAACTTTGCCAATAAGATCTGGAATGCATCACGCTTCGCCCTGATGAATATGGACGGGCTGAAATTTGAAGAAATCGATCTTACCGGTGAGAAATCAGTGGCGGATAAATGGATTCTGACCCGTCTGAACGATACGATTGAAAATGTAACGAGTCTTGCTGACCGCTATGAATTCGGGGAAGTCGGACGTACGCTGTACAACTTTATCTGGGATGACTTCTGCAGCTGGTATATTGAAATGGCGAAGCTTCCATTAAACGGTGAAAATGAAGAGGCGAAGAAAACAACACGTTCCATCCTTGCTTACGTGCTGGACCAGACGATGAGATTGCTTCACCCATTCATGCCGTTTATCACAGAGGAAATCTGGCAGAACCTTCCTCACGAAGGGAAGTCCATTACAGAGGCTGCATGGCCGACGGTGAACGAACAGTTTACAGACCGTGCTGCTGAAGAAGAGATGAAGCTGCTGATTGACATTATCCGTTCCGTACGTAACATCAGAGCGGAAGTAAATACACCAATGAGTAATCCGATTCAGCTGATGATCCGTACGACTTCTGAAGAAACAACGGATAGACTGAAGAAAAATGAAGCTTATTTAGAACGCTTCTGTCATCCGGAAAATCTTCAGATCGGTACTGATATTCAATCACCGGACAAGGCGATGACGGCCGTTGTAACCGGGGCTGAACTGTTCCTTCCACTCGAAGGGCTGATCAATCTGGACGAAGAAATTGCCCGTCTGGAAAAGGAGCTTGATAAGTGGACAAAAGAAGTGGAACGTGTTGAGAAGAAGCTCAGCAACGAGCGCTTTGTCAGCAAAGCACCGGAAGCTGTCGTAAACGAAGAGCGTGAAAAACAAAAAGACTACATGTCTAAACAGGAAGCGGTCAAAACACGTATTGCAGAACTGAAAAATAACTGATTCTAAAGAGGGACGGACTGATTTGATGTCTGTCCCTTTTCCTGTAAAATTCAATGAATGTGAAAGGGAGACATAAGATGATCACATCCTATGAGGAAGCAATCAACTGGATCCACGGACGGCTCCGCCTTGGTGTTAAGCCCGGTTTATCAAGAATGGAATGGATGATGGAACGGCTCGGAAATCCTGAGGAAAAAATTAAAGCCGTACATATTGGAGGAACGAATGGAAAGGGATCAACCGTGACCTTTTTAAGAAATATCCTGCAGGCTTCAGGAAAAACAGTCGGCACCTTCACCTCACCTTATTTCGAAGTATTCAATGAGCGTATTGCGGTGAATGGAGAACCGGTAAGTGATGAGGAGTGGTTCAGCCTGACGCAGGACATTAAACGGCTTGCAGATGAACTGGAGGAAACGGAACTCGGCGGGCCAACAGAATTTGAAGTCATTACAGCCATGATGTTTCATTACTTCGGCAATATCCGCGCGGTTGATTTCGTCTTAATTGAAGTCGGCCTTGGCGGAAGACTTGATTCAACGAATATCGTTGTTCCGCTATGTACATGCATTACATCAATCGGCCTTGATCATACAGCGATTCTCGGTGACACGTATGAGGAAATTGCTTTTGAAAAAGCGGGCATTATTAAGGAATCGGTACCGCTTATTTACTGCGTTAAGCATGCAGGTGCCAAACAAGTGATCAAAGAAACAGCTGAATCAAAACATGCAGCCGCTTATGAAGTCGGTGTTGATCCTGTTGTGACCCCTTTAGACCATGGAGGTCACGGTGAGTCATTCCTTTATCAGGATTCCATCCAATTGACAACGAGAATGAACGGACTTCATCAGATTGAAAATGCAGCGATTGCCATTAAGGCAGCCGAGCTTGTATCAGGAACGGATTTATCCAATGAGGCTATCCAAAAAGGCGTCATGGACGCTTATTGGCCTGGAAGAATGGAAACGCTCAGCACCAGACCACTCGTGATCATGGATGGCGCACATAATCCGGAGGGTATTGAGTCTTTGATTGCCACGGTCAAAAGAAAATATAACGATAAAAAAGTACATCTTCTTTTCGCAGCAGTATCGGATAAAGATACGACCGGTATGATTCAACAGCTGGATAAGCTGGCAGATGAAATATCTTTTACAACCTTTGATTTTCCAAGAGCGGCCAAGGCTGAAGTTTTATATGAAAAGAGTACGCATCTTAATAAACGGATTGTCACAGCTGATAGATGGATAAGTGAAATGAAGACCAAAGAAGATCACTTATATCTACTCACCGGGTCACTCTATTTTCTTTCGTCGGTTTATCACGAAATCAAGAAAATTCAAACTAGTGAAAATTAACGTGACGGAAGTCTCTTTTTTTGGTAATATCATTATATTGTGACTATTATCATATAAAAGCGGGGTGATATAAGATGAAAGATGTATCTGTAAAAGTTAAATGGGTATTATGGATTATGTGGAGTGTGATATTTCCCGCGGGTCTTTATTTAGCCTATCAGATCGATCCGATTGAACGTTTTGACTGGCAGATCGTTCTCAGTCTGATTGTCCTGGCTGTTATTTCTGCATATTTCCCGTTTAAAGTTGATAACTCGACCATCTTCATCATTCACTGGATCAACCTTGCCGCTTTTTTAATGTACGGACTGCTATATGAAATCATATTAATGCAATTAGTGTTAATTCCGCTCCTGATCCGTTCTAAAATGACCTGGCAGACAGTTCACCGGGTTGCATTAAATTCAACGATGTTTATGATCATCAGCCTGATTGCCGGATTGGTTTTCTACTCAACCGGTGTAACGCCTGATGATCCTGTGATGGCTGTCACTGCAGTATCAGCAGTTTATATTTTTATTCATATTTTTGTTAATCATATTTATCTTTTTTCATTCCAGTGGTTCATAGGTAACCGTTATTCATTCTGGAGCTACGACACAAAGCTTGATTATATAGCCACAATGCTCAGTATGCCATTTGGGCTAGCTTATTTTTATTTATTAATCTCTATCGGTGCAGGAGCTACTTTTCTTTTAGGCATTCCTTTCTTGGCAATATCCATCATCCTCAGACTTTATAACAATTCAGAAAAGGTCAATATGGATTTGGCAAAATCAGCTCAAATCGGTCATCAGCTGGCTGAAAGATTGAAAGTAAATGAAGTACTCGATTTGTTTGCGAATAAGCTGTCTGATCTGATGCCTATTGATTATTTGTACATTCTGGATGTTGAGACACAGAATAATCAGCTTGTTCTCCTGAGAAGAATGGAAAATGGCAAAATTGAATCGAACAACCTGTCACCTGTCCGCCGTGGAGAAGGGATTGCAGGAAAGGTATGGGAGTCGGAAAAAGCGAAACTTTACAGTAAAAAAAGTGAATGGAACGAAGAAGTGGAAGGGTATATCCCTTCGGACATTGAAAGTATTATTTGTGTGCCGATCCAGAGAAATAAAAAAACAGTTGCTGTTCTGATGGCGGCTTCAAAAAAGAAAAATGCCTTTGGATCACATTTAATCGCAATACTTGAAATTCTATGTTCCTATCTTGCTGTAGCGATCCAAAATGCAAGGAATCATCAGCGAACAGTCAAGCAGAGTGAGCGCTGTGCATTAACTGGACTGTACAATTTCCGTTATTTCGATGAAAAACTGAATGAAGAATTCGAAGCTTTACAGCGCGGAAAACTGAATGTACTCTCACTCATTTTGCTCGATATTGATCATTTTAAGAGTATCAATGATACGTATGGGCATCAGAGTGGAAATGATCTGCTGCTTGAGCTTGCGAATATGCTTGTTGAGATTGCCGGTGAAATGGGTATCATTGCCCGTTACGGAGGTGAGGAATTCGTCATTCTGCTAAGTGATATCTCCAAAGAAGAAGCAAAAATGATCAGCGAAAAAATCAGGAGAGAAGTTGAAAATAAGGTTTTTGAAATCAGGCATGACCTAAGTAAGAAACGGGAAAAACTGAATGTGAAATTCACCGTCAGCATCGGTGTTTCCTCTGCTCCCGGGGATACTGATTCAGCGAAGTCGCTTTTAAGAAATGCTGATCGTGCGTTATATATTGGAGCAAAACAAAAAGGACGAAATAAAGTGGCAACTTATTCAAAATGAGCATTCAATCAACGAGTGCTCATTTTTGTGTATATAGAACTAAACATCTACTGTTGTTCGTTCTTTCATCACAGGATATACTAGTACCATAGTTAAATGTCTTTACATGTATTTTTTTCCAAAAATGAGCATGCAGACACATTTTATTAATTTATCATTTGTTTAATGCAGAAGAATTGTGGGTGAAAAAATGAATGGGTTAAAAATATCTATAACAATCGCCACTGCAGTTACACTCGTCACTATTTTTGTGATGTATCTTTATTACCCTGCAACCTACTCTAAGGCAACTATCTCCTCCTTTTCATTAACAAAAGGATCCTATGACGAAATGAAGGATAATTTAACCAATCAGATAGCAGATTGGAAAAACAGCGGAGATATTACTGTTACATATGAAAATGGATCATTTGCCGTACCGCGTTCATCATTTGAATTTAATTTAAGTGAAAGCTTTCAGACTATGAAAAACAGTTCAGAGACTCCCTGGTATGCGTTCTGGGACAGAAACGATGATGTGACTTTTCCGCTAACTGTTGAACTGGGTGACCTGCAAGCTCTTCAGGAATACGATCAGGTGATTGATGTAGATGTGACTGCCGGGATATTAAAGGAACACGCTTCCCGTCTGTCTTATGAAAATATAACGGCGGTATCAGCAGACGATGCTAATCAGCTCGGGGTTATTTCGTTTTTTTCTTTCAATACGCCTGATGCAAGGAAAGTAGCTGACATCATTCAGTCATTTGAAATAAGCGGTAAAACAACTTTTTCTTTTAATGAAACCTTTTCATCAGCTGATGATCAGTCGCTGCAGGTTGCAGCGTCCTCACTGTATCAGGCTTTTCTAATGACGGATGCTGCAATTCTGGAGCGTCATACTATGTCAGAGCCGCCTGATTTTATTAAGGCCGGTATGGAAGCCTGGGTCTCATCTCAGATGAATCGGGACCTGAAGGTTTATCATCCTTTTTCCTTCCCAATGATCGTAAAAGCTGACGCAGCAGGTGATCAGCTTGAGATTCAGATCAGTATGGTCGGAGGCACTCAAAAATATCAGGTTGAAACAACACACAAACAATTTATTGAGCCACGAGTCATTCAGCGCTACAACCCTCTTTTGAAGCCCGGACAAAAAGTGGAAATCAGTTCAGGGAAAGAGGGGTTCCAATCTGAAACGATGCGTTACAGTCTGATATCAGGGATTGATCCTGAAGTCATAACTACAAGTTTTTATCCACCTGTACCTGCTATTACTGAGGTTTCACCTGAACAGGCTATTCAGACGTCCGAAACACCTGTTAACGCTGCACCTGCACAGGGCACAGTCAATGCAAGCCCGTCAACAGGAGAAACGCAGTCAGGTCCGGAAGCAGGTGAGGGTACAGCAGCTTCCCCGGCGGAACCTGATGAAGAAAAGGTCACAGTTAAACAACAGGATCCTCCTAAATAGGAAAGGTTGAGTAGTAATGAGTATGGTAAATCGAAAGCGGCTTGGTGATCTTCTCACCGAGTCAGGAATGGTCACAGTTGAAGAAGTGAACAGAGCACTAAATGAAAAGTCACAGAACGAAAAGCTCGGTGACTGGCTGATTAAAGAAAGCATTATTACGGAACGGCAACTGATCGAGGTCCTTGAATTTCAGCTTGGTATTCCACATGTTGAATTAAACAGATACAAAATCGATGTTGATTTAATCCAGCTTATCCCGTCCGAACTGGCCAAGGAAAACCTGATTATCCCATTAAAAAAGGAAAGAAATAAACTTTTTGTCGCAATGGCCGACCCGATGGATTATTTCGCCATAGAAGAATTGAGAATGGCAACGGGCTGTCAGATTGAACCGAGTATTGCGGCAAAAGACGATCTGAACCGTTATGTGGTGAAATTTTATGATATCCAGAACTCAATGAATGAAGCACTCATGGACCTGGCTATGAATGAAAATGAATCAGAAGCCGATTTGACAAATCTTGATTCCCCGATCGTCCGGCTTGTCAATCAGATCATTGCAGGAGCAGCGGCTCAGCATTCAAGTGATATCCATTTTGATCCGCATGAAGATGAAGTGCTTGTCAGGTACAGAGTGGACGGCATGATGCAAACCGAACGATCCCTTCCGAAGCATATGCAGAATATTGTGATTGCAAGGTTGAAAATCATGGGGGGGCTGAACATTACAGAAAGCCGTATTCCTCAGGATGGAAGAATCAAATCAGTGATCAATGACCATACGATTGATATCCGGATTTCTTCCCTTCCGACGATTTATGGTGAAAAAATCGTACTGAGAATTCATGACCTGAATAATGCCCTTACCGACCTGTCCAAACTTGATTTCACTGACGAAAATTACGGTCTTTTTCTGAATATGATATCAAAGCCAAATGGAATCGTATTAATTACAGGTCCTACCGGGTCCGGTAAGTCTTCCACACTTTATTCCGCCCTTCATCATTTAAACGAAGAATCGGTTAATATTCTGACCGTGGAAGATCCGGTTGAGTATCAATTGAAGGGTATTAATCAAATTCAGGTGAATGAAGAGATCGGATTTACGTTTGCTTCCGGTTTGAGGAGTATACTCCGCCAAGATCCTGATATCGTCATGTTAGGAGAAATCCGTGACCAGGAAACAGCTGAGATTGCGATCAGAGCCTCACTTACAGGACATCTTGTGTTAAGTACACTGCACACGAACAGTTCGATTGAAACCGTTACCCGATTAATTGATATGGGCATTCAGCCGTTTCTGCTGTCCTCCTCACTAAGTGGAATTGTGGCTCAAAGGCTTGTGCGTAAAATCTGCCGTGACTGCAAAGAAGGTTATGTGCCGGATGAAAGAGAAAAAGCCCTTTTTGCAAAAGAAGGCGTGCACTACATTGAGCTATTCAGAGGAAAAGGGTGTTCGTCCTGTAACGGAACAGGCTATAAAGGGCGGATGGCGATTCATGAGGTGCTTGAAGTGGATGATCAACTGAAGGATCTGATCACTAAAAAAGCGGGTTCGACCGCTATTAAAGCACATGCAGAACGTAAAAATACGCCCTTTCTTGTTAAAGACGGTCTGCAGAAAGCAGCCGACGGATTAACGACATTGAAGGAAGTTCTCCGTGTCACAACATTATCGTAGGGTGGGTTAACATGAGTCACTATGAAATCGATGATCTACTGATCAAGGCATATAATCTTAAAGCTTCAGACCTGCATTTAACTGTGGCATCGCCTCCGATCTGCCGGTCAAACGGAGGTTTAAAGCCGCTCGGGGAAGCTACATTTATACCCGGAGATCTTCAGATTATAGCAAAACAGATGATCCCGGAGCACAGATATGAAGAATTTCTCCAAAAAGGTGAAATTGATTTCAGCTACAGTATCCAGAACGTATCAAGGTTCAGAGTGAATGTATATAAGCAGCGAAACTCTATTGCTATTGCGATCCGCATCATTACCAATATGATTCCGGATTTTACCGAATTGAAACTGCCGCCTGTGATCAGAGAGTTATGTACAAAACCGCAGGGGCTCATTCTCGTAACCGGCCCGACCGGATCCGGAAAATCCACGACGCTCGCCGCGATGATTGATTTCATCAATAAGCATCAGTCAAAGCATATTATTACGCTTGAAGATCCGATTGAGTATTTACATAACCACCAGCAATCAATGGTTAATCAGCGTGAAGTGGGGCTTGACACACACACATTTGCCAACGGACTGCGGTCTGCGCTGCGTCAGGACCCTGACATCATTCTCGTAGGGGAAATGAGAGACCTTGAGACAATTTCCACGGCGATTACAGCTGCTGAAACCGGGCACCTCGTTCTCGCCACTCTGCATACGAGCGGAGCAGCTCAGACGATAGACCGGATTATTGATGTGTTTGAACCTCACCAGCAGGGTCAGATCCGCACTCAGCTTGCCTCTGTTCTTCAGGCGGTCATTTCACAAAGGCTTTTTCCAAGTGCACGTGGAGACGGCAGGATAGCAGGGATTGAAGTGTTGATCAACCTTCCTTCCGTTGCAAACCTGATACGGAGTGAAAAAACCCACCAGATCGCAAATGTCATTCAGACTGGACGGTCTCATGGCATGCAGTCGATGACAATGGCCATCCAGCAGCTTGTTCAATCCGGACAGGTTGATTATAAAGAAGTGCAGGCTTTCCTGACCGCAGGTGATTACACATGACGGTATATAAATATACCGGACGTACCTCAAAAGGTGTGCTGAAAAAAGGAACGATTGATTCAATCAGTGAACAGGACGCAAAAATTAAGCTGAGAGAACAGGGGATCAACGCCAGGGAAATAAAGCCTTCCAACAGTATTTTGCACAAGGAGATCTATCTGATTCCGCCGGTCAGTCAGAAGGATTTTGTTCTTTTCTGCCGGCAGTTTGCAACGCTGATCAAGGCAGGGATTTCGATTGTTGAATCAACCGGAATCCTGGCCAATCAGGTCTCAGGAAAAGTGCTAAAAAAAACGTTGTGGCTCGTAAAGGATGAAATACAGTCCGGCACTCCTTTTTCAATGGCTGTTGCCAAATATCCAAAAGTGTTCCCTCCGATTTTTATCAACCTTATCCGGGCTGGAGAGGCAACAGGGCGCATGGATGAAACGCTTGAACGGCTGGCGTCCTATTTTGAAAAACAATACACGTTAAAGAAAAAAGTTCAGTCAGCCCTCGCCTATCCGGTTCTGTTATCTATTCTGACGGTCGGGGTTGTCATTTTCCTCATGACCACAATTGTTCCGAGATTCACCGTCATGTTTGAACAGGCAGGGAGTGAACTGCCTGCTATAACAGCTTTTATATTATCGATCAGTGAGTTTATTCAATCGTTCTGGTGGCTCTTGGTCATCATTCTGGTCGTGGTTGTCGGAGGTTCTGTCTATTTGTATCAGTCCAATCCATCTGTAAGATATTATGTCTCAGCTTTTATCATCCGTATTCCGCTGTTTGGACCGCTTTTACAAAAAGCACTTATAGCAAGAATGGCAAGAACATTATCATCACTGTTTTCAAGCTCTGTCCCCATCTTACAGGCAATTTCCATTGTGCAAAGGGTCGTCAACAATCCGCCAATGGAAAAGGTGTTAGCAGAAGCCCGTACGAATCTTGAATCCGGCGGAAGGCTTTCAGAGCCCTTTGAAAAAAGCTGGCTGTTTCCACCTCTCGTTCATCAGATGACTGCAATCGGTGAAAAAACAGGGTCACTTGATTTTATGCTTGAAAACATCGCTTCTTTTTACGAAGCAGAAGTAGACAGAAGTGTTGACACGCTTAAAACGCTCATTGAGCCAATCATGATCGTGATCCTGGCAGCAGTGGTCGGAACCATCGTGCTCGCCATCATGATACCGCTATTCAGCTTATACAATCAGATCTGATCTGAATCTCATTTTAAGGAGGTGAACCTGCTTTTCAAGGTCAACGGGATTTACTCTATGAATCTTTTAAAAATGTTGGAGGGGAAATTATGAGAAAAATGTTTAAAACAATTAAAAACCAAAAAGGACTTACACTGGTCGAGCTGCTTGCAGTACTCGTCATTCTAGCCATCATCGCAGCCATTGCCGTACCAATTATTACAGGAATCATTGACGATTCACAAGAACGAGCAGACGCAGCAGAAGCACTAAACGTTATTCAGGCAGCAAAACTGGCTGAAAGTGCAGGCGGGTTGGATTGTGCTGCTACGGTTTCTCCTGCTGAATGTACATCGGCAGCACTTACAGCTTATATTGATGGAGTTACATTTACATCGGTTACATTTGACGCAAACGGATTATATACAATCAATGATTATGAAGATTCAAATAATGTTTTACAAGATTATGATGAAGATGAAATAGCTGCAATCTTAGACTGATTTTAAAACACTTAATAGTAGTATGAGTATTATAGAATTTAATTCTTTGAGGTCAATGCTTTAAAGTGCCGGGGACATCCGCAGACTCCTGCGGCGGAGGAGCGACAGGTGAGACAGCGCAGCGCGAAGCGCAAGCTGGCTCACCGCGCGGCCGCGGAAAGCGGAGGATGTCCCCGGCACGGTTCTCAGAAACACACCTAACTCGTCAGACAGGAGCGAATCACATGATTTTTCAAAAGAAAAAAACAGTCAGCATATTGATCCAGGATTACGTCATCAGACTCGCGATGACGGATAAACAAACATCCGGATCCATAGAAATCATCGAAAAAGTGATTCCCTCCGGTCTGATCGAAGAAGGTCAAATAACGGATGAATCGGGTTTTTATGATTTTTTTAAAAAAATTGTAGAGGAATGGGGCATAAAAAAACATAAAGTGCGTTTTTTTGTTCCCGATTCCTCTGTCCTGATGAAACCCGTTTCCGTTCCAGCAGGGTTGAAGGGAACGGCAATCAGTGAACATTTCATGATGGAGACCGGACAGTCAATCCATTTTCCCTTTGAAAATCCTCTGATTGATGTCATCCGCCTGGATTCACAGAGCAGAAGTGAGCCGGATGAAGTGCCGGGTATATTATTTGCTTCTCCGGAAGAGGATGTACAAACGTTTACCAATGTATTTGAAGATGTGAAGTTAATTCCGGAAGCGGCAGAAGTGAAAGCACTCGCTCTGCACCGCCTGCTTTTCTCTATGAATGCACTCGACACCAGCAGGACATATTTAATCAGTGACTGGTCAGTCAACGGATTGAATATTACGATCTTTTCAAATGGAATTATTGACTTTATGAGATATCAACCGATTGAAACGATGCTTGGGAACTGGGAAATTGAGCAGGACGGTAAACAAGTTCATATCAGGTTGCCCGGCGATTCATTTTTATATGAGCAGCAGCTTGAGGACCGCATTACCGAATTGGAAAGACTGATGAATTTCTATCGTTTCTCATTACATAAAGGTGAAAAATCAGTTGATGAGCTGATTATTTCAGGAGATAATCCCTTTCTTGAATGGATTATGGAAAAAGTGAATGAACGTTATGAGATTCCTGTGCAAATGATCAATCATCAGCGACTGCTGCCTCACTTTCAGGGAATGGAAGCGAAGCATGCCGCGTTGCTTGGACTTTTTTTGAAAGGAGCAACCCGCTGAATGATTCATGAAATTAACCTTTTACCAAGAAAAGAACCTGCCATAACAGCCAAAAAACTGATTTTAATCATTGCTGCTGCTGTTTGGTTGCTCGTCATGACCTTATTGCTTGTCAATTATTTTTCTTATAAATCCGATATTCTTATGCTTAATTCCGAACAGACTAGACTGACCACAGAGCTGGCGCTGTTAAATTCAGCTGAACCTGATACGTTAACTGAGGATTCCACTTATTCAACTGCATTAATCGAGGCAGAGACACAGGATAATGAGGTGTCTGTATATTTAAAAGAGTTAGTACGTTATTTGCCGGAGAAAGGATATCTTGTGCAATTCGAATGGAATGAAGATCTTTTAGTTGTTCAACATCAGTTTGAAACGCTTAATCATGCTACCTCATACATAAGCGGAATAAAAGGGTCTGAAAAGTTTTCAAACGTAGCGGTGGAGAAATTGGAATCTTATTTCCCGGGTAATGAGCCGGAAGGTTTTAAAGAAATTCCAAGATATTTAGTAACACTGCATCTTACTGTTCTTGAGGAGGAGAAAACAGATGGAGCTGAGTAAAAAAGAAACCATCGTCATCATTTTAATTTTTCTTCTCTTTCTTCAATTAATCGTTTTTTGGCTGTTTTTTGTCCGTCCGCTTAATGAAGAAGCAGATAGACTGTCTGAACAAGTGGAAGACATGGAGGATCAGGTGGCGTTGAAAGGGCTTGAAATTCAGCCGGCTGACCAGAATCAAAATAGACCGCCTGTATCCATTAATAACAGGTTCCCCGTTACGCCTTCAGAAGAGCAGCTATTGCTGGGGATGCAGCAGGCAGAATTAATAAGTAACACGAGGCTTGAGACAGTTGATTTTGTGTTGGAGGATCCTGAGCTTGCCGGGCTGAATAGTGAGGAGGATTCTTCAGACCTTATTGATGGGGTAGTGCCGGATGACGATGTGACGGATTCACAGGAAGAAGATGAGCTTTTTAATCAAATGAATGGATATGAGCAGTTGACGTTTGAATCTGTTGTTTCAGCAGGTGATTACACGAGCCTCCTGTTATTCATAGAGGAGATGGAGAGACTCGAAAGGTTCATTCGCTTTAACGAACTTTATTTCACCCAGTCAACCTTGGAAGATATGCTTGTAAATGATTTGGATGAACCGATCATTTCATTGGAAATGGAAGTCTCCACTTATTATTACGGAAATGAACCTGACCGGTAAAGGGGGCAAGTGAATGACAATACTATTTACAGGTTATTTTACGGTCCTTGGGTTAATTTTCGGTTCGTTTTTTAATGTAGCCGGACTTCGGATTCCGAAGAAACAATCGATCGTTTCGCCCGGTTCCAGCTGTCCGGTTTGCAGACATAAACTGAGATGGTTTGAGCTCATTCCTTTTTTTTCGTACTTGATTCAAAAAGGGGTTTGCCGATCCTGCGGAACACATATTTCCGCGATTTATCCGGTGATGGAGCTGATCACGGGCATAAGCTTTGGTTATGCCTTTTATACACTTGGATTTTCACCCGAACTGGCAGTAGCGTTGGTTTTTATTTCTTTGTTAGTCATCATTTCTGTTTCTGATATGGCCTATATGCTCATCCCTGACAAAATCCTGCTGTTTTTTGCTGGAATCCTCATACCTTTGAGATTAATCGTTACCCTTAATCCATGGTGGGATGCACTTGCAGGGGCGGCGGCAGGTTTTGGCCTGTTGTTTTTCATTGCGATTTTATCAAAAGGAGGCATGGGCGGCGGTGACATTAAGCTGTATGGTGTTATCGGTCTTGTACTTGGTGTGAAGCTGACGCTGCTTTCGTTCTTTTTCGCTACGCTAATTGGAACAGTCGCAGGGTTGTTTATGATTGTGATCAAAAAGAAATCCAGAAAAGAGCCTGTTCCATTCGGCCCTTCGATTGCAGCAGGCTCACTTATTGCTTATTTTTTTGGAGAGGACCTCATTCGCTGGTACTTTTCAAATTTCATCATGTAATCGAATACTGTCATATAGTTTTAAGAACAGGACGACACGAGTCTTGTTCTTTTTTATTTTTTGCATGGTAGGCTCTTGAATACATGGAATAAAAGGAGCTGCTCATATGAAACAGGGACCTCTCCCGAATCGAACAGAAAAAAAAGTAATCCGTTTTCCGGTAAATCGAAAACCCTCATCAAAAAAGAAGAAATTCATGGTGATCCCGATCATTGCTGCAGCAATCTCATCGACTTTATTTGCAATGCTTGTTTTTAGCCTGACTGAATATCCTGAACAGGCTGAGCCGGTCATCATGCTGTCAGAACCTGAAGAAGCAGAATCTGTCACAAATCAGGTTACTGAAAAAGCGGAAATCCCTGTAATGAAGATATGGGTCGTGCAAGGCGGAGTATTTAACGAGGCGGGTACAGCTGAGGAGATTCACCGGAAACTGGCAGAGAAAGGCCCTGTTATTCAAACCATCCATGAGGATAAATATGCACTTTGGTTATTTGCAGGTGCTATTGAACAACAGGCTCAGGCATATGCAGAAAAAGTGGAGGGCGAATTTTATATAAAAGAGGTCCAGAACCAGCCAGTTGCGCTAACTCTGACAGCTGAAGACCGGCAGTGGATGGAATCCGCCTTTCATGAGGTCAGCAGGCAGCTTGCAGCACCGCAACCCTTCCAGCTTGCCCTTGCTGACTACGAACCCGCCCATCCTGCACTTCAAATGCTTTGGAGCAAACTTGCTCTTTTAGAGAAAACAGAAACCTCTTCACGCCATCAGTCATTGATGGAAGCAGTCAAAACGATCTGGGATATGAAAGAAGGATGAAATGCTGGAGATATGCTATACTATAGCAGTCTCCTTTTTTAACTCCACGCAGAGGTGAAATCAATGATTATTTTAGCTTCACAGTCCCCGAGAAGAAAAGAATTAATGCAGCATCTGAACCTTCCTTTTACGGTAATTCCGTCATCGTTTGATGAGTCTTCCGTTCTTGAAGCATCACCTAAACAGACGGTAGAAACACTGGCAGAGGAAAAAGCCCGAGCTGTTGCAGCAAATTATCCCGAACATATTGTCATTGGCTGTGACACAGTCGTATATGATCAAAAAATATTAGGCAAACCGGCTGATCAGAATCAGGCAAGGGAAATGCTGCGGTCTCTTTCAGGAAATACCCACACCGTTTATACAGGCGTCTCAATCCATAAAGGAAGCAATGTAAAAACCTTTACTGAAGCGGTTGACGTGACGTTCTGGCCTTTATCGGATCAGGAGATCGAAGACTACATCCTTACTTCAGATCCATATGACAAAGCCGGAGCTTATGGTATTCAGACAGGCGGGTCTCTTTTTGTAAAGAAAATTGATGGGGATTATTACGCTGTTGTCGGATTACCGATTTCCCGTTTAAAAAGAGAGCTTAAGCCTTTTCTTGACTGATTGCGCAGCCATGTGCCGTCAGGAGGAAATCAAATGGTATTAATTCCGCAGTCCACGCTGATGATCCGTGATTTTAAAGACGAAGACAGGCCCCGCGAACGGTTAAAAATGCAGGGGCCACAGAGTCTCTCCAATCAGGAGCTCATCGCCATCCTTCTCAGAACGGGTTCAAAGCAGGAGTCCGTCCTCACCCTTGCCAACAAACTTCTCCACGAATTTAATGGTCTCCGATCACTTAAAGAAGCATCCTTTGAAGAAATCACCACATTAAAAGGAATCGGTGATGCAAAAGCGATTCAGATTCTTGCTGCTGTCGAAATCGGCAGACGGATTGCCAACATCACTTTTGAAGACCGATTCACGATTCGTTCACCAGAAGATGGAGCCTCCATGCTGATGAATGAAATGAGATTTCTGACACAGGAGCATTTTGTCGCCCTTTATCTCAATACAAAAAATCAGGTCATTCACCAGCAGACGATTTTTATCGGAAGTCTGAACGCCTCGATCGTCCATCCGCGTGAAGTATTTAAAGAGGCTTTTAAACGGTCAGCTGCCTCTATTATTTGTGCCCATAATCATCCGAGTGGTGATCCGTCACCGTCAAAAGAAGATATTGATGTTACCAGGCGACTCGTTGAATGCGGAAAGATGATTGGTATTGAAGTGTTGGACCATTTGATTATCGGAGAAAAGAAGTATGTCAGTTTAAAGGAAAAAGGATATATGTAACGTTGTTAATTTGGGTTCCGGTAAGCTATAATTAAAGCTATGGTTTTTGCCTTCACGGCAATTTGTGGATTAGAAAGGGAGATATTCCATGTTTGGATCAAAAGATATTGGTATTGACTTAGGAACGGCAAATACACTCGTTTACATAAAAGGGAAGGGCATCGTCGTTAGAGAACCTTCCGTTGTAGCGTTGCGTCAGGATACACGTGATATTGTAGCGGTAGGAAATGAAGCGAGAAATATGATCGGAAGAACACCTGGCAACATCGTGGCTTTGCGCCCAATGAAGGATGGTGTTATTGCTGATTTTGAAACGACTTCAACGATGATGAAATATTATATGAACCAGGCGCTGAAAAATACCGGTGCTTTTGCTCGAAAGCCTTATGTGATGGTTTGTGTACCATCAGGCATTACATCTGTTGAAAGAAGAGCGGTTGTAGATGCTGCTCGATCTGCTGGCGCGAAGGATGCATTTCCGATTGAAGAGCCTTTTGCAGCAGCAATCGGAGCGGGGCTGCCTGTATGGGAACCGACGGGAAGTATGGTCGTTGATATTGGCGGTGGAACAACTGAGGTTGCCGTCATTTCCCTCGGCGGTATTGTGACGAGCGAATCAATCCGTGTGGCGGGTGATGAGCTTGACGATGCTATTATTTCGTACATCAGAAAGCAGTACAACCTGATGATTGGTGAAAGAACAGCTGAGTCAATCAAAATGGAAATCGGTTCTGCGGTTGCTTCTGAAAACCAGAGTTCGATGGAAATTCGGGGTCGTGATCTTTTAACAGGTCTGCCAAAAACGATTGAGATCACTGAAGAAGAAATCAGAAAAGCACTATCTGATACCATTTCCGTCATTATTGAATCGGTAAAAAGTACATTAGAGCATACACCACCTGAGCTTTCAGCTGATATTATGGACCGGGGCATCGTTTTAACAGGTGGCGGTGCATTATTAAAAGGACTTGATCAGCTGATTACGGAAGAAACGTCAATGCCGGTCCATATCGCAGATGAACCGCTTGATTGTGTTGCAATCGGAACTGGAAAAGCCCTGGATAATATCGACTATTTCAAGAAACAGAAGTAGGGAATACAGTTAATTGAGGTGTACAGGACATGCCATCGTTTTTTATGAATAAAAGGCTGATCGTGCTGTTAGTCAGTATTATTCTGCTGGTTGCACTGATTGGTTTTTCCACACGGGAAAGAGAAAATATTTCGTGGCCGGAACAGTTTGTGAAGGATATTGTCGGATTTGGACAAAATATTGCCTCAAAGCCTACCGGTTTTGCAGAAGGAATGGTTGAAAACGTTCAGGATCTGCTCAATACGTACACGGAAAATAAAAAATTGAAGGCCCGTCTTGAAGAATTGGCCCTGCTTGAAACGCAGGTGGCAGACTTATCAAGAGATAATGAAGAGCTGAGGGCCATGAACAATATTGACAGCAACATCCGTGAAATGGAAAGTGTGAATGCAACCGTGATCGCAAGAAACCCCGACCAATGGCAGGAATCCATCATCATAGATAAGGGCCAGGTTGACGGGATTGAAACAGATATGGCTGTAAGAACATCAAGTGGCATGATAGGCAGAATCAAAAATGCCAGTCAATTTACATCAACCGTTGAATTACTTAGTTCACGTAATGAAAACAACCGGGTATCCGCACTTATTCAGTCTGGTGATAATAACGTTTACGGACTTGTAGAAGGATTTGACCTGGAGCGTGAAGAACTATTGGTTAGAAAAATTCCTTTTGATCAGGAGGTTGAAGTGGGCTCTAACGTCATCACATCCGGTCTTGGGGGCGTTTTTCCGAGAGGGCTGCTCATTGGCGAAGTGACAGAGGTGACACCTGATCAATATGGGTTGACTCAAACGGCATATGTAAAACCGGCAGCCAGTCTGTATGATATCGAACACGTAATGGTCGTCGAGCGTATGGCTGCAGGTGAGAATGAGATTGAGCAGGAAGCAACTGAGGAGGAAGAGGAATGAGACGATTTCTTCTTCCTTTTCTAGCCATCGTCATTTTTTACAGTGAAAGTATTTTTGCCACATTTTCTCCAGTGGAAATGTTCGGTGACACGCGTTTTCTTGTGCCCCGTTTTCTATTTATATTTTTGATTTTTTTAAGTATTTATTATCAGCGTAATGCAGGATACATATACGGATTTGTATTTGGATTTATGTATGACGTCTTTTTTACTGGCGTTATTGGTGTTTATATGTTTCTTTTTCCTGCATTGATCTACGCTGCTAGATTTATATTAAGATATATTAATCAAAATGCTGTCGTGACTGGACTAATCGGGTTATTTTTAATGGCAGCACTTGAATTCCTCGTCTATCAGTTTAACCTTCTGATTGGTGTCGCGGGAATCGATTTTCAAACATTTTTAAACCAGAGACTTTATTCCACATTGCTTTTTAATGCTTTATTTATTCTTATAGCTGCCTATCCGCTCAAAATGTGGATGACAGCACTGCGCAAGAGTCAATTTGATGATTAACCGCTTAAGGTTTGGGGTGAAGAATAATGAGTCAAAAGCGCCAGCACGTAATGATTAAAGGGACAAAGGACGGATTTATATTAAAGCTTGATGATCAATGTAGTTATGATGTGCTGAAAGAAGAGATGGTTGAAAAACTTTCTGTTCAGTACAACTCTATTGAAGAACACGCAGTGAAAGCGAAAATCGAAGTAGGGAACCGTTTCCTGACAGAGGATCAGAAAGAAGAGCTGAAAGAAATTGTCCATCGGCAAAAAAGTCTGATTGTTGAAGAAATCTACAGTAATGTCATCACGGTTGAGGAGTCCAATCAGCTGATTAGAGAACGTGAAATGTCATCTTTGACGGGTATTGTGCGTTCGGGCCAGGTAATTGAAGTTGAAGGTGACTTTCTGTTGATTGGTGACGTTAATCCGGGTGGAATGATCATGGCCGGCGGGAATATTTTTATTCTTGGTTCTTTAAAGGGTATTGCACATGCGGGATGTTATGGGAACAATGACGCTGTTATCGTCGCGTCTCAAATGACTCCTGCGCAGCTGAGAATTTCAACGAGACTTAATCGTTCCCCGGATCAGGATGAAGAACCCCATGAAATGGAATGTGCTTTTATAGATGAAAATGATCAGATCGTTGTAGATCGGTTACAAGTATTGCGTCATGTCCGTCCGGGAATGACCAATTTTGAAGGAGGAAGATAACGTGGGTGATGCAATCGTCATAACGTCAGGAAAAGGGGGAGTCGGTAAAACAACGACCACCGCTAACCTGGGTACTGCAATCGCAATGCAGGGAAAAAAAGTCTGTTTGATTGATACCGATATCGGCCTTCGTAATCTCGATGTCGTACTTGGGCTTGAAAACCGTATTATTTATGATCTTGTGGATGTGGTGGAAGGCCGATGTAAGGTTCATCAGGCGCTTGTAAAAGATAAGCGGTTTGATGATCTGCTGTACCTGCTTCCTGCAGCACAAACGAGTGATAAATCAGCTGTTTCTCCTGAACAAATGAAAGAACTGGTAGAACAGTTGAAACAGGATTATGATTATATCCTGATTGATTGCCCTGCAGGGATAGAGCAGGGCTATAAAAACGCGATTGCGGGTGCAAACCGTGCGATCGTCGTAACAACACCTGAGCGCTCCGCAGTAAGAGATGCTGACCGTATTGTCGGCCTGCTTGAACAGGAAGAAGTGGAGCCTCCAGTTCTTATTATTAACCGTATTCGTAATCATCTGATGGAATCGGGAGAGATGCTTGATATAGATGAGGTAACAACACACCTGTCTATTGATCTTCTCGGCATCGTAGTAGATGACGATCAGGTTATTACGGCTGCAAATAAAGGTGAACCTGTCACTTTAAATCCTGACAGTAAAGCTTCAATTGCTTATCGGAATATTGCCAGACGTATTCTCGGTGAATCCGTACCACTGATGGCTATTGCAGAAGAAAAACCATCTTTCTTCCAGAAGATCTTCAGTCTGATCGGCAAGAAGTAATATACGATGAAACACCAAAACCGGCATGAGTTGCCGGTTTTTTCATATACTCTTGTAAACCAAATGGCGGATGAAAAGAGTGATGTGATGAATCGGACAACACCCTTAAAGATGGAAATGGATCGGAAACGCAGACAGAGGTCCGTCCCGAAAAAGAATCACGGTTTACGGTACTCATTAGTTCAAAAACTGCTGGTAAAGATTGTTCTATCTGGTTTGATTGTGCTTCTGTTCTCTGTGGATCATATGATACCTTTACTTAAATCCCCTGTTTCCGAGATGAGAAGCGTGATGCATTCAACCTTCAATTTCGCGGAAGGCTATCAGAGATGGGGAACACTGACCGGACTCGTAAATGAACAAACGGTGATCGATTCAGGCAGGTTTGCCATCCCTGTCACACTTTCACAGGATACAGTGCTTGAAGAAGGAGCTATGGTGTTTATTCCGGCAGAGACGAATGAACAGGTAATCGCATTGCGGGCTGGGATGGTGCTCTTTACTGGATTGATTGAGGGTGAAGGAGCGGTTGTTATCCAGCATGCTGATTCAAAACAGACGGTTTATACACCGGTTATAACGAATAGTCTGAAACCGTTTGATTATGTGAAAACCGGACAGGTTATTGGAACATCTGCAGGCGAATCCGGCTTTCACTTCAAGGTGAGTGGGAGTGAATCATTGTTTTACGATGTTAAAGTGCAGACGACTGCGGATGAGTAAAAGGATTCCGAAGATTTCGATTCATCCTTCACTGTGGATTTTTGCTCTTCTATCATTTCTGAGCGGACAGTTTTCTTCCTTTTTCCTGCTCTTCTTTTATATTTGCCTACATGAAATCGGACATGTTCTCGCAGCATGGCTTTTAGGGTGGAAGATTGAAAAAGTGGCGCTTTTACCTTTTGGGGGTCAGATGCAGGCCCGCGGTATTTTGGATAGGGAGATTCTGGAGGAGGCAGTCGTGACGCTGTCGGGTCCTTTTGTAAATGTGTTGATCATTGCGATTCTTTCCACCTTTTTTCAGGACTGGTCAGGCTTTCAAGAAAGTATAAAAATGAATCTTCAGCTTTTAGTATTTAACCTGCTGCCGATATGGCCGCTTGATGGTGGCAGGCTTGTCTATTTATTTGCGGCATCCTTTCTTCCGTTTAAAAAAGCAAACCTGTGGGTGTGCCGGATCAGTTTGTTCGGCATTGCCCTTTTATTTTTGATGATTCTGCAGCAGTCGTTTCAGCTGCAGTGGGTACTTCTTCTAGGATATACCTTATTTTGCTGTCTGGATCATCTGAAAAATCTGCCGGTGATTGAACAGCAGTTTTTCCTTGAAAGATGGAAGTCTGATCAGGGGCGTGGTAAAATGATCCCGGAAATCGTTAAGCAGGAGCTGACGGTAAAAGACTTGGTAAAGAAATTAAAAAAGGGGAAGCGGCAAACATTTATTCTGACCTGGAATGGGAACATCAGAAAATTGAATGACACCGAGATCGCCATGATCTATTTCCGGCTGCCGCCTTCTTAATACAGGTGATGAAATGTTAAAACGACTGTTAATCAGCACGCGCACGACTGAAAAAAAGTGGGCGCTGCTGTATGATCATAAACCCGAAAAAATAGCGCTGTATCCTGCCTTTCGTCAAACGAAGATCGGAAACGTCTACAGCGGATATGTGACAAGTGTGAAAGCGTCGCTCAATGCCGCCTTTGTCTCATTTGACCGCGGAGTAAACGGCTATTTGTCCCTGAAAGATGTGCCAGGAGGAAAGATTCATCAGGGTCAGCGTATACTCGTTCAGGTAAAGAAAGATGAGGAAGGGACAAAGGGTCCTGTACTGACAGCTAACCTTGAATGTCAGGGGAAATGGCTCGTGTACTTTCCTTACGGCGAAACGGTGCATCTATCTAAAAAGATCACCGATCGGACTGTGCGGCAAAACCTGACGAACTGGGCAAAAACGTCTTTAATCGGTACTGAAGGGCTTCTTGTGCGGACTGAGGCTCAGGTCGCACCGGTTCAGGAGCTGCTGGAAGAGTTAACGTCGTTACGCTCAACTGTGAGGGGATGGGAACAATCTTTTTCTTCCGGAAAAGGTGAATTTATCATTG
The DNA here is from genome assembly GCF_020595125.1 of Jeotgalibacillus aurantiacus. Classification (NCBI taxonomy): domain Bacteria; kingdom Bacillati; phylum Bacillota; class Bacilli; order Caryophanales; family Caryophanaceae; genus Jeotgalibacillus; species Jeotgalibacillus aurantiacus. Next base: position 246,486 of record NZ_JACNMS010000004.1, read on the forward strand.
AAGAAGAGACGCTTTATCTAAAAGAATTAATAGAACTCATAAAAAAAGAAAATCCTGATGAAATCGTTTCAGATGACAGTGAAGTCGCGGTCAGGCTGAAAAAACTCACTGACAAAGAGATTGAACTTTATCTGAGTGATGCGGATCTGTTCTCAAGCTTTATAAATGATGATGTTCATGAGCTTATGACGAAAAGGCACGTCTGGCTTGATGGGGGCAGTTCGATTGTTATTGATTCACTCGAAGCGCTCACCGTTATTGATGTGAACTCCGGTAAAAACGCAGGACAAAAAGAGCAGCAGCGCGCAATTATGTCCATCAACCGGAAGGCTGCAGCTGAGGTGATGAGACAAATCAGGCTGCGTGATCTCCACGGCATCATGATTATCGATTTTATTAACCTTAAGAGTGAACGCGATAAACAGGAGATTGAACAGCTGTTGAAGAAGGAAGCTGAAAAAGACGATAAACATGTTCATTTCGCCGGATATACTGAGCTGAACCTGTATCAGCTGACCCGGAAGAAAACACGGCCATCCTATGAATCCGTTTATCTCGTTCCGTGTAAAGCCTGCGGAGGGAGCGGGAAAGTCCGTTCTGTGGAAACTGTTCTGCTTGAAATGGAGAAGGAGCTGCTCGAAAAACGCCGCACGCTGGACAAGGCGGTCATATATCTGACTGCTGACTTACATGAAGGCATGCAAAAGGATCCTTCCTTTATCACCTGGATTCGCGACCAGTTAAATATCGACGTTACTTTTAAAGAAATGTCACACAGTCATCCCTATTATGAAATCATGCAGTAAATAACGGGTGGCCATTTGTGTCATGAAATGTGAAATATCCGGAAAAGCGCATTGACACCGTGATTCCAATTGTGATAGTATTCATATGTTACTGTTTGTAGCACCCGTGCTACAACCGCTCATTACAGGTCTTAAGCGCTTTTTAAGCCACCTGGCAAATGGCGAGTCTGAGTGAATTGAGGAGGTGCATTGGAATGTACGCAATTATCGAAACTGGCGGTAAGCAGATCAGAGTCGTTGAAGGTCAAGAGATCTACATCGAGAAGCTTAACGCTGAAGCAGGCGAAGAAATCACGTTTGACAAAGTTCTTTTCGTAGGTGGAGACAGCGTAAAGGTAGGAAGCCCATTAGTATCAGGCGCTACAGTTACAGCTAAAGTTGAAAAACAGGGTCGCGCTAAGAAGATCACTGTATTCAAATACAAGCCGAAGAAAAATCAACACCGCAAGCTTGGTCACCGCCAGCCTTACACTAAAGTTGTAATCGGCAAGATCAACGCTTAAGGGTTTCTATGATACGAGTGATCGTGGAACGAAATTCTGACGGTATGATTAGCGCTTTTCAAATGGATGGACATGCCGACTTTGCCGAACATGGCAAGGATCTGGTATGTGCCGGTGCCTCAGCAGTTTCATTTGGTGCGGTAAATGCTGTATTCAGCCTTACGTCAGTGGAACCAGCCATTGAACAGGGAGAAGACGGCGGCTATCTCCGGGTAGAATTTCCGCAGCATATGGATCAGGCTGAAGCCGGTAAAGTTCAGCTGATTATGGAAAGCATGATTGTCTCACTTGAGACGATTCAACAGGAATACGGGCAATACATTAAAATAACCTTCAAATAGTGGGAGGTGGAGTACATGCTAAGATTAGATCTTCAATTTTTCGCATCGAAAAAGGGAGTAGGTTCTACAAAGAACGGTCGTGATTCAATCTCTAAGCGTCTAGGCGCTAAGCGTGCGGACGGTCAGTTCGTAACAGGTGGTTCTATCCTTTTCCGTCAGCGCGGAACTAAGATTTATCCTGGAGTAAACGTTGGCCGCGGAGGAGACGACACTCTTTTCGCTAAGACAGACGGCGTTGTTCGCTTTGAGCGTATGGGCCGCGACAAGAAAAAAGTCAGCGTATATCCAGCTGCACAGGAAGCGTAAGCATCCAGAAACTCTGGCCATTTTCGGTCAGAGTTTCTTTTTTTGTTTAGAAGTACCGTCATTCTTTTGATATACTAGACTACAAGTTAACATGACAGGCAAAGGAGGGGACCGATGAAACGTTCAAAGCAAAAGCTTGAGCTTCTGCAGCACAGCCGCCATGACTGGCTTAATAAACTGCAGATCATAAAGGGAAACCTGGAGCTGTCAAATGTAGACCGCGCTAGAAAAATTATTGATGATATTATCATTGAAGCCAGACAGGAAGCACACCTGACATCATTTGGTGTCCCGGGATTTGCTGAATGGCTTTTAACGTATAACTGGTATAGGACAGGTCCTCTTAAAATAGGGTATGAATTTATGGATCAGATGAATATTCCGGAACATTTTGATTCGGTTCTGCTTTCCTGGGCTGAATCATGTGCAGCCTCGCTTGAACAGGCAGCACCTGACTCGGTTGATCATGAACTTTACTTTATTTTTCAAAAAAGAAGAGGATGGCTGTTTCTCAATTACAGTCGAATTTGACGGGGGAGAACTGCAGCAGCCTCCATCATCCCTTGTGCCGAAACCGGACCGGGCAGAGGTTGAATGGATTAGCGATTCACGCACATCCTTTACAGTACAGGTAAAGTTTAGTGATGAGAACCCAGAAATTGAAAGCAAGAAATAGGAGGATTCATACATGTTTGTAGATCAGGTCAAGATATATGTAAAAGGCGGAGACGGTGGCGATGGAATGGTCGCTTTCCGCCGTGAGAAATATGTGCCGATGGGAGGACCTGCAGGCGGTGATGGCGGAAGAGGAGCCAATGTTGTGTTCATCGTAGAAGAAGGCTTGAGAACACTGATGGACTTCAGATACCAGCGTCATTTCAAAGCGCCAAAAGGTGAAAACGGCATGTCTAAAAATCAGCACGGCCGCGGCGCTGATGATATGGTCGTAAAAGTACCACCTGGCACTGTTGTGAAAGATGAAGCGACAGGTGAGGTGATTGCCGATCTGACAGAGCACGGACAAACCGCCATTATTGCAAAGGGTGGCCGTGGTGGCCGTGGTAACTCACGATTTGCATCACCTTCCAACCCGGCACCTGAGCTTTCTGAAAAAGGGGAGCCAGGTCAGGAACGCAATGTTGTGATGGAGCTGAAGCTGCTCGCTGATGTTGGCCTTGTCGGATTCCCGAGTGTAGGGAAATCCACATTGCTCTCAGTCGTATCAGCTGCAAAGCCGAAAATTGCAGAATATCACTTTACAACGATCGCACCAAACCTCGGAATGGTTGAAACGGAAGATAACCGTACATTTGTTATGGCCGATCTGCCAGGACTGATCGAAGGGGCACACTCAGGTGTCGGACTTGGTCATCAATTCCTCCGTCACATTGAGAGAACCCGTGTCATTGTCCATGTAGTTGACATGTCAGCTCTTGAAGGGCGCGATCCGTATGAAGATTATCTGACGATTAATAACGAGCTGAAAGAATATAACCTCCGATTAACGGAACGTCCACAGGTCGTTGTGGCGAACAAAATGGATATGCCGGATGCAGAAGAAAACCTGAAAGCTTTCCGTGAAAAGGTTGGCGAAGAAGTTCAGATCTTCCCGATTTCAGCCATTTCACGTCAAGGCTTGAAAGAGCTTCTTTACACGGTTGCTGATCTGATTGAAAGCACGCCGGAATTCCCTCTTCAGGAAGCGGAAAAGGATGAAACGATCAACCGCGTTCTTTATAAGCACGAAGGGAAACAGGATGATTTTGTCATCACACGTGATCCGGACGGAAGCTTCGTGATTACAGGTGATTCGATTGAACGTCTGTTTAAGATGACTGATTTCAGCCGTGAAGAGTCCATCCGCCGTTTTGCGCGTCAGCTGCGTGCAATGGGTGTGGATGATGCCCTGCGCGAACGCGGTGCTGAGAACGGCGATACGGTAAAAATTATTGAATTCGAATTTGATTTTGTAGAATAAAGGCGGGAGTGAAGAAGGTGCCAAAGAAAACGATTGATGAAAAATTTTATCTGGTCCGGGAGGATGTCCTTCCGGAAGCGATGCAAAAAACGCTAGAAGCCAAACAGCTTCTTGAGAGAGGAAAGGCAGGCTCAGTATGGGAGGCAGTCCGCGAGGTAGACTTAAGCAGAAGTGCATTCTATAAATACCGGGATACTGTATTTCCTTTTCATACCATCGTTAAGGAAAGAATCATTACTCTTTTCTTTCATTTAGAGGATCGTTCAGGCACCTTATCCCAGCTCCTTGGTCTGGTTGCGTCATGTCAGTGCAACATTCTGACGATTCACCAGACGATTCCACTGCAGGGAAGGGCAAATGTCACCCTGTCATTAAATGTAACAGATATGAATGTCAGCCTGGACGAAATGCTGACACGACTGAAGAAACTTGAGTTTGTTGAAAAAGTGGAGGTTCTCGGTTCGGGTGCCTGATTTTGAAATAGAGAAGGTGTAGTCGTGAAAATAGCTTACTTAGGTCCTGAAGCATCTTTTACCCATCATGCTGTAAAGAGTGCTTTCGTAAATGAAGATTTAATTCCTTTTGCCACAATTCCGGACTGCCTGGAGGCGTTATCTGAAGGAAAGGTTGATCGAGCAGCAGTGCCGCTTGAAAATGCCCTCGAAGGCTCAGTACCGATTACGGTGGATTATTTATTCCATGATGCCGATCTTCATATTACAGCAGAGCTTGTCTCTCCAATTGAACAGCATTTAATGGTTCATCCCGACAACCTGTCGAGATGGCAGGATGTTGAAAAAATTCTGTCTCACTCACATGCGCTTGCCCAATGTCATAAATATCTCTACTACCGTTTTCGCGGCAGAGAGCTTGAGCCTGTTACATCAACGGCAGCAGCGGCTAAATATGTCGGTGAACATTCTGAGGAAAATATTGCAGCAATCGGGAACAGTCTTGCTGCCCATACATACGGATTAAAAATCGTGGAAGAAAACATTCATGACTTTCACTTTAACCATACACGGTTTGTTGTCCTCTCGAGAGATCCTGTGACAGAGAATTTGACGCTTGATGGGAGTGATGCCAAGGCAACGCTTATGATTACACTGCCATCCGACGACCGTCCCGGAGCCCTGCACCAGGTATTATCAGCATTTGCATGGCGCCAGCTGAGTCTGAGTAAAATCGAGTCAAGACCGCTGAAAACCGGACTAGGCAACTACTTTTTTATCTTAGACGTGGAACAGTCTGCTGACAGCATCCTTGTACAGGGAGCCATCGAAGAACTTGAAGCACTCGGCTGCAAAGTGAAAATTCTCGGCAGCTATAAAAAATATCCAATACAATCGTGATGAATGTAAAGGCCTATAAATAAAGCGGAACAAACTGGATATCGTTTGTTCCGCTTTATTTTGTTTCTTGATTTCTCTTAAACGGGCTCACCTAGTAATAGTAAGGTGTATGGGATGAAGGCTCAGGATGAGGAGAGGCATCAGGACACTTTTTTAGGTAAGAACAATTTTGATGTTCTTAACAACAAATCCGGAAGGGTTATCGACAGAAAATAGATGTCTATTAACATGATTAGTCATGCTATCGACGAAACCAGCTTTCTGAAATAGTCTAACGACATAAATTGCTTACCTAACGACAGAAACCGTCGTGTGATTGACATTATCAATGGTTACTGACCTGGCTATTTGGACATGAGGGTATGCCGGGGCCGGCTCTATAAATAAAAAATGGTCTGGACAAACATGACAACGTTTGTCCAGACCATTTTTTATTCATCAATCAGAATCCCTGCTTCAAGCAGTTCCTTTTCCACCTTTTCTATAATTGAAGCATGATCTGCTTCGATTTCGTGAAGGTGTATACCCTCTGTCAGCTCAGATAAAAGTCCGGCTTCGGTTTCCTTAACCTGCTCCATAAACCGCTTCACCTCATTTGGTGAGTGGAGCATAAGAGAAGCAGTCAAATCTCCGTATAACGGATGTTCAATGGATACATTCTTAACAGTCGCACCATTATTCACAATAATTAAAAGCTCAGTTTCCGCCTGAGCCGGCGTATGCTTGCATACAATTTTTTTTGTCACCCGCACAGATGGGGTGGACGGCATATATAAATAACCCTGACTCGTCGCCAGAATAGGTTCTTCTTTTGCTTTTAACAGGTTGATGTCACTGACAATCACCTGCCGGCTGACATTCATTCTCTCAGCAAGCGTACTGCCCGTGATGGGACTGATCGAATCACGCAGTGTCAATAAAATTTGCTGGCGTCTCTGTTCACCTGTTGTCTTGCGGTCACTTGGCATTCCTCTAACCTCTTTCTTGTAAGTCTCTGACGATATTGTATCATAAATGAAATCTTTTCATAGGATATATGGAACGATTCATGGAGGTGGCAAAATGAAAATTCATATTGTCCAGAAGGGTGACACCTTATGGAATATCTCAAAACAATACAATGTTCCATTTGACCAGCTTAAAGCAGCCAACACTCAGCTTGCAAACCCGGATATGATTATGCCTGGAATGAAAATTAAAGTCCCGTCAGCCGCAGCAAAAAAAGAACTGAAAATGGAAATGACCCATCCTTATGCAGAGGTGAAACCGGCTTACCCTGAGATGAAAGAACAGATGCAATATCCGGTTTATACACAGCCGGAAATCGATCTTCATCAGACGTACAACATTCATATGCAGCAGCTGGCAGGTCAAATGCCGTCCTTCATGATGCCAGCGCCTCCTCCATTTCCAGCTCCGGTTCAGGCTCCGGAAATGGTGAGTGATAAAGTAAAAGAGGAAATGGAAGAAGAACCGATGGTGATGGGTGTGCAGGAAATGCCTGGTGGTTACCCTGGCAACTGTTGGCCAATCTCACCGGTCATGCCAGGCTCAGGACTCGATTGTCCAATGCCATACGGCGTCCCATTTTCTCCAATGATGGGGCCGCCTCAGATGGAGATGCCTCAAATGCAGGAAGTTGCAGGAGTCCAGCAGCAACCTCCTTTCAACGCTCAAATGCCAATGCAGGAAGCCGCTCAAATGCAAATGATGCCATACCAAAATGCGCCGATGATGATGCCTCCTCAAGGCCAAATGATGCCGCCACATCACTACTGTCAATGCGGCTGCAACAAACCCCATCAAGGCATGCCGTACCCAATGCCATTTCGGGGATACTAAGCAGTAAATTGATAATAAATTAATAAGCAGTCATGCCTGTTCTATATTATTCAGAGGGACGGGGACATCCGAAGACTCCTGCGGCAGAGAAGCGACAGGTGAGACAGCGTAGCGCGAAGCGCTAGCTGGCTCACCGCGCGGCCGCGGAAAGCGAAGGATGTCCCCGTCCCGGCTTTGGAAAAGCGGAGGCGACTCGTCCAGCCCCGGTTTTATGAATAAAAAACAAAATCAGCCGCAAACTAAGTAACAAAAAAGCAGGTGAACACATTGAAGTATTTCATCCTATCAGCAGCCCTACTCACTATGTTCAGCATTCCTCAACACGCATCCGCTCACACCATCACCATTGATTTCGAAACGATTTTCCTTGACGGCGAAAAAGGAACTGAAACACGTCAGGAAAGCTTTGAAGCCATGGAGGATTTCTGGTCCCTTTACGAAGGGTGGCAGCTGGTGGATATGTCAGAGGAAAAAGTTGTTCTCAGAAAAAGCAGGGAAGAGCTTTCCCCGCTCAGCGCAATGAACGGATATACACCCATCATCACAAAAGAATAATATTTAAATCGAAAAGCGGTCCTCCGGGCTGCTTTTTTTTGTCTAGCTCCGGCGACTAGCCCCTCGAGGTCATAAGCCAAAAATGAACGAGGGTAAAGAGCAACCCTCTTTTCATTTTCGTCTTATGCTTGTCGGGGCTGGGCGAGTCGCCTGCGCTTTTCTGTGTCCAGCTCCGGCGGCTAGCCCCTCGAGGTCATAAGTCAAAGCTGAACGAGGGCGAAGGTCAGCCCTCTTTTCATCTTCGCCTTTTGCTTGTCGGGGCTGAACGAGCCGCCTGAGCTTTTCTTTGACGATTTCAACGGTTCGTGCGCTTCGTTCTGAAATCTGTTAAAATAGAACGGATGTTTCTATTTATCTGAAATAGTCAGATTTTAAAGCGCTAAAAATGTGGTACAATGGAGAATGGACTGAAAGGAAGATACCTTGATGTATGAATATATAAAAGGCGAAATCGCTTATATTGCAACTGAATATGTTGTGTCAGATCATCATGGACTTGGTTATAAAATCTATATGCCAAATCCATTTATTATGGCGTCAAAAAAAGGACAGACTGTACAAATTTTTACATACCAGCATGTTCGCGAGGACCAGCTGACGTTATTCGGCTTCCCGACAATGGAAGAGAAGCTGCTTTTTACAAAACTCTTAAGTGTTTCGGGCATTGGACCGAAGGGGGCACTTGCCGTTTTGGCTTCGGGTGCACCTGAACAGGTGATTGAAGCGATTGAAAACGAAAATGAAACACTGCTTGTTAAATTCCCTGGCGTCGGCAAGAAAACGGCACGTCAGATGATTTTAGATCTGAAAGGGAAACTTCAGGATGTCGTTCCTGATTACTTTCCTAACCTGTTTACAGAACCGGCTGAGGAGAAGAATGAAGCTGAGACTGCACTGGAAGAAGCGATGCTCGCGCTCGAGGCACTCGGGTATTCTGAGAGGGAAACAAAGAAAATAAAACCTGTCTTGCTAAAAGAAGTCATGACAACCGATCAGTATATTAAAAAAGGGCTGCAGCTCATGTTAAAACTGAAGTAAAGGAGGGGACAGCATGGAAGAGCGCATCATGACCGGTGAAGCAAACCTGGAAGACCAGTCGCTTGAGCAATCAATCAGGCCACAGCTGCTGAGCACGTATATCGGTCAGGACCAGGTGAAAAAGAACCTTGAAATCTATATCGAAGCAGCTAAAAACAGGCAGGAGACTCTTGACCATGTCCTTCTTTACGGACCACCGGGGCTTGGGAAAACAACGCTTGCTGCGGTTATTGCAAATGAAATGAATGTAAATCTCAGGACGACTGCAGGACCGGCGATTGAACGTCCGGGTGATCTTGCCGCCATTTTATCAGCGCTTGAACCGGGGGACGTTTTGTTTATTGATGAGATTCACCGTCTGCCGCGTGCGATTGAAGAGGTATTGTATCCGGCTATGGAGGATTTCTGTCTGGATATCGTGATTGGTACCGGTCCGAGTGCACGTTCAGTCAGGCTGGATTTACCACCTTTTACGCTCGTTGGCGCTACGACAAGAGCAGGCGCCATATCTGCGCCGCTCAGAGATCGCTTTGGTGTCCTCAGCCGCCTGGAATATTATAATGAAGAGCAGTTGATTGACATCGTATGCCGTACGGCTGATATTTTTAATACGGAGATTGATGAACAGGGCGCTGCTGAAATTGCCCGTCGCTCAAGAGGAACACCGCGTATCGCGAACCGTCTGTTGCGACGTGTACGGGATTATGCGCAGGTACGGGGGAACGGGGACATTACACTTCCGATTGCTCAATCATCCCTCGAACTTCTGCAGGTGGACCGGATGGGGCTTGATCATATTGACCATAAGCTGTTGACGGGCATTATTGAGCGGTTCCGGGGTGGCCCGGTAGGACTTGATACGATTGCTGCGAGCATTGGTGAGGAATCCACAACGATTGAAGATGTGTATGAACCTTACCTGCTGCAAATCGGTTTTCTCCAGCGCACACCGAGAGGGCGTATTGTAACGCCACTTGTTTATCAGCATTTTAATATGGAGGTACCAGAGTGAGTCTTCCAAAAATGATGATGATTGCCGGTGCGGCTTTACTCATTGCAGGATTTTTACTGCAATTTATAAAAGCGGGCCGTCTGCCTGGAGATATTGTGATTAAACGGGAAAATTTCACGGTTTATTTTCCGATCGTGACATCGATTCTGCTCAGTCTTATTTTGACGGGGATCTTTTTTCTGATCGGAAGGTTTCGATAATAAGGAGCTGTAAGAGACATGAATATCAATGATTTTGATTTTGAACTGCCTGAGGAACTGATTGCGCAGGTGCCACTTGAGGACCGGACTTCAAGCAGACTGATGGTTCTCGATAAGAAAACAGGTAAGGTGGAGCACCACTCATTTCGTGAAATTCTGCAGTATTTAAACGAGGGTGACTGCCTTGTCCTGAATGATACGAAAGTTCTTCCTGCCCGCCTGATCGGGGAAAAGGAAGAAACGGGAGCGGCGATTGAAGTGCTGCTTTTAAAACAACTTGAGGGAGACAAGTGGGAAACGCTTGTGAAACCTGCTAAAAGGATCAAGCCGGGAACGAAAATCTCATTTGGCAACGGCTTGCTGACAGCTGAGTGTCTGGAAACAGGTGAGCAGGGAGGAAGAATACTGGAATTCTCCTATGACGGTATTTTTTATGAACTGCTGGACGAGCTCGGTGATATGCCGCTACCGCCATATATCAAAGAGAAGCTGGATGACAGAGACCGCTATCAAACCGTTTTTGCAAAAGAGAGAGGATCAGCGGCTGCTCCAACGGCCGGTCTTCATTTCACGGAAGAGCTGCTGGAGGAAATTCAGCAAAAAGGCGTTAAGCTTGCCTTTATCACGCTTCATGTCGGACTTGGCACGTTCCGCCCTGTGTCAGTGGACAGTATTGAGGAGCATGATATGCATAGTGAATATTATCTGCTGTCAGAGGACAATGCGGCCATTCTGAACCGGACGCGTGAAAATGGCGGGCGGATCATTACCGTTGGCACGACCTCAACACGCACGCTTGAAACGATTGCAGATGAAAATGGAAAGTTTAACGCTCAATCGGGCTGGACAGATATTTTCATTTATCCGGGCTATCAGTTTAAAGCATCTGATGTCTTACTGACCAACTTTCATTTACCTAAATCCACATTAATCATGCTCGTGAGCGCAATGGCTGGCAGAGAGCATACACTGAACGCTTATAAAGAGGCAGTAAAAGAAAAGTATCGCTTTTTCAGTTTTGGCGATGCGATGCTGATTAAGTAGAGAGGAGCATTCTCCATTGAGTGCAATACGATATGAACATATAAAAACATGTAAACAGACAGGTGCAAGGCTCGGAATCGTGCATACACCGCACGGATCATTTGAAACGCCTACCTTTATGCCGGTCGGAACGATGGCCACTGTTAAAACGATGTCGCCGGAAGACCTGAAAGAATTAAATGCAGGTATTATTTTAAGCAATACGTATCACCTGTGGCTGCGTCCGGGTCACGATATTATAAGAGAAGCAGGCGGCCTTCATAAATTTATGAATTGGGATCGTCCGATTTTAACAGATTCAGGCGGTTTTCAGGTATTTTCATTAAGTAAATTCCGTGATATTAAGGAAGAAGGCGTGCATTTCAGAAACCATATTAACGGGGACAAACTGTTTTTAAGCCCTGAAAAAGCGATGGAAATTCAAAATGCACTCGGCTCTGATATCATGATGGCTTTTGATGAATGTCCTCCTTATCCGGCTGAAGAAAAGTATATGAAGGATTCAGTGGAGCGTACAACCAGATGGGCTGAGCGCTGTCTTGAAGCGCATGCAAGACCTCATGATCAGGGGCTGTTCGGCATTATTCAAGGTGGGGAATATGAGCACCTGCGCCGTCAGAGTGCCCGCGACCTCGTTGCAATGGACTTTCCGGGTTATGCAGTAGGAGGATTATCGGTTGGTGAACCGAAGGATGTAATGAACCGCGTGCTTGAATTCACGACACCGTGGATGCCTGAGGATAAGCCGCGTTACCTGATGGGCGTCGGATCCCCGGATTCACTGATTGACGGTGCAATCCGCGGAATTGATATGTTTGACTGCGTGCTGCCGACACGGATCGCCCGTAACGGTACGCTGATGACAAGTGAAGGACGACTTGTTGTGAAAAATGCGAAGTATGCCCGCGACTTCGGACCACTGGATCCTAACTGTGACTGCCATGTTTGTAAAAATTATTCACGTGCTTATATCCGTCACTTAATTAAGTGTGAAGAAACGTTCGGAATCAGACTAACTACTTATCATAATCTGCATTTTCTGATAAACTTAATGGGGCAAGTCCGCCAGGCGATTAGAGAAGACAGACTTGGCGATTTCCGCGAAGAGTTTTTTGAACAGTACGGTTTCAATCAGCCGAATGCAAAAAACTTCTAATAGATAACTGCACGAAGGGAGGAGTTAAATCAGTATGGATATGTTATTGACGTTGGCACCGCTTATTCTGATGTTCGGTTTGATGTACCTTTTCTTAATCCGTCCACAGCAGAAGCGCCAGAAGAAAGTAATGGAAATGCAGAACAGCTTAAGCAAAGGTGATAAGATTGTCACGATTGGCGGTCTTCACGGAATCATTGATGCGCTTGACGAAGGTCAGGTTGTCATTAAGTGTGGAGACGGAAGCCGTTTAACTTATGATCGCAATGCGATTCGTGAGGTTGTAGAGAAAAATTCTGCTATGTAAATAGGGGATCGACTGCTTAAAGAAAAAAAGCTGCCTGAGGGCGGCTTTTTTTCTTTTTATTTATTTTTAATACATGAAACCGGGGCTGGGGCACCCTCCGCTTTCCGTGGCCGCGCGGTGAGCCAGTTGTGCTGCGCACATCTGTCTCACCTGTCGCTTTCCGCCACAGGAGTCTTCGGGTGCCCCAGCCCCTCTGAATATGAAAAGTCCCCCTGTCTTAAAATATAATGTTTGTTAATAAACAGGGGGCTGTGCGACTTTTCAGTGTATGGTATAGAATAACTGCAAGCTATGATGGGTCTGAAGTGACTGATCTTCAGGATTTGTTGAACAGGTTGACGCCGGCGACTCCTCCGGTGCAGGAGAGGAGGAGGAGGCCGGTGTAGTGAAAGAGGTGGGACCATTCGAACTGGATCGGCCAGACTGTCCATATGGATAAGGCGATGAGTAATAGTCCGGTGATGGCACCAATTACCCAGCCGTGACTTTTTGAGAAGGCGCCGCCTGCCATGCTGCCGATGACGGCAAAAACAAAGACGGATCCGTTGAGCCATTTTGATGCGGTTGTTTCGGTCATAGATGTGAAGTGGAGTAGGGTGGCAAAGAGACAGGATGACAGGAGTGCAAGGATTAGGATGGTGATGATGGCACCGCTTGTACCTTTGAAGACATTGATCCAGGAAGACATGGGATCCCTTCTTTCTGAGTAGTTTTTTAAATATCGGGAACGCTATCGTTGAAGGATGGTGACCGTGATGATTGAGTTTTACAGTCTTGTTGCACTAAGGGCCGTATTATTATATATATTGATTTTTATTATTTTCAGACTCATGGGCAAAAGAGAGGTCGGGGAACTGAGCCTGCTGGATCTCGTTGTTTTTATGATGATTGCTGAGGTAGCTGTATTTGCGATTGAAGATCCTTATATGAGTATGTTTCAGGCAGCCTTCCCCATGATTCTGTTAATGATCCTGCAGATTATTCTTTCCTGGGTTTCTTTGAAGTCAAAGCGAATACGTGAGCTTTTTGATGGGAGACCTTCTATTTTAATCAAAGATGGTGAACTTGTTAAAAGCGAAATGAGAAAAAACAGATACAACATTGATGATTTGATGCAGCAGCTGCGTGAAAAAGAAGTATTTAACCTTCATGAAGTGTCCTATGCTATTTTAGAGCCATCGGGCAGTTTGACGGTTTTGAGAAAGGGACGTGAAGAAGGCAGCCTTTCTCTTCCGTTAGTAATGGATGGAAGGGTTCAGCAAAGACATCTGGATCTGATCGGAAAGGATGAAACTTGGTTGAAAAATGAACTAGGTAAAATGGGTTACACATCCTGTAAAGATATTTTCTTTTGCTCTTTTGAGGATGGAAGATGGTACATCAGCTCTTCCTGAAAGACTTGCCGAAAATAAACCAGTCCTCTTTTTTAATAAGCTGAAGACCGGATGCGAACACAATAAAACAGACCGTTAAAATGAAAATGCGTTCCGGAGAAGAGGCATATGGAACGATTAACTGATGGATCAGGGAGCACAGTACGAGTAAAAATCCCGTCGCCACATACTGTCCATAAGGAATCGTCAGTTTGATCATCGTGCGTATGGAGTGAAAGTGTAAAAAGGTGACGGTGATCACGCCGGCTGCAATCCCGATCGCCGCGCCAATAATGTTTTCCATTTGCAGCAGTAAAAAGGCCATGACGGCCAATTTGACAATGGCACCAATAATGCTGTTGATCATAGCTGTTCCCGCCGCTTCGAATGCCTGCATGACAGCATGAAGGGGACCCTGATAATAATAAAAAATGAATAGTGCAGATAAAAGCTTCAGTATATCCTGCCCGTTTGAGGTGTGATAGAGCAGCTGAAGGAAATACTCTCCTTCCATAAACAGCAGTAGGGAAAACAGTGCACCGGTTACAAGTGAAATTCTGAGTGCCTGATGAACCCTGTGTTCAACAGTCTGCAGCTGCTTTTTTGCCAGCGCCTCGCTGATTGAGGGAACAAGAGCGGTACTGAGTGAGACCGTAATAAAGGATGGCAGTAAAAGGACAGGAAGAATAAATCCTGTCAGCAATCCGTATTGCCCGGTTACATATGATGCGGTTAAGCCCGTCATCATCAGACATTTCATCACAATAATCGGTTCAAGAAACCACGCTGCAGATCCGACCATCCTGCTTCCTGCAGAAGGTAGTGCGATATTGAGAAGTTTTTTTGATGTAGCAGCAAACATGACCGGCTTTTTCATTCTGACCGGTCTTTTTGTTATGTAAAAAACAGTTAGAAGAAAGAGTAGTGAAACGAGCTCACCTGCAACGGACGCAATCATTGCCCCTGCCGCTGCATATTCGATTCCGCGTTCCATCAGTGCTGAAACAATCCATGTTAACAGAAATATCCTTACCAGTTGTTCAATGACGGATCCTGCTGCTGTAACACCCATCTTTTGTTTACCCATGAAGTATCCCCGCAGGACAGCTGAAAAGGCTGCAATGGGCACAACCGGAAGTACTGCAATAAAGGGAATAAGTGTACGGTTGTTGTCCAGCAGAACATTAGCGATGAATGGTGCCGAGAAAAACAGAGCAGGTGTTAATAAACATGCCAGTGATCCTGTAATCCACAACGATGCAGTCAGAATATTTCTGACTTCGTGCGGGCTTTTTTTGGCTTCCGCTTCGGATACATATTTTGAAATGGCAATTGGCAGACCAAGCTGGGTGACCGTGATAGCAAGCATCAGAGCAGGAAATGTCATCATATATAATCCGACGCCTTCTTCACCAGTCAGCCCGGCGAGCATTATCCGATGAACAAATCCCAATATTTTTGTGGCCAGTGCGGCTACCATCAGTAAAATGGTTCCTTTAATAAATGTCGACACAGTGTCCTCCATCTTCTCAAACGACTTGATTTCAGCTACAATGAATCATATGCACAAAGAGAGATTGGTTAGTACAACAAGATAGACAGGAGGAGAATGTGTGAATAAGGAAATGTCATTTGAAGAAGCATTCAGAGTGGCCGGTCCGGCTCTTGTCAGTAAAGCGCAGGAATTACAGCTTTACGGATATGATTCGGCAACCCCTGAGCTTCTTTGGAAATACATGCAAACAAAGAAGTGGAAGAGGGAACAGGGCGAAATTCGTATTCACCGTGCTGTAAATGAAATATTATCTATTAAAGCCGGTGATTTTATGAATTATATGGCGAATCAGGAGTACCGCTCATTTTCAGTAGGAAATGGTCTCAATGATGACGAAGTCGAACTGCTGCTTTATGGAGAACAAAACGGAAACTTGAACAAGTCCTGACAAATTTTATAGGTCATTGACACGTGTTCTCAACTGTTACATAATAAGTCTGTTGCTGAAATTTCAGACGTTTTACAAGTTTGTTACAAGCCGGAGCAATGTTTTGGCTGAAGTTTTCTTGCACACCGTGTGCATGTAATTGAGGAGGATTTTTACATAATGATAAAGCGCAGCAGGATTGTCGCTTTTTTTCTATTAGTCATTCTAATAGGCGGCACAATGGGATTGACCTCTCAGACGATACTTAACAACATTAAGCTTGGACTTGACCTCCAGGGTGGATTTGAAGTTCTTTATGAAGTGGAGCCCGCTGAAGAAGGACAGGACATAACGGAAGCCGTTGTATCAGATACAGCAGAAGCACTTGAACGAAGAGTGAACGTCCTTGGTGTCAGCGAACCGGTCATTCAGGTCGAGGATGGCAATAGAATCCGTGTTCAGCTTGCAGGGGTAGAGGATCAGAATGAGGCAAGAGAGATTCTGTCTACTGAAGCCAACCTGACATTCCGTGATGTGAATGATGAAGTTCAGATGACCGGTGCTGACCTTGTTGAGGGTGGTGCCACACAAATCTTTGACCCGAATACAAATGCGCCGATTGTGCAGGTTCAATTAAAGGATGCAACACAGTTTGGTGAAATAACAGAGCGTATTCTCGCTATGGCACCTGAGAATCAACTAGTGATCTGGCTTGATTATGAAGAGGGTGACTCTTTCCGGGAAGAAGTGACGAAGGAAGATCCTAAATTTATTTCTGCCCCATACGTAAATCAAGTGCTAGATAGAGAAACGGTAACGATTTCTGGGAATTTTACGCTTGAGGAAGCTCAAAACCTGAGAGACCTTTTAAACGCCGGTTCTCTGCCTGTTGAACTTGTTGAAGTTTATTCTACTTCTGTAGGAGCTTCATTTGGTCTAATGGCAATGGATCAGACAATATTAGCAGGGATTATTGGTATTTCGCTGATTTTCCTGTTTATGCTTGTGGTCTATCGTTTCCCTGGATTCATTGGAATCCTGACGCTTTCCGTATATATTTACTTAATTCTGCTTATTTTTGACTGGTTGAATGGTGTCTTAACCTTACCGGGTATTGCAGCCCTGATCCTCGGGGTCGGTATGGCGATTGATGCCAATATCATCACCTACGAACGGGTAAAAGAAGAACTTCGTGTGGGGCGTTCAATCAAAGATGCCTGGAAAAAAGGTAGCGGATCCTCACTTTGGACGATCTTTGATGCGAATATTACAACACTCCTTGCAGGTATTGTGCTGTTTGCATTCGGAACAAGCTCTGTTAAAGGGTTTGCGACGATGCTTCTGATCAGTATTCTGACAAGCTTTATCACCGCCGTTTTCGGTACACGACTATTTATGAGTCTTTGGGTGAAGAGTAAGTTCCTTGAAGGCCATAAGAGCTGGTTCGGTGTCAAACAGTCGGAAATTCTTGAATACAATGAAGACGAAGAACCTGATTCACTTGATCTTCCAACAAAGTTTGACCGTTTTGACTTTGTAAAAAGCCGGAAGAAATTCTTCCTTCTCTCTGCAGCACTTCTTGTTGCCGGATTGTCGGTTTTATTAATTTTCAGATTGAATCTGGGTATTGATTTTACCGAGGGAACTCGTATGGAAGTTCTTTCAGATCAATCATTTGAAGATGGACAGCTGGAGTCAGACATTGAATCAGTAGGTCTTGAGGCTTCAAGTATCGTCATCTCCGGAGATAACCAGGAGATTGGGGTTGCCCGATTCAGTGAGGCATTAAGCCAGGATCAGATTGCTGAATTGAGATCTTATTTCAATGAAAAATACGGTAGTGATCCAAATATTTCAACGGTTAGTCCTGTAATCGGAAAAGAGCTTACTGAAAATGCATTATACGCAGTAGCGATCGCCTCACTGGGTATCATTCTCTACGTAACGATCCGATTTGAATGGCAAATGGCAGTGGCTTCGATTGTCGCGCTTGTTCACGATGCATTTTTCATTATTGCTGTGTTCAGTCTGACACGTCTTGAAGTGGATATTACCTTCATTGCGGCCGTTCTGACCGTAATTGGTTATTCAATTAATGATACGATCGTTACATTTGACCGTATCCGTGAGAATATGAGAAAAATAAAGCGTATTGAGACGAAAGAAGAGCTTGCGTTAATTGTGAATAATTCACTCAGACAAACGCTTGGACGTTCGGTTAATACTGTTTTGACGGTTGTATTTGTTGTTGTTGCGCTGATTATTTTTGGGGCGACGTCGATTCTTAACTTCTCGATTGCGCTATTAGTCGGATTAATTGCAGGTACTTATTCTTCTGTGTTTATTGCTGCACAGCTTTGGTATGTGCTGAAGAAGCGTCAGTTGAAGAAGAAGGGTGTACTGATTACGTATAAAGAGAAGCAGGATTGGGCTTCAGATGAGCCTGTTGTGTAAGGTGAATAGATGAATTGAAACCGGGATGACTCTTGAGGGAGTTGTTCCGGTTTTTTTGAATACCCGGTCCGGGACCATCCCCTGAGCCAAGCCGTTTTAATAGGGTTAAGAACACTCGTATTAGGGTAAAATGAAATAATTCTTTATACTGGTAAAGGGTTTTGTCCGAATTTGATGGATTAGATCAGATAAATAAAAATGGGGTGAGAAGATGAAATTTCAATGGACGTTAATTTTAGGGATTGTTTTTGCACTAATTGTTGCTATTTTTGCTGTTATTAATGTTGATCCTGTGACGGTGAACTTTGGTTTTGCTGAGACGGATCTTCCGCTGATTCTTGTTATTCTCGGTTCAGTTTTAATGGGTGGAATTATTATTGGTTCAGTTGGCTTGTTCCGTCTGTTTATTGCGCAGCGGAAAGTGAAGCAGCTGGAGGTTGAAAATCAGCGTCTGAATGATCGTGTGGCAGAGCTTGAATCAAAAAATCCGGAACCGTTGCCTACGCGGACGGATTACAGGAAAACGGCCCCTGACAGTGCGGGTGACTCTGCAGCAGAATAAAGAAATGTTTATTGATCAACAACCCTCTCAATGTCATGTCATTGAGAAGGTTGTTTTTTGATATTTAATCCTGACTGTATTAAGAGGATGATAAGGACGACCGATTGAAACACGTATTCGCCTCCTGTATAATAAAAGAATCTGAAGAGGTGAATAACATGCTAACATCTAAAACTAGATGGAATGTTAAGGAAACCAGCGGCGAACAATCCAAAAGGCTTGCTGATGCACTTAACATTCCACTTTTTATTGCAAATTTACTTGTGCAAAGGGGTATAACAGAGCCTGATGCTGCATCTGATTTCTTATATGCAGATAAAAAAGAAGTGCACGATCCGTTTCTCATGATGGATATGGATAAGGCAGTGGAACGCATCAAACGGGCTATCAGCGAACAGGAAATGATTCTTGTATATGGAGATTATGATGCGGACGGTGTAACGAGTACATCTGTATTGCTGACGGCACTAAGAGAATTAGGTGCTGAAGCCGAATTTTACATACCGAACCGGTTTACTGAAGGTTATGGACCGAATGAAGGTGCTTTCCGCGATGCTGTTGCTCAAGGGTTTTCATTAATTATTACGGTCGATAATGGCATTTCAGGTGTCCATGAAGCGCAGGTATTGAAAGAACTGAATACAGATCTGATTATCACGGATCACCATGAACCAGGACCTGAACTGCCGGAAGCTTTAGCCATCATTCATCCGAATCATCCTGAAAGTACTTATCCATTTAAAGAACTGGCAGGCGTAGGGGTTGCTTTTAAGCTGGCTCATGCGCTGCTTGGAAGGGTTCCGGATGAACTGCTTGATCTTGTGGCGATTGGTACGATTGCCGATCTCGTTCCGCTCCATGGAGAAAACCGGATTCTTGTTAAAAAAGGTTTAAAACAACTTAGAGCAACAAGACGTCCCGGCATTCATGCCATTCTGAAAAAAGCAGGTTCAAATGTTTCTGAAGCGGATGAAGAAACGGTCGGCTTTGCAATCGGACCACGTCTGAATGCAGTAGGAAGGTTGTCTGATGCAGATCCGGCGGTTGATCTTCTTTTGACTGAGGATACAGAAGAAGCAGAAGGGATTGCAGCTGAAATAGACAGGCTGAATAAAGAACGGCAGGCAATTGTCTCTGAGATTACAAAGGAAGCGACAGAGATCGTGGAAGAGCATTACCGCTCTGAAGAAAACCGGGTGCTTGTCCTGGCTAAAGCAGGATGGAATCCGGGCGTAGTCGGAATCGTTGCATCAAAACTCGTTGAAAAATATTACCGTCCCGTAATTATTCTTTGTATTGATGAAGAGACTGGGAAAGCCAAGGGTTCTGCCAGAAGTATCGAAGGATTTAATATGTTTCAGGAGCTTTCTAAAAACCGTGAAATCCTTCCACATTTCGGCGGACACCCGATGGCAGCAGGAATGACATTGTCGGTTGAGCATGTTGATCTGCTCAGGGAGAACCTGAATCGTCAGGCGGAGTCCATGCGTGAGGAGGATTTTATACCTGTCACACATATCGATGTGCCGATTAAAATCGAGGATACAGATTTAAAAGCGATTGAACAGCTCAATATGCTCGCTCCATTCGGGATGAAAAATGCGAAACCGAAAGTACTGGTTGAACAGGCAGCCATTTCTTCCATCAGAAAAATAGGTGCCAATCAAAATCATTTAAAAGTCACCTTAAAACAGGATGATTATTCTCTTGATGCGATTGCGTTTCAGCTTGGAGAAGCGGCAGACCATATTTCACCATTGGCTTCAATTGACGTAATTGGTGAACTTTCAGTAAATGAGTGGAACAATACGCGGAAGCCGCAGCTTTTTATTAAAGATCTCCGTGTGAAGGAATGGCAATTGTTTGATGTCAGAGGGATTACCCAGCCGGCAAGGTGGGTGTCGCTCGTTCCTGAAAATGCGGTAGCTGTTTCCTTTAAAAAAGAAACGTATGACCGGTTCTATGATTTATTTTCCGGTCATGAACTGCATCTGATTGAAAATCATGAGCAGGCAAAGCAAACAGATTTGATGGACAGACCGCTTGTCCTGCTTGACCTGCCTGAAGAGGAGCATGTACTGGTCGATCTTATCAAAAATGAGCGACCTTCAAGGTTGTATGCTCATTTTTATCATGAGAATCCGCAGTTTTTCAGTGCGGTTCCAGGAAGAGATCAGTTTGCGTGGTTTTTTACATTTCTGAAAAAGAGAGGTTCATTCAACCTTAAAAATCAGGGCCAGGCACTTGCTTCTCACCGTGGTTGGTCAATTGACACAATTAATTTTATGACAAAGGTGTTTTTTGAACTTGGTTTTGTTACAATAAACGATGGATTCGTTTCGATTAATGAGCATATACAAAAGCGGGATTTAACAGAATCCCCTGCTTATCAGCGCAAGACACAGTCTGTAAAGATGGAGCAGGAGCTTTTATATTCTTCGTTTCATGATTTGAAGCGATGGTTTGAAGAGCGCTCCGGCTGGACGGGGCAACTTGAGGAGGAAAAGGTATGGATTTAAAACAATATGTGACGATCGTTGAAGACTGGCCGAAAGAAGGTATTCGCTTCAAGGACATTACGACTCTAATGGACAATGGCGATGCTTACCGTTACGCAACGGATCAGATCGTTGAATATGCAAAAGATAAGCAGATTGATTTAATCGTAGGACCGGAAGCGCGCGGCTTTATTATCGGCTGTCCGGTTGCTTATGCACTTGGTGTCGGTTTTGCACCTGTACGTAAGGAAGGAAAGCTTCCGCGTGAGACAGTAAAAGTAGATTATGGATTAGAATACGGAAAAGATGTCCTGACGATTCATCGTGATGCGATCAAGCCAGGACAGCGCGTGCTGATTACCGATGACCTGCTTGCAACAGGCGGTACAATCGAAGCAACGATCAAGCTGGTTGAAGAGCTTGGCGGAGTAGTCGCAGGCTGTGCTTTCCTGATCGAGCTTACTTATCTTAACGGCCGTGAAAAGCTGAACGGTTATGATATGCTGAGATTAATGGAATACTGAGGTTAAGCAGCAAAGAGTCCTGATCAAAAGGGACTCTTTTTCATATCCCGAATCACATAATTTGAAAGAAGACGATTAAGCCAGGATACATTTCTTTTTTCAATCTTTAGCTGAACATAGAATTAGAAGTAAAATTTCGTTAATTTTACCGGCGGCTTTGTGCTTATTTTACGAAAACAGCCGGAATTGCTTTACATAAATTGATTTTTTATTAATAATAGAAACAATACTCAAAACTATTAAGAATGATAAAGGTGATAAAACGTATGGCAAATGATCGGGTGCTTACCGCGGAAGAAGTGTTCGAGATTACGGCAACCTATATGAATGATCAGCAGGTTGACCTTGTAAAAAAAGCCTATGAGCTGGCTAAAGAGGCCCATAAAGAACAGTTCAGAAAATCGGGTGAGCCTTACATCATACACCCTGTTCAGGTGGCAGGCATCCTGGCAAACCTTCAAATGGATCCCTCAACCGTTGCAGCAGGATTTCTGCACGATGTGATTGAGGATACAATATATACGTATGATGATTTACGCGAACGTTTCAACGAAGAAGTGGCAATGCTCGTTGACGGCGTGACCAAGCTTGGAAAAATCAAATATAAATCAAAAGAGGCGCAGCAGGCGGAGAATCACCGGAAAATGTTCATTGCCATGGCACAGGATATTCGGGTTATTCTGATCAAGCTTGCTGACCGTCTTCATAATATGAGAACGCTGAAGCATATGCCGGTGGAAAAGCAGATTCGGATTTCGAACGAAACGCTCGAAATTTTCGCTCCTCTTGCTCACCGCCTCGGTATATCCGCTATTAAATGGGAACTTGAGGATACAGCGCTCAGATATTTAAATCCTCAGCAATACTACCGAATCGTTAACCTGATGAAAAAGAAACGTAACGAACGGGAAGAGTACGTCAATAACGTCATTGATGAAATTAACCAGCAGGTAAATGAAGTAGGCATTGATGCGGAAATTTATGGCCGTCCGAAGCACATTTATTCGATCTATAAAAAAATGGCGATGCAAAATAAACAGTTTAATGAAATCTATGACCTTCTTGCTGTGCGTGTTCTGGTTGACAGTATTAAGGACTGTTATGCTGTGCTCGGAATTATCCATACGTGCTGGAAGCCGATGCCTGGTCGATTTAAAGATTATATCGCCATGCCGAAACCGAATATGTACCAGTCTCTCCATACGACCGTCATTGGTCCAAAAGGGGATCCGCTTGAAGTTCAGATCCGTACGTCCGATATGCACCGCATTGCAGAATACGGGGTAGCGGCTCACTGGGCTTATAAAGAAGGAACTGTTGTCAATGAAGACAATAAACAGTCAATTGAAAAGAAGTTAACCTGGTTCCGTGAAATTCTTGAGTTTCAGCAGGATTCGTCTGATGCTGAGGAGTTTATGGATGCGCTGAAGTTCGATCTGTTCTCTGATATGGTGTATGTGTTCACGCCAAAAGGAGATGTTATGGAGCTGCCTGCCGGATCGGTACCTATTGATTTTGCCTACAGGGTTCACTCTGAAATCGGAAATAAAACAATTGGAGCCAAGGTGAACGGTAAAATGGTACCGCTCGATTCAACGCTGAAGACTGGCGATATTATTGAAATCATGACCTCCAAGCATTCTTACGGCCCGAGTCAGGACTGGCTCAAGCTGGCACAGACTTCCCAGGCTAAGCACAAGATCAAAGCGTTCTTTAAGAAACAGCGGCGTGAAGAAAATGTGGAAAAAGGCCGCGACGTCGTTGACCGTGAAATCCGTGCGCTTGATTTTGACCCTAAAATTGTTCTGACAGATGA
This sequence comes from Jeotgalibacillus aurantiacus, assembly GCF_020595125.1. Lineage (NCBI taxonomy): Bacteria > Bacillati > Bacillota > Bacilli > Caryophanales > Caryophanaceae > Jeotgalibacillus > Jeotgalibacillus aurantiacus. The sequence continues at coordinate 270,075 of NZ_JACNMS010000004.1, forward strand.
AAATATGAAACGTGTTTATGAGAAATTCAATTTTGCCAGTGAAGAAGACCTTTATGCGGCTGTAGGATACGGCGGGATCACGGGGGCACAGATTGCCAACCGTCTGACGGATCGTCTCCGGAAGCTTCGTGATGAAGAAGACACGCTTGAAAAAGCGATGGCAGATATTAAACCGCCTTCTCCGAAGAAAAAGAAGGATGCAGGTGTAACGGTAAAAGGAATCGATAATCTTCTCGTACGTCTGTCAAAATGCTGCAGCCCTGTGCCTGGTGATGAGATCATTGGTTTTATCACAAGAGGCCGCGGCGTCTCAGTTCACCGTCATGACTGTCCGAATATTCAGGGGGATTCAGAAGCACGCTTAATTCCCGTTGAGTGGGAAGGCACTACCGATAACCGCAAGGAATACAACGTGGACATTGAAATCTCCGGTTACGACCGCAGAGGTTTATTAAATGAGGTCCTGCAGGCGGTTAATGAAACAAAAACCAATATCTCTGCTGTCAGCGGAAGAAGCGACCGTAATAAAATCGCGACGATTAACATGTCCATCATGATTCAAAACGTCACCCATCTTCAGCGGGTAGTGGACAGGATCAAACAAATACCGGACATCTACGCTGTTCAGCGAATTGTAAACTGATACTGGAGGCTTTTAACAGTGAAAGTGGTCGTACAAAGAAGTAAAAAAGCACAAGTAACCGTTGATGGAAATGTAACAGGACAGATCCCTCATGGCCTTGTTCTGTTAGTCGGAATCAGTCAGGATGACAGTGAGGCGGACTGTGCTTATGCTGCAGAGAAAATCGCTAAACTGCGAATTTTTGAAGATGAAGAGGGGAAAATGAACCATTCTGTCCTGGATCGTGAAGGGCAGATTTTATCCATTTCACAATTCACTTTATACGGGGATACGAAAAAAGGGCGCAGACCTAATTTTATGGCTGCTGCGAGACCTGATCATGCCGAGCCTTTATACGAACATTTTAACGAATTGCTCAGAGAAAAAGGGCTTCAGGTGGAAACCGGCGTATTCGGTGCGATGATGGATGTATCTCTCACAAATGATGGTCCTGTCACACTCATCGTAGAAAGTAAATAACAAAGACCGTACAAGCTCTTTTGAATCAGGAAGAACTTGTGCGGTCTTTTAATTTTAGGCGAATTGATTTATTCATTCATGAAGCTCTTTATTGAAAAAAAGATATACAGCATACAGGTCCCGGTCAAACACATGACCGGGACCTTTGCCTGTTTTTGTCAGTCTTCATCACCTGAAAAATACACTGTTAATCCATTGTAAATCCCGGTTGCGGCAATTTCTCTGAAACGGTCATTCGTTACAGACGCTTCCTCCGATGGGTTACTGATAAAACCAAGCTCAATTAAAGCAGATGGGGCAGTGTTATCACGTAAAACAAGGAAATTTCCAAAGTGGACACCACGATTGCGGATCGTCATTTGATCTTCAAGACCGGTATGAATGGCATTGGCCAGATCCTCATCCGGGCCTCCGTAAAAATAGGTAGTGTATCCTCGGACACTGCGATCATCAACTGAATCATAATGAATGGAAACAAACGCATCTGCATCATGCTGTTGTGAAATGGCAACGCGCTGATGAAGCTCAATATAACGGTCATCTTGTCGCGTCATAATCACATTTGCCCCTGCGCTTACCAACTTATGATAGAGAATTTCGGCAGTGCGAAGCGTAATGGATTTTTCCAGAGTGCCTGAAGCACCAATAGTTCCGCCATCACGGCCTCCATGCCCTGCATCAATGACAATAGTGGCATCCTCAATAGAGGTCACAGGTTCACTGTCAGTCTCAGGCTCTTCAGTTACCCCGGAACTGTCAGCTTCATCATCGGGCTTGGCATCTGATGAAACGATCCAGTTTGCAATAAAACCTGACGTTCCATCAGCCAGTTTAATTTCAATCCAGTCACCTTCATGCGAAAGAGCTGAAAAAACTTCCCCCGCCTGGGCGCGGTAGACAATTTCTGCATTGGTAGAGGGTTCGCGGCGAATATTGGAACCGTTATAAAGAATCGTAATACTCTCCTCCTGCCCGGTTGTAACGCTTGAGCTGCCTGCGTGTCTGCCAGGAGCAGTGTACCATGAAGCGATCCAGCCCTGCTCGCCTTCCCTGAATTCAATCAGTACCCATTCTCCTGACTGATCAAGGACCGTGTACGATTCGTATAATGAAACTGTTCCGATTGATTCAGACGTTCTGTCGGGTTCGCTTCTGACGTTTAAGCCATCAGCTGTTATGTGTATATCTGCCTGCAGTGGCTCATCAGCCGGGATTTCATCTGCAGCATTGCTCCCCTGAAGATTGTATTCGACATAAGAAGAGCTGACCCAGCCGCTAATGGATCCGGTTTCGACCTCCAGCCAGCCGTATTGTTCATCCAGTACATTTACCTGATCACCGCTGTTTAACGTTCCGATCACAGCACCTTCTGCTGAAGCGTCACTTCTCACATTCAGACGATCTACAAGAATGGTTCCGTAAGCACGATTCGATTCAGAGCCTGTGTCCTCATCAGCTGTTTCCTGCGCTTCTATGTATGCTGAAAATACCCAGCCGGTGACTCCCGTCGATGTCCGGATTTCACTCCAGTCTGATTCTTCGGAAAGTACCTGTAAGACTTCACCTGCAGCAAGAACCGTCAGAATTTCTCCCTCTTCAGACGGTGCGTCTCTTACCCGGAGCTGGTCGGTGGTAACGGCTGAAGAAGATGGATTCTCTGTTTGTTCAGTTTCCGGTTGTGCCACGGAAACCTCAGTTAAAAGCCATTCGGCAATCCATCCCATCTGTCCGTCTGACGTTTCAACATGTACCCATCCATACTCTCTGGATATTTCGGTAAAACGATCACCTTCTGACCCGGAAGCTACCGGTGGATAAGCAAGGCCCGGGCCTTCTCTTATCTGAATAGATGGGTAGGCCGGTGTTAGTTTGCCTTCTTCTGCAGATACACCTTGAAAGGGAACAAATGAACATAATAGCAGGAAAATGATAAAAATATTAATCCGTTGTTTCATCACATCACCTCAGTCTCATGTTGCGGATATTCTTAATAGTCAATATGATATAGAAAATCCGGGATGAAGTCATTAGAATTTTCAAAAAAGAGAGATCTGACAATTCCTCTTGACAACAATGGATTACGTTATTATGATTGATAACATCATTATAAACGCACAAACAGCTGTTGATGGAGAACAGTAGGTAAGATCCCGCATGAAAAGAGAGAGTCTGACGCGGCTGAGATCAGACTCACATGACGCCTTATTGAATGAACACTCCGTAGGCTTTTTTCTGAACAGTGGCTCATCACTCATTAGGAAGAAACGTAGGCAGGCGTTAACTGCTTAAAGTGGAAGCTTATGCTTCAATTAGGGTGGCACCACGGGAAATCAAATCCCGTCCCTTGTTTTCGGACAAGGGACGGGATTTTTTTGTGTTTGCTGGAAATTTAAAGGAGGAATTGATGTGACCATTAATATACCAAGAGGAACGCAGGACCTGCTTCCGGATGTAACAGGCCGCTGGCAGCTGATCGAGCAGACTGCAGCTGAAATCTGCCGACAGTATCAATATAAGGAAATCAGAACCCCTATTTTTGAACATACTGAATTATTTGAGCGCGGTGTGGGAGATACAACGGATATCGTACAAAAAGAGATGTATACCTTTAAAGACCGCGGTGACAGAAATCTGACGTTGCGCCCTGAAGGAACTGCAGGAGTTGTCCGCTCCTACGTTCAGCACAAAATGCACGGTCAGGCCGTTCAGCCCGTTAAGCTTTTCTACAGCGGTCCGATGTTCCGCTATGAGCGCCCGCAGGCAGGCCGTTTCAGACAGTTCGTACAGTTCGGTGTAGAAGCGATTGGAAGTGACGATCCGGCGATTGACGCAGAAGTGATCTCACTGGCGATGGAGCTTTACAGCCGTATGGGTCTGAAAAAACTGAAGCTCGTGCTGAACAGCCTTGGAGATACAGAAAGCAGACTGGCGCATAAGGAAGCGCTCATTCAGCACTTTGAACCGAGAATTGATGAATTCTGCTCTGATTGTCAGGTGCGTCTCAAGAAGAACCCTTTACGCATTCTTGACTGCAAAAAAGACCGGGATCACGAACTGATCGCAAATGCACCTTCACTTAAGGATTTCTTAAATGAAGAATCGAAGGCCTATTTTGAAAAGGTTCAGCACTATTTGGACATCATGGGCATCGAATATGAACTGGATCCGAATCTTGTTCGCGGGCTTGATTACTACAACCACACTGCTTTTGAAATCATGAGTAATGCGGAAGGCTTTGGCGCGATTACGACACTCTGTGGTGGTGGAAGATACAACGGTCTTACTGAGCAGATCGGCGGACCAACTGCCCCTGGTATCGGCTTTGCCCTCAGTATTGAACGTCTGCTGGCAGCGCTTGATGCTGAACAGGTTGAGCTCGAAGTCAATGATCAGGTGGATGCTTACTTTGTAGCCATGGGTGAAGAGGCGAAGGATAAAGTAGTGGAGCTGAACTACACTTCACGCCACAGCGGACTCAGCACCGAGATGGACTTTTTGAACCGGAAAATGAAAGGTCAGCTAAAAACAGCAGACCGTATTCAGGCGAAATATGTGGTCATCATTGGTGAAAATGAACTGCAGGAAGGCAAGGCTGCCGTTAAAAATATGCACGATGGCACACAGGAAACCGTACCTTTAGACGAAGTCATTAACTACATCAGAAAAGCGTGAGGAGAGGGATTAATATGTTTGGACGATCATTTTATTGTGGAGAAGTACCGGAAGCGGCGATTGGTGAGAAAATCACCCTAAAAGGATGGGTTCAGAAAAGACGTGACCTTGGTGGACTGATTTTCGTAGACCTGCGTGACAGAAGCGGGATTGTCCAGGTTGTGTTCAATCCGGATTTTTCAAAAGAGGCACTTGAAACAGCTGAAACAATCCGTAGTGAATATGTACTGAGCATTGAGGGAACGGTTCAGGCGAGACAGGAAGGAACCGTGAACCCGAATCTTGCAACAGGTGCCATTGAAATTCACGCAGAATCCGTGACGATTATCAGTGAAGCCAAAACACCTCCTTTTGCCATTGAAGATAAGGCGGAAACTGCAGAAGAGATCCGACTGAAGCATCGTTACCTTGACCTGCGCCGCCCTGTAATGGCAGAAACATTCAAGATGCGTCATGCGATTACAAAATCAGTTCGACGCTTCCTTGATGATGCACAGTTCATTGAGGTGGAAACACCGATGCTGACGAAGAGTACACCTGAGGGAGCGCGTGACTATCTTGTACCAAGCCGCGTTCATGAAGGAGAATTTTACGCACTTCCCCAGTCACCTCAGCTTTTTAAACAGCTGTTAATGGTCGGCGGATTTGACCGCTATTATCAGATTGCTCGCTGCTTCCGCGATGAGGATCTGCGTGCAGACCGTCAGCCTGAATTTACACAGATCGATATAGAAACGAGCTTCATGAGTCAGGAAGAGATTATGGCCATGAATGAGCAAATGCTGTTCGAGATGATGAAGGATGTAAAGGGTCTTGAAATTCAGCTGCCAATCCCAAGAATGACTTATCAGGATGCGATGGAGCGTTACGGTTCTGATAAGCCGGATACACGTTTTGGTATGGAACTGACGGATGTTTCAGCGCTGGTTAAAGAATCAGGCTTTAAAGTATTCAGCGGAGCCGTTGCCAATGGTGGTCAGGTTAAGCTGATTAATGCCAAAGGTGCAGCAGAGCAATATTCACGTAAGGACATTGATGCACTTGGTGAATTTGCAGGCCGTTACGGAGCAAAAGGGCTGGCATGGCTGAAAGTAACAGCTGACGGCATTGCAGGACCAATTGCAAAGTTCTTTAATGAAGAAGAGCAGCAGTCGCTTATTTCTGCAGCTGATGCATCTGAAGGAGATCTGTTACTATTTGTAGCGGATAAAAAATCAGTCGTAGCAGATGCACTTGGTGCACTTAGATCAAAGCTTGGTAAAGATCTTGGCCTGATTGACGAAAAAGCCTTCAATTTCCTTTGGGTGACAGACTGGCCGTTACTTGAATACGATGAGGAAGCCGGCCGTTATTTTGCCGCTCACCATCCGTTCACGATGCCTGTGAGAGAAGATCTTCCTTTACTGGAGACAGACCCGGGTGCTGTCCGTGCGCAGGCTTATGATATCGTATTAAACGGTTACGAGCTTGGCGGCGGATCACTGCGTATTTTTGAACGCGAAATTCAGGAAAAGATGTTCGAGGTGCTCGGCTTCAGCCAGGAAGAAGCACAGGAACAGTTTGGTTTCCTTTTAGAAGCCTTTGAGTATGGAACACCTCCACACGGTGGAATTGCGCTTGGACTTGATCGTCTTGTCATGCTGCTTGCAGGCAGAACGAACCTTCGTGACACGATTGCTTTCCCTAAAACAGCGAGCGCAAGCTGTGTGCTGACAAATGCACCGGGTGAAGTAAGTGATGCTCAGCTGGACGAATTAAGATTATCTCTGAATCTTCAGAAAAATTGATGAATATAAATTGTATTATATATACTCTTATGCTATGATGTAATCACAAGGTAAGTCCTGAAGTGCACGTTACCCAAATCTTCAGTTTTGACCGAACACTTCATTATCCGGGAGCTCACGTTTTTCTGCGGCGTGCATCCCTTTGCGGGGAAACACCAATCAGAAAACAGGGCACCCACTTGCTGAGACCGGGTTCAAAACGTAAGATCCTTACATCTTGACGGCACAATTGGGATTTACCGAACCGTACATAGCATAAAAAGTCCGGAGCATTCGTGCTCCGGACTTTTTACATTTCACAGATGTCACGATTGCGAAGGGCATTGAATCGGTGATCCATTTCTAAATCTTATTGCACTTATCGGAAAAATACGCTATTCTATTACCGCTAAAGAAACCATTTGGAGTTGATTAATATGCTTCACCAATTTTCAAGAAATGAACTTGCGATCGGCCGTGAAGGGATCGATCTTTTAAAAGGAAAAACAGTTGCAGTACTCGGCATCGGCGGTGTTGGATCTTTCGCAGCAGAAGCACTGGCACGAAGCGGCGTGGGAAGACTCATTCTCGTTGATAAAGATGATGTGGAAATTACAAACGTAAACCGTCAGATCATTGCTTTATTGTCAACAGTCGGTCAGCCAAAAGCTGATCTGATGAAAGCACGTATTGCTGACATCAATCCAGAATGTGAAGTGATTTCACTGAAAATGTTCTATACAGAAGAAACGTATGAAGAATTTTTCAGCTATGGCCTGGATTTTGTAGTCGATGCGTCTGATACGATCGCCTACAAAATTCATTTGATGAAGGAATGTATCGCACGTGATATCCCGGTTATTTCAAGTATGGGTGCTGCAAATAAAATGGACCCTACAAGATTCCAGATTGCCGATATCTCGAAAACGCACACAGATCCGATTGCCAAAGTAATCAGACGTGAGCTACGCAAGCAGGGCATTAAAAAAGGAATTCCGGTTATCTTTTCTGATGAAAGCCCGATTGTTACAAGAGAAGAAGTGAACAAAACAGTCGGCAAAGAAAACGCACCGATCCGGAAAGCCAAAATGCCGCCATCATCTAATGCATTTGTACCATCCGTCGCTGGATTAGTTGCAGCAAGTCATGTCATTAACACTTTATTGAAAGATATAGAAATTAAAAGAGTGCGATAATAAAGTGACAAAAATATGAACAAACTTTAGTGCACAGTAAATTAAATATAATGCTAAAACTCTATACTATTCTCTTGGTAACAAAACATTCAGAATACGTTTAATACCACGATGAATTAAACTAAGCTAAACATTATAAACCTAAAGTGCCGGGTCATTCCGTAGACTCCTGCGGCAGAGAAGCGACAGGTGAGACAGCGTGATGCGAAGCATTAGCTGGCTCACCGCGCGGCCGCGGAAAGCGAAGGAATGACCCGGCACGGTTTATATAATCAATATCCTGCAAAAAAAACGGCCTTGTGCCGTTTTTTTATTTTCCTGAAACTTTTTTCCAAGTAGTCCGTAAATAGGTTGAACAACGAAAAAAGGAGAGGTGAATATGAGCGGGAAAACAGTAGTTGAACTGAAAAATGTAACAAAACAAATTCGCAGTAAAACGATTATTGACAACATATCTTTTAACGTTTACAGCGGCGAAGTGTTCGGATTTTTGGGGCCAAACGGAGCTGGTAAAACGACAACGATCCGTATGATTGTCGGTTTGATGAAACTCTCTGGTGGAGATGTCATCATTGACGGTAAAAGCATCAAAACGGATTTTGAAGGAGCGGTCCAGCATGTCGGGGCCATTGTAGAAAATCCGGAAATGTATAAGTTTATGTCAGGCTATAAAAACCTTGTTCATTACGCAAGAATGTATAAAGGTATTTCAAAGGAAAAAATTGACGAAGTTGTCAAGCTTGTCGGACTCGAAAAGAGAATTAACGATAAGGTAAAAACGTATTCTCTGGGGATGAGACAAAGACTTGGCATAGCGCAGAGCTTACTCCATGATCCAAAAGTGCTCATTCTAGATGAGCCGACGAATGGACTTGACCCTGCAGGAATCAGGGAAATTCGTGATTACATAAGAAAATTGGCAAAAGAAAGAGACATGGCTGTGATCGTATCGAGCCACCTGCTCTCAGAAATGGAAATGATGTGTGACCGGATCGGAATCATTCAGGATGGAAAGCTTGTTGATGTTCAAACGGTGAACGACTTTATGTCTGAACAGACGCAGGTATTTAAGCTTGAGGTTGAAAATCCGGAGCAGATCATCGGACGGATGCAGGCTGTTTTTGAAGAATGGAAAGTAGAGCTGGTTGATCAGTCACTTCTTATCAGCTGTACAAAAGAAGATGTACCTCAAATCGTCAAATGGTGTGTTCGGGAAAACGTTGATATTTATGGAGTCGCTCCGGCAGCTAAAACGCTCGAAGACCGATTCCTTGAAGTAACGAGCAGGAAGGGGGAGCCAGTCAATGTTTAATTTAATTCGTAACGAATGGATGAAGCTGTTCAGCCGGGTTGCAACCTATATCATGATCGGTCTGTTAGTCGTTGCAGTTGCGGGGTCCACTGTGATTTATGCTTTCATCTCGAACATGGAAGAAACAGAAGGTGGATCGTGGCAGGCGCAGCTTGAGACTCAAAATGCGCAGATCGAAGCCGGCGAAGCTTTTGTGATGGATCCCGAAGCGCAGGTGGCTATCAATAATTATGCACTTGAGAACGATATTGAACCAAACACATCCGGAACTGCATGGTCATATCTGGAAAACAATGCATTATTAATCTCCCTTATTGGATTGTTTGCGATTATCGTAGCGTCCGGAATCGTGGCAAGTGAATTTTCATGGGGAACGATCAAGCTACTGATGATCCGTCCAATTTCAAGATGGAAGATTCTTTTATCGAAGTTTTTAACCGTAGGTGCGTTCGGTATGCTGCTCGTTGCGATCACCGCTGTTTTATCCATTATTTTAGGTTTCATTTTCTTCGATTCAGGTTCTTCGGTAAGACTTGCTTACGTAGACGGAGTAGTGGAAGAAAGCAATATGATTTTCTACCTTGTGAAGATTTATTTCTACAGCTCCATTGATGTAATTTTGCTGACGGCGATGGCGTTTATGATTTCAGCTGTGTTCAGAAACAGCTCGCTTGCGATTGGAATTAGCCTATTCCTGTTGTTTGTTGGTGGAACGGTCACAAGCTTTATCGCCATGTATTATGACTGGGCTAAATACAGCCTTTTTGCCAATACAAGCCTTGCGATGTATGAGATGAATATGCCGATTGTAGAAGGGATGACGATGACGTTCTCTGTGATCATGATTTTGATCTACTTTGCGATCTTTATGGTGCTGGCGTTTACAGTGTTTACGAAAAGAGATATTGCAAGCTGATGAAAAAAGGACCGGACTGTTTCATATGTCCGGTCTTTTTTAATTGTATTCACTTTTTGTTCATGTTTCCGTATATCTGTTTCAGTGCCTGTTCGAACTTCCCGGTTTCTTTTGGTTCGTAATATCTCGCCGATTTCAAATTGTCAGGCAGATATTGCTGTTCCACCCAGCCGCTTGGGTAGCTGTGTGGGTATTTGTATTCGGTTCCGCGTCCGAGTTTTTCAGCACCTTTATAATGAGCATCTTTTAAATGGTTCGGTACTGACCCTGCTTTTCCTTTTCTTATATCTGACAGTGCGCTGTCGATCGCTGAAATAGCGGAGTTGGATTTCGGCGTCAGGCAGAGTTCAATGACTGCCGCAGCAAGTGGAATTCGAGCTTCAGGAAAGCCCAGCCTTTCAGCTGATTCAATCGCTGCCAGGGTCCGATGACCGGCCTGGGGGTTGGCGAGCCCGACATCTTCATAGGCAATGACAAGAAGTCTTCTTGCGATTGTGGGCATGTCTCCTGCTTCAATTAACCGGGCAAGATAATGAAGGGCAGCATTGACATCGCTGCCTCTGATGGATTTTTGAAAAGCGCTCATCACATCATAGTGTGCGTCTCCGTCCTTGTCGTGTGCGAAGTAATTTTTCTGCAGACACTCTTCGGCCGTTTCAACATCAATTATGATTTCCCCTTCTTTTTCCTCTGTTGACATCACTGCGAGCTCGAGGGCGTTCAGTGCACTTCTGACATCCCCATTGCTGGCGTTAGAAAAATGATCGAGTGCCTCATCAGTCAGCCTGACCTGCTCTGTGCCAAGTCCGCGTTCCTCATCATCAAGTGCACGTAAAATCGCTTTTTTCATTTCATCAGGTGTTAAAGGGGTCAGTTCAAATATCTGACATCGGCTCCTGATCGCAGGGTTAATGGCATGATAAGGGTTACTTGTGGTTGCCCCGATCATGACAATCAATCCGCTTTCTAAATGTGGTAAGAGAAAATCCTGCTTCGTTTTATCAAGCCGGTGGACTTCATCAAGCAAAAGAATGACCCTGCCTGACATTTTAGCCTCCTGCACGACAATTTCCATATCCTTTTTATTGTTCGTCACGGCATTCAGAGAACGGAATGCATATTTCGTGCTGCCTGCAATCGCTGAAGCAATCGACGTTTTACCGATTCCAGGTGGTCCGTATAGAATCATGGATGAAAGCTGTTTCGCTTTCACCATTCGTCTGATGATTTTCCCTTCTCCGACAAGGTGCTGCTGACCGATGATTTCATCAATATCAGACGGTCTCATCCGAAAGGCAAGCGGTTTTTTCGCCATAGTTATCACTCCTGTAAGATCACTTCTTCCATCATAGTCTATCAGTTACCCTTAATGCCAATCGAAGCGGTTATATGCTATAATGGCTAAAGCAAAAAAGACGTTAACAAAGGTGGAGACAAGATGAAGATTTCGACAAAGGGCCGTTACGGATTAACGATCATGATTGAGCTTGCTAAAAATCATGGTGAAGGGCCAACGTCATTAAAATCAATTGCCAAAACACATGATCTTTCCGAGCATTACCTTGAGCAGCTGATCGCACCGCTTCGTAATGCCGGATTTGTAAAAAGTATCAGGGGTGCCTACGGCGGTTACGTACTGGCTGATGAACCTGGGAATATCACAGCCGGTGATGTAATCCGTGTACTGGAAGGACCGATCAGTCCAGTCGAAGGAATAGAGAATGAAGCGCCGCCTCAAAGAGAGCTGTGGATCCGGATTCGTGATGCAGTGAAAAATGTTCTGGATCATACAACGATTGAAGATCTGGCAAACTACACAGAAGAAGGCGAATCAGACGCCTATATGTTTTATATTTAATTGGAGGGACTACGATCATGAATCACATTTATGCTGATCATGCAGCTACAACCCCTGTCCATCCGGAAGTGGCTGATGTTCTCGTTCAAACACTGACGTCGAGCTACGGGAATCCGTCCAGTATTCATGGAACAGGCAGGGAAGCAAGGAAAATTCTTGACGATGCAAGAACATCGATTGCAAGACAGATCGGTGTTCATTTTAATGAGATCATCTTTACAAGCGGCGGGACGGAAGCGGATAACCTGGCGATTTTCGGAACGGCAGAATCAATGAAATCAAAAGGCAATCACATCATTACGACTGCTGTTGAACACCACGCGGTTTTACATCCGTGCCAGGAGCTTGAGAAAAAGGGATATGATGTTACGTATCTCCCTGTTGATCAAAATGGAAAAATCAGCGTCGATGATGTCAAGAAAGCGTTAAGAGAAGACACGATTCTGGTCACGATTATGTTTGGTAATAATGAAGTGGGTACAATACAGCCGATTGAGGAAATTGGCGCGCTGCTGAAGGATCATCAGGCCGTGTTTCACACGGATGCTGTTCAGGCGTTCGGGCTCTTGTTATTTGATCCAAAAGAACTTGGTATTGATCTATTCTCGGTTTCGGCCCATAAAATTAACGGCCCGAAAGGTATCGGCTTTTTATATGCAAGAGAAGGAATCTCGCTTTCCCCTGGTCTTTTTGGTGGCGAGCAGGAGCGTAAAAAGAGAGCGGGTACAGAAAATACAGCGGCGATTGCAGCGCTGGCAAAAGCAGTGGAAATGGCCTTTCAGAACAGAGATGAGAAGATTGCTGAGCTGAATGCGATCCGCCATGCGATGATTGAAGAATTAAACAGCCTGAATGTCCGCTATGAGCAGAACGGATCACTTGAGGACAGTCTTCCACACGTGCTAAACTTAAGCATTCATGGTGCAGACGTTGAATCTCTTCTGGTCAACCTGGATCTTGAAGGGGTGGCTGTATCGAGCGGTTCCGCATGTACAGCTGGTTCAATCGAGCCTTCACATGTTTTATCCGCTATGTTTGGGGAAGGGAATGAGAAGCTTTTTAACTCCATCCGGTTCAGTTTTGGATACGGTAATACAGTTGAGGATGGTAAAAAGATCGCTCAGACGCTGAAAAAAATCATGGACCGTTTTACAAAATAGTCACGGTTAATCTATAGAATAAAAGGTGAGGAAAATGACAAAAACACCGGAAAACACCCGTGTTGTCGTCGGAATGTCAGGAGGCGTGGATTCCTCAGTCGCAGCGCTGCTTTTAAAACAGCAGGGGTACGATGTGATCGGAATCTTCATGAAGAATTGGGATGACACTGACGAAAATGGTGTATGTACAGCAACAGAAGACTATAACGATGTAATAAGAGTCTGCAACCAGATCGGCATTCCTTATTATGCAGTAAACTTCGAAAAACAGTACTGGGATAAAGTATTTACGTACTTCCTGGACGAATATAAAGCAGGCAGAACACCAAATCCTGATGTGATGTGTAATAAGGAAATTAAGTTCAAGGCATTTCTTGATCATGCGATGAAGCTTGGTGCGGACTACCTTGCAACCGGGCATTATGCACGGGTTGAGGAACAGGACGGGGAAGTGAAAATGCTTCGCGGTCTGGATCAGAATAAAGACCAGACGTACTTCCTGAACCAGCTTTCACAGGATCAGCTGTCAAAAGCGATGTTCCCGATCGGAAATATCGATAAAAAAGAAGTGCGGAAAATTGCCGCTGAAGCAGGTCTTGCCACAGCAACGAAGAAAGACAGTACGGGCATCTGCTTTATTGGTGAACGGAACTTTAAGGAGTTTTTAGGTCAGTATCTGCCTGCACAGCCAGGTGATATGGTGACGATGGATGGCGAAAAAGTCGGCCGTCATGACGGTCTGATGTATTACACAATCGGTCAGCGTCACGGACTCGGAATTGGTGGTTCTGGTGAGCCGTGGTTTGTGTTAGGGAAAGACCTGAAAACAAATGAACTGCTTGTCGGGCAGGGCTTTGACAATGATGCGCTGTATTCGGATTCCATCACAGCTGTAGATATGGGCTTTACCTCAGCCAGCCAGCAGGAAGCAACATTTCATTGTACAGCGAAGTTCCGCTATCGTCAGCCTGATCAGGGAGTAACGGTTCATCTTAAAGAAAATGGTGAAGCGGAGATCGTGTTTGATGAGCCTGTACGCGCAGTAACACCGGGACAGGCTGTTGTGCTGTATGATGGTGATGTGTGTTTAGGTGGCGGTACGATTGATAAGATTTTCAAGAAGTCTGAACAGCTGATGTATGTAGGCTGATACAGGAAGCGGAACATGTGATGTGTTCCGCTTTTGTTTTTTATTATTGGAGAACCGGGCCTGGGGCATCCTTCGCTCGCGCGCCGCGCGGTGAGCCAGCTGTGCTTCGCACATCTGGCTCACCTGTCGCTTCTCTGCCGCAGGAGTCTACGGATGCCCCAGGCCCTTTAAGTTTTTACATACAACTTATCTTTTTGAAAAGGAAAGAAAAACCCGTTTCTTTAGACGGAGAAGCTTCCGAATATCCAGTCTTTTTTTATGTATCTTCAAAATTATATAAAATCAGACTTGGTTAAATATATTGCCATTTACATAAGCCATGAGTCAGTTTTTACCGAACATATGTTATACTGATGGCACAAATTTAATCAGATTCAGGAGTGGAAAGATGAGTTCTTTAAATGATCAGGCGATTGCATTAATACAGGAAGGAAAGTATGAGGAGGCGCTTCAGCTGTTGAATCAGCAGATTGAAGAAAATCCGAATGATGCAGCGGCTTATATTAACTTTGGTAATATTCTTGCGCAGTTTAATGAAATTGAGAAAGCGGAGCGTTTTTATCAGAAGGCGATTACGCTTGATGAGAAAGCGGGAGCGGCTTATTATTCGCTGGCAAACCTGTATTATAATCAGGAGCGTTTTCAGGAGGCAGCGGTACTGTATGAGAAGGCTGTTCACAATGGCATTCAGGACAGCGATGCTTATTTTATGCTCGGTATGTCTTTTGTGAATCAGGATCAGACAAAGCTTGCTTTACCTTATTTGCAGCGTGCTTCTGAGCTGACTGAAGAGGATGCGGAAGTGTTCTTTCAGTATGGACTTGCCCTTGCAAAGATTGAGCAGGGAGAAGAGGCGATCAGAAACCTGAAGCTTGCGGTTGAGCTGGATGCCGAGCATGCAGACGCCCTGTATAATCTCGGTGTGGCTTATGCTGGTTTTGTGGAGGATGCGAAAGCCGCAATTGACTGTTTTGAACGTGCAATTGAGGTTCAGCCGGATCATTATCTGGCATTAAACGGACGTCAGATTATGAAGCAGGCACTTGAACAATAATTCGGGAGGACTCGGGATGAAGGCACAGCAGACAGATCTGTTTACAGAAGAAGAGCTGTATGTGAAAGGAAGAATGATTGTTACCATTTTTCATAACGAAGATAATATGTACTCCGTTGTCAGAATCCGCGTGGCGGAGACGAATCTTCAGAATGCGGAAAATGAAATGGTCGTAACGGGTCACTTTCCTGCGATGCAGGAGGAGGATACGTATCTTTTTTATGGACATGTGAAAGAGCATCCCCGTTTTGGCCCGCAATTTATCGCATCCCGCTTTAAAAAAGAACTCCCGCAGACGAAACAGGGGATTATTCATTATCTTTCAAGTGATCTGTTTAACGGGATCGGTAAAAAAACGGCTGAAAAGATCGTCGATGTGATTGGTGAAAATGCCATTTCGAAAATCATGGAAAATGAAGCCGTTCTTCACTCGGTCCCGAAGCTTTCTAAAGAAAAGGCAAAGCACATTCATGAGGTGCTGATGGAGCATCAGGGGCTTGAGCGGATCATGGTACTGTTAAATGACTGGGGGTTCGGTCCCCAGTTATCCATGAAGATCTATCAATTTTATCAGGAAAATACGCTTGATGTGATTGAAAAAAATCCTTACCAGCTTGTTCACGATATTGAAGGGGTTGGTTTTGGAAAGGCGGATGAACTCGGCAGGCATCTGGGGCTGTCCGGGAATCACCCTGACCGGATTAAGGCGGCGTGCCTGTATTGCCTGACTCAGATCTCCCTGCAGGAAGGTCATGTATATGCAGATTCCAAATCCCTGATGGTGAAGGTCAAAGAGCTTTTGCAGAAGCATCAGCCTGAACAGATTGAATACACAGATATATCAGCAAGCCTGATTGAATTGAACGAAGAAGGAAAAATCATTGGTGAAAATAAACGGGTCTATATGCCTTCCCTTTATTATTCAGAAGCAGGTATAGCCTCGAGTATTGAAAACATTCTAAGCCGGACTGAATATGAGGATGGATTTCCTGAAGCTGAATTTCTTTTGGCGCTTGGTGATCTGGAGGAGCGGATTGGTGTGACCTATGCGCCTTCCCAAAAACAGGCGATTCAAACTGCACTTTCATCGCCTTTGATGATTTTGACCGGCGGCCCGGGTACTGGGAAAACAACCGTGATAAAAGGGATCGTGGAACTTTACGCAGAACTTCACGGCGTTTCGCTTGATCCTGATCAATACTCCAAGGATGATCCGTTTCCGGTTGTGCTTGCTGCCCCGACCGGCCGCGCAGCAAAGCGGATGACGGAATCGACCGGATTAAAAGCGATGACGATTCACCGCCTTCTCGGTTTTACCGGACAGGAGGAAATGGAGGATGAGGATGAACGGATGATTACCGGCCGCCTCTTGATCATTGATGAAATGTCCATGGTTGATACATGGCTTGCCAACAAGCTTCTTCAGGCCGTTCCTGAAGGGATGCAGGTCATTTTAGTAGGTGACCAGGATCAGCTCCCTTCGGTTGGACCGGGCCAGGTGTTGCAGGATCTCCTTCAGTCTGAAAAAATCCCGTCTGTTGAACTGACGGATATTTACAGGCAGGAAGAGGGATCATCCATTATTGAGCTTGCCCATGACATGAAAAAAGGACAGGTTCCTGCAACGATCAGACAGTCCTTTCCTGACCGTTCCTTTATTCCGTGCAGGGCTGGACAGATGGATGATGTAGTTGGGAAGATCGTAAAAAATGCCGTTGATAAAGGTTACAGCCCGAAGGACATACAGGTACTTGCACCGATGTACAGAGGACCTGCAGGCATTGATAAGCTGAATACGCTTTTACAGGAGCTTCTGAACGGGAACCCGGATGGATCGAGGAAGGAATTGAAATGGGGAGATATCACGTACCGGATCGGGGACAAGGTACTTCAGCTTGTCAACCAGCCTGAGAGTAATGTGTTTAATGGCGATATGGGCGAGATCATTTCCATTTTTTACGCGAAGGAAAATACAGAAAAGCAGGATATGGTACTCGTTTCGTTTGATGGTGTTGAAGTGACCTATACAAGGCAGGATTTAAATCAGATCACGCACGCCTACTGCTGTTCTATTCATAAATCACAGGGAAGTGAATTTCCGATTGTGATTCTTCCAGTCGTCAAAAGCTATTCAAGAATGCTTAGGAGAAACTTGTTATACACCGCGATCACGCGAAGCAGCCGGTTTTTAATTCTTTGCGGTGAGGAAGAGGCTTTCCGTTACGGGGTTGAAAGGCAGGATGATCTTGTCAGGATGACGACTCTGAAAGAACGTCTCGGCTATTCAGAAGGTGATGCGAAGCAGGAAGTTCAGGAAAGGTTCCCGGATCAGGTGGACCCGATGATCGGAATGAATGGCGTCAGCCCCTACGATTTTATGCCAGAGGTATAGGAAATCTTTGGACAGTCAATGATAGTAAAAAAACCCCCGGACTGGAGGGATTATATTGACATGTCCAAACTGTTCCAACCGTGAAGTCGATATGCTGACTTCAAAACGTTATTTCTGTCATTCATGCTGTGTTGAATTTACACGGGCAAAAAATAAATGGAAGCTCTATGAAATTACGGAGGATGGACTGCTGACCCATACTCGAAAAATCGTATTTGATGGTGCTGAAGGATGACTCAGTGGATCAATAAGCGCTTCATCCTGAAGGCTGCGGGTGGAGTGCTTTTTTTATGGGTTCTTTTCTTCACGGAAACCGGTCTTGTGGTCAGGGAAAGTGCTGTCACTGCAGTCGTCCCTCTTTTGATCAGTGCGGTGCTTGCGTATTTGCTATTGCCCGCCGTTCATCTTTTGAATAAAGCGCGATGCCCTGATTTGTTATCTATCTCGATTATCTTTATTTTGATCATCTGCTCAGTTATTTCACTTATTCAATGGGGCATCCCGTTTTTGATAGTGGAAGGACCTTCATTTATTACTTCTGCACAAACCGTAGCGGGAGAACTGTTCGCTGCAGGAAGAGAAATGGAGCAGCTGCTCACGGTCTTTCCGGAAGCGATTCAATTGAAGGCGGGGGAAACAGTCACTCATGTGACAGAGCAGCTGGACAGTCAGCTGTCGGCGGTTTTCCTCGGGCTCGATGACTCGATAAAATGGATTGTCATTTTAACGCTTGTCCCGTTTATGACGTTTTATCTTTTAAAGGACAGAATGTTGATCAAACATTGGGTTTATGGTTTAATCCCTGACGAAAAAAAAGAAAGAGTAAGATTCTTTTTTAAAGAGACGGATAAAAGTCTCGGTGGATATATTCGGGGACAGGTGCTGCTGTCAATGGCCATTGCAGTGTTAACGTATGTGCTGTTGTTGATTCTTTCAGTTCCTTACGCGCCTTTTCTGGCGATTATCATGGGTATATTTAATGTCATCCCATATGTTGGTCCGATCATCGGCTCGATACCTGCTGTCCTGATCGCTTCGACGATTTCACTTCCGGCCGTTTTATGGATTGTAGCAGGTGTTTTTGTCATTCAAATGCTTGAAAGTCACCTTCTGTCTCCCTGGATTATCGGGAACAGCGTGCACTTTCATCCAATCGTTATGATGGTGCTTTTACTCGCAGGAGGAGAGATCGGCGGGGTCATCGGACTCATCGTGATCATCCCTGCTGCCATGCTGATCCGGCTCTTATGGAAAACAATCCGATTAAATAAATACGATCATGAATTGACAAAGGGCTGAGAGATTTCTATAATTTCAAGTAGAATTGTTCTGTCACGTTACCGGTTGCTCTGTTTGCAATCGCGTGTATATGAAGAATAAATGATCATCTCGAAGATGGAATGAGTACACATTTACCATTGTTCATTAAAAGAGAGGGCTCCCTGGGCTGAAAGGGGCTTAATGAACTGAAATGTGGAAAGCTGGTCCGGAGTGCAGGTAATCACTGCCGTATGCTGCGTTAAAGCGATGAAAGTGGTGGGTTTTCAATCCATAACCAGGGTGGTACCGCGAGTGTAAGCTCGTCCCTGTGTCGGATTGGAGGCCTTTTTCTGTTTTTTGGACGCTTCGGGAATTATAAAGGAGGAACAGCCAGATGAAAAAATGGACAGGTGCAGAAATCAGACAAATGTATTTGGATTTCTTTAAGGAAAAAGGACATGATATTGAGCCGAGTGCATCACTCGTTCCACACGAAGATCCTTCTTTACTCTGGATCAACAGCGGTGTTGCGACGCTGAAGAAGTATTTTGACGGTCGTGTGATTCCGGCTAATCCGCGTATTACCAATGCGCAGAAATCGATTCGTACGAATGATATTGAAAACGTCGGAAAAACAGCCCGTCACCATACATTCTTCGAAATGCTTGGTAACTTCTCAATCGGAGAATATTTTAAAGAAGAAGCGATTGAATGGGCATGGGAATTCCTCACTTCTGATAAGTGGATCGGCTTTGATCCAGAGAAGCTTTCTGTCACGATTCACCCTGAGGACGATGAAGCATTTGAGATCTGGAAGGACAAAGTAGGCGTGCCGGAGCACCGCATCATCCGTCTTGAAGGAAACTTCTGGGATATCGGGGAAGGCCCAAGTGGTCCTAACTCTGAAATCTTCTTTGACCGCGGTGAAGAGTACGGCAATGACCCGGCGGATCCTGAATTGTATCCTGGCGGAGAAAATGACCGTTATCTTGAAATCTGGAATCTTGTATTTTCACAGTTTAATCATAATGCTGACGACACGTACACGCCGCTGCCAAAGAAAAACATTGATACAGGTATGGGTCTTGAGCGTATGGCGTGTGTTGTTCAGGACGTTCCGACCAACTTTGAAACGGATCTGTTTATGCCAATCATTGAAGCAACCGAGCTTGTTTCAAAAGTGCGCTATGGACAGAGTGAAAATGATATGGCATTTAAAGTGATTGCCGACCATATCAGAACCGTTTCGTTTGCAGTAGGGGATGGTGCACTTCCTTCGAATGAAGGACGTGGCTATGTGCTGAGACGACTGCTGAGAAGAGCGGTCCGCTTTGCCAAACAGCTGGGCATCAACCGACCATTTATGTTTGAACTGGTACCGGTTGTAGCGGATATCATGTTTGACTTCTATCCGGAAGTGAAGCAGAAGCAGGAATTTATCCAAAAAGTTATTAAAAACGAAGAGGAACGCTTCCATGAAACGCTGAATGAAGGCCTTGCTATTTTAAATGAGCTGATGAAAGCAGCAAAAGAAAATGGCTCAAATCTGATTCAGGGTAAGGACGTATTCCGTCTTTATGATACATTCGGTTTCCCTGTTGAACTGACAGAAGAGTATGCAGAGGAAAATGGTCTTCAAATTGATCAGGACGGTTTCCGAGCAGAAATGGAAGCACAGCGCTCCCGTGCCCGCGCTGCACGTCAGGAAAGCGGCTCGATGCAGGTTCAGGGTGGCGTTCTGGGCGATATTAAAGTGAATAGTGAATTTGTCGGCTATAGCAGACTGAAGCATGATTCCGTCATTGAAGAGCTTGTCATCAATCAGGAATTTGCCTCTGAAGCATCAGAAGGCCAGGAAGTTCAGTTCATTCTCGCTGAGACTCCATTCTATGCTGAAAGTGGAGGTCAGATTGGTGATAAAGGGATTGTTTCTAACGATCTGGTGACCATTGAGGTGAAGGACGTTAAGAAAGCGCCGAATGGGCAGAACCTTCACACAGGTATTGTCACAGCAGGAACAGTGACTAAAGGTGATGCTGTGACGGCGGAAGTGAAAACAGATTCCCGTAACCGCATTACAAAAAATCATACGGCAACACACCTGCTGCACCAGGCATTGAAGGATGTATTAGGCGATCATGTCAATCAGGCGGGATCTCTTGTTGAGCCGGATCGTCTGCGTTTTGACTTCTCTCACTTTGGCCAGGTGACACAGGAAGAGCTTGAACAAATCGAAGAGATTGTAAACGCAAAAATTTGGACAAGCTATGAGGTAGACACAGCCATTAAATCATTGGATGAAGCAAAAGCGATGGGTGCGATGGCATTATTCGGTGAAAAGTACGGCTCTGAAGTCCGCGTCGTATCGATCGGCGATTACAGTCTTGAGCTTTGCGGAGGCTGCCATGTTGGCAACACAGCTGAAATCGGCTTATTCCGTATTGTATCTGAAGGTGGAATCGGTGCAGGTACCCGTCGTATTGAGGCGGTAACAGGAGAAGCTGCTTACCGTCATATGAACGATCAGATCAACATTCTGAATCGTTCTGCGAAAAAGCTGAAAGCCAACCCGCGTGATCTGGAAACACGTCTTGAAGGTCTCCAGTCTGATGTAAAGGTCCTGCAGCGTGAAAATGAATCTTTAAATGCCAAGCTGTCAAATATCGAAGCGAAAAGCATTCTCGATAAAATCGAAGATGTTGACGGTGTATCCGTATTGGCACAAAAGGTTCAAGCTGCAGATATGAACGCATTGAGAACGATGGCAGATGACGTGAAAAACAAGCTTGGATCCGGCGTACTCGTGTTGATTTCTGTACAGGGAGACAAGGTTCAGATCATTGCAGGCGTCACAAAAGATTTAATCGAAAAAGGCTATCATGCTGGAAAACTGATTAAAGAAGTAGCCGGCATCTGTGGCGGAGGCGGCGGTGGCCGTCCTGATATGGCACAAGCAGGCGGTAAGGATCCATCGAAAGTGGAAGAGGCCCTTCTATTTGTTCCTGAATGGGTGAAATCCGTTTGATTCTGATCCATTCTGGTGTACAATGAACAGTAGTTGGATAATAGGAATGCAGGTTGATTCCGTAGTGAGGTGTAGAAGATGAGCTCATTTGATAAAACGATGCGGTTCGATTTTGGGGATGAATCGGCTGACAGGGAGGTACAACGAGTCCTGGTACAGGTATTCAAAGCTCTTGAAGAGAAAGGATACAATCCGATTAACCAGATAGTAGGGTATCTTTTATCGGGTGACCCCGCCTATATTCCACGCCACCAGGATGCGAGGAATATCATCCGTAAACTGGAACGGGATGAGATTATTGAAGAACTGGTGAAGTTTTATCTTCAGCAGCATAAAGAAGGATGATATCATGCGTACGATGGGTCTGGACGTAGGCTCTAAAACCGTTGGAGTAGCGGTTAGTGATGCTCTTGGCTGGACGGCCCAGGGCATCGAGACCATTAAGATTGATGAAGCCGCAGGGCATTTCGGCCTGAAGCGCATAAAAGAGCTCGTTCAGGAGCATGAAATCTCCAAAATTGTCATCGGCTTACCGAAAAACATGAACAATACGCTTGGTCCTAGAGCAGAAGCCAGCCAAAAGTATGGTGATATGCTGAAAAGCCGTCTGGATGTGGACATCATTTTCTGGGATGAACGGTTAAGCACGATGGCAGCTGAACGTGTACTGCTGGAAGCGGATGTCAGTCGCAGTAAAAGAAAAAAAGTAATTGATAAAATGGCGGCTGTCATGATCCTTCAGGGATATCTTGACAGCGCGTCAAAATGAGGTGACCATAATGGAGCATGGTGAAAAAAATATTACAGTCATTGATGAGCAGGGTAACGAGGTTCTATGTGAAGTCCTTTTTACATTTGACTCTGATGAATTCAAAAAATCATATGTATTGTACTACCCGGTAGGAGATACAGACGAGGAAGAGATCGAGATTCACGCTTCTTCTTTCGAGCCTGACGATGAAAATGCTGAAGGTGAACTGAAGCCAATCGAAACAGAAGCAGAATGGGATATGATCGAAGAAATGCTCAACACATTCCTGGATGAGGAAGAAGAGGAATAATAGCACTAATGAAGGATGGGAAGACTCTGAAAATGAGTCGTTCCATCCTTTTGTTTTTTTATGAGTAAAGGACAGCTCGACTCTAAAAACATTAATCGTTCAGACCTTTATCCTTTTAAAAAGGATGAATACTGTAAAATGCTCAAGGTTGCCCGGACATATTTTTAAGGTATAATGGGGGTAATTGAAAAAAAGAGCGTGCTTTTTGGAGGGAAATTGATTGAGCGATAAAAAATCTTTAATCGATCAGTGGAAACTGAACTTGCAGGAACGAAAAAAGGAAGCAAAAAAAGTAAGGAAAATCGTTTTTATTCTGTCTGTCATTCTGCTGTTTTTAACAGCCGGTTTAGTTCTTGGGGGATATTCGTACGTGAGTGCAGCACTCGAGCCGGTTAATCCGGAAAGTGAAGAAGCCATCCCGGTAGAAATTCCGATTGGATCGTCTGTTGACAGCATCACGTCTACACTCGAGGAGAGCGGAGTTATCAGGGATGCACAGGTGTACAAGTATTATCTTAAATTTAATAATGAATCGGAATTTCAGGCGGGAACCTATGAATTTACACAGGCCATGACGCTTGATGAAATTACAGAAAGTTTAAAAACCGGAAAGATTTATCATGAACCTATTTTTAATGTAACGATTCCGGAAGGACTTACCCTTGAACAGATCGCAGGTGTGATTGAGGAAAATACTGATTACACTCAAGAAGGGTTTATGGAAAAAGTAACTGATCCGGTCTTTATCGAATCATTAAAAAGCCAATATCCTGAACTGATTACGTCAGATTTGGATAATGAAAATATTAAGGTGACACTGGAAGGATACTTATTTCCTGCTACTTATCCGTTTTACGAAGAAAATCCTTCACTTGAGAGTATCATTACTCAAATGGTGGATGCGATGTATAACAATGTGTCTCCATATCTTGCCACACTGCCTGAGTTTACAGCAGGTGATTATACCGGAGCAACTGAAAGTGGCGAGGGAGAGAAAGTCATGGACGTTCACGACGTTCTTACAATGGCTTCTTTGCTTGAGAGAGAAGCAACTGCTTCTACAGACCGCAGCATGATTGCGGGTATTTTTTATAACCGCCTTGAAGAGGGCATGCCGCTTCAGACCGATCCTACTGTTCTCTATGCAAAAGGAGAATGGAACGATAGAGTATTGTTTGAGGATCTGGAAATTCAGGACCCTTACAATACGTATCAGAATCAGGGGCTTCCTCCCGGACCGATTGCAGCACCAGGTCTTGCATCCATTGAAGCTGCACTGAATCCGGAAGCAAGTGATTACCTGTATTTCCTGACTTCTGCTGAAGATGGGGCTATGTATTATTCTGAAACACTTGAAGAGCATGAGCGGAAAGCTGAACAATACATTTACAGTGTAAATGAAGAGCAGGCTTCTGAAGAGGAAGGCTCTTAAATCGAATGGAGGAATGTGTGATCATCTGCAGCTGATTAAAACGTGACAGTTTTTCAGCTTTCATAAAGATGATTCACTTTCCTCCTGTTTTTATGGTAGAATAGATAAAGTATTTTCAGGCGTCTATCACAAAGTCCGATGGCAGAAAGCATCTTGCTTTCTTCTTTTCATGTCCGGAGACTGTTTTGTGAGCGCTCTTTTTTATGGAAGCAGACTTGTAAAGGCGTGATCGAAATGGATGAAAAAGTCCATCAATACATTGAAAATTTAACAGCTGACCGTTCTGACTTTTTCATGAATATGGAGAACTATGCGAAAGAAAATGGTGTACCGATTATGGAACTGGCCGGAATGGAAACCCTTCTGCAGTTTTTACGCCTTCAACAGCCGAAAAAATTGCTTGAGATCGGTACTGCAATCGGCTATTCCGCACTCAGGATGGCGACCGAGATCAGTCAGGTGAAAATCGTCTCTATTGAACGGGATCAGGAGCGCTATGAAAAGGCACAGCAATTTGTTCAGCAATCCGGTGTAGGCGACCGTATCACGCTATTGTATGGAGACGCATTTGATCTAATTTATGAGGTGGCGGCTTACGGTCCTTTTGATGCAGTCTTTATTGATGCAGCCAAAAGTCAGTCTGACCGTTTCTTTGCAAGTTATGAACCATTATTTGCAGAAAATCCGGTCGTTTATACAGATAACGTCTTATTTAAAGGACTTGTTGCACATCAGACAGGTGATGAAAGTAGAAATGTCAGACAGATGCTTCGTAAAATTAACCGGTTTAACGAATGGATCATGTCCAGGGATGATTACCACACCGTCATTATCCCGGTTGGTGATGGTCTGGCAATCAGTAAGAAGAGGTGAACGAAATGCACAAACCGGAATTATTAGTGACCCCGATGTCTGTTTTGCATATGGAACAGCTGATTGAAGCTGGCGCTGATGCTTTTGTGGTCGGCGAACAGCGCTACGGCTTAAGACTTGCTGCTGAATTTTCCAGAGAGGATGTAGCAAAAGCTGTCAGTCTGGCCCATCAGCATCAGAAAAAAGTGTACGTAGCCATGAACGGGATTTTTCATAATGATAAAGTGGAAGAATTGAATGATTACCTTTCATTCTGTCAGGAAATACAGGCAGATGGTGTTATTTTCGGAGACCCTGCCGTATTGATGGCGGCAAGAGAATCCGCGCCGGAGATGCCTCTTCACTGGAATACCGAGACAACCGCGACCAATTATTTTACCTGCAACTACTGGGGTGAAAAAGGAGCCAAAAGGTCAGTCCTTGCAAGAGAACTATCAATGGATGCAATTGTTGAAATTAAGGAAAATGCCAACGTGGAAATTGAAGTGCAGGTCCACGGCATGACCTGCATGTTCCAGTCAAAGCGTTCACTGCTTGGTAATTATTTTCTTTATCAGGGCAAAGCGATGGAGATTGAAAACAGGAAGCAGAATAAAAACATGCTTTTACATGACGATGAGCGAAACAATAAATATCCTATTTTTGAAGATGAAAATGGCACGCATATTATGAGTCCTAATGATATGTGTATCATTGATGAGTTGAGTGAGATGATGGAAGCAGGTGTGGATTCCTTTAAAATTGATGGAATTCTGCAGGAGCCGGACTATGTCACTGCCGTCACAGCTTTATACCGCAAAGCGATTGACCTTGCAGCCGATCAGCCGGAAGCGTATGAGGCACAAAAAGATGAGTGGCTTGAGCAGATTGAAAACATGCAGCAGCCTCACCGGCCACTTGATACTGGATTCTTCTTTAAAGAAACGGTTTACTAAGCAGGAGGGGACAAGGGAATGACCAAGGTGATTGATAAGATTTCCACAATCAAAGATGGCAAACGAGTAATTGTGAAGAAACCTGAGTTACTTGCGCCTGCAGGAAACCTTGAAAAGCTGAAGGTAGCAGTGCATTATGGGGCTGACGCTGTCTTTATCGGCGGTCAGGAATACGGATTACGGTCTAATGCCGGAAATTTCACGATTGAGGAAATGAAAGAAGGCGTCGAATTTGCCAAAAAATATGGCGCTAAAATCTATGTAACAACGAATATTTTTGCTCACAATGAAAACATTGATGGCCTTGAAGACTATTTGCGTGGTATCGCTTCAGCCGGAGTGGCAGGAATCATCGTGGCAGATCCGCTTATTATCGAAACGTGTAAGCGTGTTGCGCCGGAGGTTGAGGTGCATCTGAGTACCCAGCAGTCCCTTTCAAACTGGAAAGCAGTTCAATTCTGGAAAGAGGAAGGACTGCACCGTGTTGTACTCGCCCGTGAAACAAGCGGCGATGAAATTCAGGAAATGAAAGAAAAGGTCGATATTGAAATTGAAACCTTTATTCACGGAGCGATGTGTATTGCCTACAGCGGTCGCTGCGTCCTGAGTAACCATATGACAGCACGGGATTCAAACCGTGGCGGCTGCTGTCAGTCGTGCCGCTGGGATTATGACTTATATGCAGTTGAAGATGGTCAGGAAAAGGCACTTTATGGAGAAGATGATGCTCCGTTTGCCATGAGTCCGAAGGATCTGAAGCTGATCGAATCCATTCCGAGAATGATCGAGCTTGGCATTGACAGCTTAAAAATAGAAGGCCGGATGAAATCCATTCACTACGTGGCAACGGTTGTCAGTGTGTACCGGAAAGTCATTGACGCTTACTGTGCAGATCCTGAGAACTTCAAGATTAAAAAAGAATGGCTGGAAGAGCTTGATAAATGTGCGAATCGTGATACGGCAACAGCCTTTTTCGAAGGCGTTCCGGGTTATGAAGAGCAGATGTTTGGTGAACACGGAAAAAATACAAAGTTCGATTTTGCAGGTCTGGTGCTGGATTATAACGAAGAATCTAAAATGGTTACCTTACAACAAAGAAACTATTTTAAGCCGGGGCAGGAAATTGAATTCTTTGGCCCAGATATGGATAACTTCACACAGGTTGTCGAAAAGATCTGGGATGAAAGAGGAAATGAGCTGGACGCAGCGAGACATCCGCTGCAAATTGTCCGTTTTAAGGTGGATCAGCCTTTACGTCCGCTCAACATGATGCGAAAGGAGCTCTCGGCTAAATGATGGAAAATAAACCCGTAATTATAGGTGTAACAGGCGGTTCCGGATCAGGAAAAACGTCTGTTACAAAAGCGATCTATGACTATTTTAAAGATCAGTCGATTGCAATCATTGAACAGGATTATTATTATAAGGATCAAAGTAATATTCCTTACGAAGAACGATTAAAAACAAACTATGATCATCCGCTTGCTTTTGATAACGATTTATTAATCGAACACATCAGTCAGCTGCTTAAAAGAGAAGCTGTAGAGAAGCCGGTTTACGATTATACGGTTCATACACGATCTGAAAGAACGATCCCGGTAGAGCCGAAAGATGTGATCATCGTGGAAGGCATCCTCGTGCTTGAAGATGAAAGACTTCGCGATCTGATGGATATCAAATTATATGTGGATACAGATTCAGATCTGCGCATTATCAGACGTATGCTTCGTGATATCAACGAGCGGGGCCGCACGATTGATTCTGTCGTGGACCAGTATATTAACGTGGTCCGTCCGATGCATAATCAGTTTATTGAGCCGACTAAGCGCTATGCGGATATTATTATTCCGGAAGGCGGACAGAACCATGTTGCCATTGATTTAATGGTAACGAAAATTCAAACGATTCTTGAACAAAAGTCAATTGTGTAATATGATAGCAAAGAATGTAAAAGAGGGTTAAAAAATCCTCTTTTTAACATACTTCATAATTGAGGGTATGAATTCATAGCATGGAATAGAAAAATAGTTGACATGTATGTTAAAGGAGTGAAGGGCTTTGCCAAATGAAAAAGTTTATCCAATGACTCAGGAAGGAAAGCAAAAGCTTGAACAGGAGCTTGAGCATTTAAAATCAGTCAAAAGAAAAGAAGTTGTAGAACGTATTAAAATCGCTCGCAGCTTCGGAGACCTTTCGGAGAACTCTGAGTATGACTCAGCTAAAGAAGAACAGGCTTTTGTAGAAGGCCGTATTTCCACACTTGAATCCATGATCCGCAATGCGAAAATCATTGAAGATGATGGAGCACTTGATGGCGTTGTTTCCCTAGGGAAAACAGTGACTTTTATTGAACTTCCGGATGGTGACGAAGAGTCGTACACAATCGTCGGAAGTGCGGAAGCAGATCCGTTTGAGGGACGCATTTCAAATGACTCACCGATTGCTAAAAGCCTGATTGGTAAAGTGGTCGGCGATGAAGTGAAAGTGCAGACACCAGGCGGAGACATGGATGTCCGTATTACATCAATCAGCTAAAATGGTAATGAAAGCACCGGGACCAACAGTTCTGGTGCTTTTTTCTTACCGGTCATTCATATAAAAACCTGCTTATGCTGTAACCAAATTTATGATCAAACGTCTTATCTGTGTAGGTATTGAATCACTGACGCTAAAAACGGTCTTCTTGTCACTTGCCGGAATGATAAGAATCCGTGTTATAGTAGTTTAGATTCTTTTAAGCAGGGAAAAAAGTGTGAGTGAGGAGTGAAGAAATCATGAACAAAAATTCCAGATCAACGATTCAAAGTAAAAAGAGGAAAACAAATATCATATATAATACCTCGATTGCGATTGTATTCGGACTTATTCTGATTGTAGGTTCCATTATATTCTTTGGGGGCAACGAGAATCAGGCTGCATCTGAAGACGAGGAAAAAACCATCGCTGAACAGGTTCAGGAAAACAACGGAGTAGCTGATGAACAGGATTCAAATGACAATGAAGAGCAGCAGGAAGAATCAGAATCAGCATCATTAACCGCTGCTGAATCACAGGAGCAGGAGGACAACGCTTCTGAAGATGAGCAGACTGAAGAGCAGGCTGCAGCGGTTGAAGAAAAGGAAAAGAAAGAAAAAGAAGAAAAGAAAAAGAAAAAAGATGAAAAGCCTGAAGAAGGTGAATTTAAGCCAATCGGTACTGAGCAGACAGGCGAACATGTATCTTCCTATGAAGAAGGCACTGTAGACTGGAATGAGAAGGTAAAAGCAGCTGCTTATGCAACCGGTCTAGACGCTTCTACCATGACAGTATGGTGGATGGGTAACAATGGAGGACCAAACCTTTCATATGCTGACGTATCAGGTCCTGATGCCTCTTCAGAAGAATACCGCGTCCACCTTGAGTGGATTGATGGTGAAGGTTGGAAGCCGGTTAAAGTTGACGAACTATAAAACAAATCCCCGTTCATTAGTGAACGGGGATTTGTTTTATGGACATATAATAACCGTGCCGGGCATTTCTTCGCTTTCCTTTGTCTAGCTGCGGCGACTAGCCCCTCGAGGTCATAAGTCAAAGCTGAACGAGGGCAAAAGACAGCCCTCTTTTCATCTTCGCCTTATGTTTGTCGGGGCTGGACGAGTCACCTCCGCTTTTCTAAGGCCGCGCGATGAGCCAGCTAGTGCTCCGCACTACGCTGTCTCACCTGTCGCTTCTATGCCGCAGGAGTCTACGGAATGGCCCGGCACTTTTTGAAAAGTATGCTGCCAATTGAATGAATAATCCGTCCATCTAAAACCAAAAAAAGCAATTCATACAACTGAATATTGAAATTGTTTAGTGTTATTCGGCCTTGAAATGAACGCAGGCTGTATAGAGTAATCGTCCATCACCCATTTTGGTTACTTCATGTTCAACGGAATGAACCCGGAGCAGAATCGCCTGGTTGTTTTCAACCTGCTGCTGAATGGCGCGTTCCAGCTCCTTAAGACTCGAAGCCTCAAAAAACTCTATTTTATCTTTAATCATGTCCAGTTGAAAACTCATGATAATCTCCCCTGACAACGTATAGTGCTTGAGAAAAAGCATGGAATTAGTATAACATGAGGTGATTGAACTTTACGACTGGCTATGGTAAGTTCAAAGAAGTTTTGAATCATTTGCTCAGAAAGCAGGGATAGTATGAAAATCGGAATTATTGGTGCGATGGAAGAGGAAGTTGAACTTCTGAGATCAAATATTGAACAGGCAAAAACCGAAACCATTGCGAACAGTGAATTTACATCCGGATGGATCGATGGTAAAGAAGTTGTACTTGTAAAAAGCGGGATTGGAAAAGTTAATGCGGCAATGACAACCACGATTCTGCAGGAACGATATCAGCCTGACTACATATTAAATACAGGGTCTGCCGGCGGTTTTGATCCAACTCTTGAGGTTGGTGATGTTGTGATTTCCACCGAAGTGAGACACCATGATGTTGATGTAACCGCCTTTAATTATGAGTACGGACAGGTTCCGGGTATGCCTGTTGCTTTTAAGGCTGAAGATCAACTCAGACAGGCTGCACGTGAGAGCGCTGAAGAAATCGGGACTGTTAATACGGTTGACGGGCTTATCGCGACAGGAGATTCATTTATGAATGACCCTGCAAGAGTAAAAGCACTTGAAGATAAATTTGAAGGTCTCCAGGCACTTGAAATGGAGGCAGCGGCGATTGCCCAGGTCGCACATCAGTACGGAACACCTTTTGTCATTATCCGTTCCCTGTCTGATATTGCTGGGAAAGAGTCAGATCTGTCTTTTGAACAGTATTTGAAAAAAGCAGCTGTCAATTCAGCCAATCTGATTCTAGGAATCGTTAAAAGAATAAAGTGATCTTAATGAAGCTCTTCCTGTGAGAATGCATGGAAGAGCTTCATTAATGCTCTTTTTTCGATCCGGGAAACATAGCTTCTGGAGATCCCGAGCTCTTTGGCGATTTCGCGCTGGGTCTTTTCATCCTGTCCACTGAGCCCGAAGCGTGCACTGATCACTTCAATTTCCCTGTCTTCAAGTGTTTGTAATAGTCCGCGGACCTTCTCTTCATTCATTTTCTGTTCGAGCTGATCATCAAGTGCCTCATCTTCACCCCGCAAAATGTCTATCAGACTGATCGCATTACCATCTTTATCTTCTCCGATCGGGTCATTTAATGAAACATCCTTTTTCGTCTTTTTCAATGAGCGCAAAAACATAAGAAGTTCATTTTCAATACATCTTGCAGCATAGGTGGCCAGTTTGGTTCCTTTTTCGAAAGAGTAACTTTCAATTGCTTTAATGAGTCCGATTGTACCGATCGAGATCAGATCTTCAGGAGACTCCCCTGTATTTTCAAACTTTTTCACAATATGTGCCACAAGTCTTAGGTTGTGTTCAATCAAAAGCTTTCGTGCCTCCTGATCACCTTCTAACACTTTTTCAATGGCCTCTTTTTCTTCCTCTTTACCAAGCGGCTTGGGGAAAGCATTCTGTTTGAAGTATCCGGTCAGTGCAGGCAAATCGCATACAGTAGCAAGCATCATCAAAAAAATAGACAAGCTATCCCTCCTTTTTCCATTCGCCCTACTGCTACGATATGAAAAAAAGCTGGAAACTTGCCCGTCCTACTCATTCAATTTATATTCTCTCAGTGACCTGGTCATTTTGCCGGTACCCTTACACGTCTGACATTTTCTGCTGAGAAATCCAGCTCTTCTGATTAAACCCTTACCCCGACATTCAGAACAAATGTTAACAACCTTCATAAGGATCCTCCTGTCCGAATATTCAGAATTCTTTATTCTATCGTATAGGATCCCGTGAAAAATTGCCACTACTTCATTCTGAAAGTGCAGGTATGGATAAAGTAAGGTAGTATAATAATGATAGTTTTTTAGATTCAGCTTGCCTGTCGCTTACTGATTTCACGCTCAATCATCTGGATGAAGTCAGAAGCGAGGTTCAGTCGAATTGCTTCTTCAAGTGCTTTGATCAGAAGGGGAAGTGGAAGGTTGTTCATAAAAATATCTCCTCTCAGTTTTTTCGCTAAAATGATAGTAGCAAAATTTTTTTGAAAGAACAAGCGTTCTGTTATCCACAACTCCAAGTGGATAACCTGTGTAAAACGTGTAGATAACTATCCTGATATAAAGAGTTTATCAGTAAATGACCGTTGATAAAGTTATCCACAAAACAAAGATGTGCATTATTTGTCGAACGAATTTTGAGATAATTTTCAAATTGAAGAATGCTTTTGAACTTACGCATGAGATCATGTATGATAAAGACTTGAAGTGAAGAGGTGAACGATGATGATAAAACTATTTTTACCGAATGAATACGTAGACAGCGTATTTGAAATAACACCGGAAAAACTGAAAAAACAGGGAATTAAAGCAATTATTACTGATCTTGATAATACGCTTGTTGAATGGGATCGTAAGAACGCTACTCCAAAACTGATTGAGTGGCTTGAAAATATGCAAAAGCATGATATTCTCGTGACCATTGTGTCTAATAATAATCAATTGAGAGTGGCAGCGTTCTCAGATCCGATTGGTGTACCGTTTATTTATCATGCCAGAAAACCGATGGGACGCGCCTTCAGACGTGCGCTGCGTGATATGAATGTAAAGAAATCAGAAACGGTTGTCATTGGTGATCAGCTTCTGACAGATGTTCTCGGCGGGAATCTGAATAAGCTGTATACGATTCTTGTTGTACCGGTTGCCAAAACAGACGGATTCTTTACAAGAATTAACCGTCTGATTGAAAGACGCCT
Organism: Jeotgalibacillus aurantiacus; assembly: GCF_020595125.1. Classification (NCBI taxonomy): domain Bacteria; kingdom Bacillati; phylum Bacillota; class Bacilli; order Caryophanales; family Caryophanaceae; genus Jeotgalibacillus; species Jeotgalibacillus aurantiacus. The sequence goes on from NZ_JACNMS010000004.1 coordinate 303,035, forward strand.
TTTGAACTTTTTTAAGCGTAAAAAAATGATACAGTGGGAGGATAAAAAGTGAGCGATTTACACGTGACGTGTATTGGGTGTGGTGTTGAGATCCAGACAGAGGATAAAGAGGCGATTGGCTATGCACCACCATCCAGTTTGAAAAGGGAGCAGATCATCTGTCAGCGCTGCTTCAAATTAAAGCACTATAATGAAGTGCAGGATGTTTCATTAACAGATGATGATTTCCTTAAGATTCTGAATGGACTCGGTGAAGTGGACGCGCTGATTGTTAAAGTTGTAGATATTGTAGACTTTAACGGCAGTTTCCTGAAAGGCCTGCACCGTTTTGTTGGAAAGAACCCTGTATTATTAATTGGAAACAAATCCGATATTCTTCCTAAGTCACTAAAGCCGAATAAGCTGATTAACTGGATGAAGTACGAAGCGAAGCAGCTCGGGCTGAAGCCGGTGGACGTGCTCTTATGCAGTGCCGATAAGGGACACCGTATTCAGGAAGTGTTGGAAGCGATTGATCGCGAGCGGAAAGGCCGTGACGTATATATTGTCGGCTGTACCAATGTAGGGAAATCCACGCTGATTAACCGGATCATCAAAGAGGTGACGGGGGAAAATGATGTGATTACGACCTCTCAATTCCCTGGAACGACACTTGATATGATTGAAATTCCTCTTGACGATGGTCAGGCAATTATTGATACACCGGGAATTATCAACCGCGACCAGATGGCGCATGTAATTAACAAGCAGGACTTGAAAATTGTCATGCCAAGAAAAGAATTAAAACCTAAAGTGTTTCAGTTAAAAGAAGAGCAGACACTTTTTGTTGCAGGTCTGGCAAGATTTGATTTTATCAGTGGAGAGAAAAATTCATTTACATGCTATTTTTCAAATGAACTGGATATCCACCGCACGAAGCTTGAAAATGCGGACAATCTTTACGAAAAGCATGTGGGAGACATGTTATCCCCTCCGCGCAGTGAGGATCTTGCAGCATTTCCGAAGCTGAAAAGACACGAGTTTATGATTAAGGAAGCGAAAACAGATATCGTGTTCTCAGGTCTTGGCTGGATAACAGTTAATGAAGCAGGAGCAAAGGTAGCTGCTTATGTCCCGGAAGGTGTAAGTGCGATCGTGCGTAAGTCATTAATCTGACAGGAGTTGAATGATCATGAAGCTGGCCGTTATCGGACATCCTATTAAACAGTCAAAATCACCCTTTATGCATAAGATCTGGCTTGAAGAGCTCGGCATTTCCGGGAGCTATGAAGCGAAGGACATTCTGCCGGAATCACTTGCCGGGGAGGTTGAAGCGCTTTTGAAGGGTGGATATGACGGCTGGAACGTGACCATTCCGCATAAAGAAGCCATCATACCGTTACTGGATGAGGTTGATGAACAAGCATCTGCGCTTGGTGCCGTTAACACTGTTATTGTAAAGGATGGCAGACTGATTGGTAAAAACACTGATGGGACAGGCTTCATGAAATCTCTTTTATTAAAGAGAACTGCTGAAGACATTGCCCGTTCCAGGGTGTTAATGATCGGCGCAGGCGGTGCTGCCAAAGGGATTGCAGGAGCGCTTGTCCCTTATCAGCCCAAATCTTTCTCAATTGCAAACAGAACACCCTCAAAAGGTGAACGGCTTCTAAACAGTCTGGTCATCAATGGTGAAAAGTACGCTTTAACAATAGATGAAGCGGAAGTGCAATTAGATAAATTTGATATTGTAATCAATACAACGTCGGTCGGTATGGTCCCGGATACAGATCAAACCCCGATCGATATGACAAGAGTCAGAAGAAAAAGTCTGGCGGCAGATATTATTTATAACCCACTTCAAACAGCGTTTTTAAAACAGGCATCAGAAGCTGGTGCTGATACGCTGAACGGAGTGGGAATGTTTGTGTATCAAGGCGCAACCGCTTTTGAAGAGTGGACGGGGAAAAAACCGGATGCTGAAAAAATGATAAAAAGGATTTCAGAAACAATAGGAGGATCATAATGCTTACAGGTAAACAAAAAAGATTTTTACGTGGTGAAGCACATCACCTATCACCTATTTTCCAAATTGGGAAAGGTGGCGTGAACGATAATATGGTAAAACAGATTGGTGAAGCATTAGAAGCAAGAGAACTTATTAAAATCAGTGTGCTCCAGAACTGTGAACAGGATAAGGATGAGGCTGCAGCTGTTATTGTGAAGGGAGCACGCGCCGAACTCGTTCAAATTATCGGAAATACGATTGTTGTGTATAAAGAGTCAAGAGAAAATAAGAAGATTGAGCTTCCGAAAAAAGGCTGATGCAAAAAAAGAGGATTGGCCTGCTAGGGGGCTCATTTGATCCTGTTCATATTGGCCATTTGATCATGGCGAATGAAGCTTATCAATCTCTTGGACTCGATGAAGTGAGATTTATGCCAAACGGTGCGCCACCACATAAGTCATTGTCCGGACAGGCAACAATTATGCAAAGGGTCGAAATGGTGGAACTCGCAATTGCGAATATCCCGTATTTTAAAATGGAATATGCAGAGGTCCATCGTAAGAATAAAGCGTACACGTATGATACAATAATGGAAATAAAAGAAAACGAACCTGGTCATGAATGGTTTTTTATCATTGGTGGAGATATGATGGATACATTAGCATCTTGGTACAGAATAAACGATTTAAAAAAACACGTTCAGTTTATCGGGTTTCATCGTCCGGGCATCACTCCTGCTGATGATACTGATGTCAGGGTCATAGAAGGACCCTCCATTCATTTATCATCAACCTTTATACGTGACCGGATTAAATCCGGTCAAAACTGCAAATTTCTTCTTCCGTCTTCTGTAGAGGCGTATATCAGTAAGGAGGGGTTGTATGAATCGTGAGGAAGCACTTTCTTATGTCCGTGAAATACTTCCTGCTAAGAGGTATATTCACACGCTGGGCGTAGTTGAAACGGCAAAAGCGCTGGCGGAATCAATCGGGGAGGATGCTGAAAAGGCAGAACTTGCTGCTGCGCTGCATGATATGGCGAAATATCAGAGCAGGGATGAATTGAAAAGGATCATTGTCGATCAGAAACTGGACATGCGCCTGCTTGATTTTCATCATGAGCTATGGCACGGTCCGGTAGCGGCACACCTGGCAAAAACGGAACTAGGCATTGAATCAGAAGAAGTGCTGCTTGCGATCCGTTACCATACGACCGGCAGAGCAAATATGACGAAGCTTGAACAAATCGTTTATTTGGCAGATTATATAGAACCCGGGAGAAAGTTTCCCGGCGTTGAAAAAGTAAGAGAGATAGCTTATACAGATTTTGATAAAGCGATGCGAAAAGCGGTAAAACAATCTATATTATTCCTGATTGAGAAAAAACAGCGTGTCTTTCCTGATTCGCTTGATTGTTATAACGACTTAATGCTGCAAAAGGAGAAGTTAAAATATGAAAGAAACTGAACTGTTAGCCCTTGCCTACAACGCGGTTGATGACAAGCGGGCAGAAGATATTATTACATTAAACATGCAGGGGATTTCCCTGATTGCAGATTACTTTATGATCTGTCACGGTAACTCAGACAAGCAGGTACAGGCGATTGCGCGTGAAGTAAAGGATCGTGCAGAAGAAGCCGGTTTTTCAGTGAAGCGCATGGAAGGCTATGACGAAGCGCGCTGGGTGCTTGTGGATCTTGGCTACGTTGTTGTACACGTGTTCCATCGTGATGAGCGCGATTACTACAAGCTCGAGAAACTTTGGGGAGATGCTCCGATTGAAGATATGACGAGCAGCCTGAACTGATGTCTTATGAATCATTTGCCCTTGTCTATGACCAGCTGATGGCGGATGTACCTTACGATTCCTGGATGGCTTTCTTAGTTGAAGCAACAGGGGATCAGGGCCATTCTGCGAAAAGACTTCTTGATGTTGGTTGTGGAACAGGTGAGTGGACGTTAAAGGCTTCAGAATATGGCTATGACGTAACCGGCATCGATCTATCTTCATCCATGCTCACCATTGCGCGTGAAAAAGCGGAAGAAGCAGGGCTGAAGGTTGATTTTTTCGAAATGAATATGACAGACGTGCAGGGTTTTGAACCTTTTGACCGCATTACGATCTTTTGCGATTCACTCAATTATCTTGAGACAGAAGAAGAGGTTCAAAAAACTTTTGCCAATATGGCTGTTCTGTTAAAGAGCGGAGGTTATTTACTGTTCGATGTCCATTCGATTTATAAAATGAACCACTTGTTCATCGGTCAGTCCTATCATGATGACACAGGTGAAGCAGCTTACATCTGGGATTCTTTTGAAGGGGAATATGAAAACAGCGTGGAGCATGAACTGAGCTTTTTCATTGAGGAAGAATCAGGTCTGTACAGACGATATGATGAGCTTCACAAACAGCGTACATTTACTGCTGAGCAGTATCAACAATGGCTTGAAGAAGCCGGTTTTCAGGTGAAATCCATTTCAGCCGACTTCACGATGGATGCACCGGAAGAAACAAGCGAACGCATCTTCTTTGTATGTACCAAACCATAACAACAATACGAACAGCGCCTTTTTGAGGAGCTGTTCTTTTTTATTGTAAGAATGTCAGGCGTGTATGAAATGGACTTTTTATCGATCAGAGGACCTGCCACACCCGGAGACTCCTGCGGCAGTGAAGCGACAGGTGAGGCAGGTCCGGTCTTACTATAATTAAAAATTCGTGTTTCCTTTTTAAAAATGGTATCATAAGGTAATCTTCTGAATCGGCCGCTGCTTCAGGAGGAATGGATCGTGAAAAATTGGATTTTAACTTACCGCAAACAGCTTCTTTATACTTCTCCTTTTATCCTCATCATCCTTTTTATTTTGTTTATCAATCCATCCGATCAGGAACCCGTTCCCTCACCACTTACTACACAAACAATGGAGCAAAAGCCTGACCCTGTAACTGAACAGGTTGAAACGGACACTGCCACTGAGAGCGTTACAAATGAAATTCATGTTGATGTTAAAGGCCAGATCAAACATCCCGGTGTTTATCGAATGAAAGAGGGGGACAGGGTCATTGATCTGATCGCTGCGGCAGGTGGTGAAACAGCTTCTGCAGATATGATAACAGTGAATCTTGCACAAAAACTTTCTGATGAAATGGTCATTTACATCCCGGTCCCGGGTGAGCAGGAGTTCAATATTCCGGATACTGTTGAAAAAGAACAGGGGAAAGTAAATCTGAATACAGCGGATCAGGCAGAGCTTGAGACCATTCCCGGAGTAGGACCAGCCAAAGCTTTAGCGATTATTGAGTTCAGGGAGTCGAATGGTGCATTTAAAGAAATCGAAGAAATTATGAACATTTCAGGCATTGGAGAGAAAACTTTTGATAAACTGAAAGAGTCAATTACCGTAAAATAATCATCAGCAGCGGCTGGTAACAGGAGGTACTCATAATGGAAAGAATTTCATGGGATCAGTATTTTATGGCTCAGAGTCATCTGCTTGCTTTAAGGAGTACTTGTACAAGACTGGCAGTTGGTGCAACCATCGTCAGGGAAAACCGGATTATTGCCGGAGGATATAACGGCTCGATAAAAGGCGGGACACATTGTATCGATGAGGGGTGTTATGTTATTGATAATCATTGTGTGCGCACGATTCACGCGGAAATCAATGCTTTGCTGCAATGTGCAAAGTTTGGTGCAGCGACTGAAGGAGCGCATTTGTACGTTACTCATTTCCCTTGTCTGCAGTGTTCAAAAGCGATTATTCAGGCGGGGATTCAGAAGATTTATTACGCAACGGATTATAAAAACCATCCTTACGCTGAAGAATTATTTGAGCAGGCGGGTGTACATATCGAACACGTTCCGTTCGACCCGAGCTCAATTGAAGCTTTAATCAGATCTTCAGATCAAAATGAGCATATAAAATGAAGCCGTTCCTACCGGCTGTCCCCGCCGCGCTGATCGGTGTTCTGGCGGGGCACTTTCATTTATGGCTGTATCTGGTCATTCCTCTGGTTATTCTTATGCTTATTAAAAAAATGAGATGGCTAACCTTCATACTCGTTGCAGTAGTAATGATCTCTTTTTATATAAGGTCGGATTTTTATTATTCCACATTATCCTCTACGCTTGATCCTTCAGAAACACCCGCTTTGCTTAAATTAACCTCTCCATTTAAAAACTCCGGTGATTATTTAACCGCAGAAGCTCAAACGTCTGAAAAAGAAAAAGTGATTATTCGTCTTTCAAAAAACTACACAGGAGCTGCTGATCTGTTCCCGGCAGAGTGTGTCTGGACAGGTGAATGGCATGAACCATCTGAAGCAGTCAACTTTAACGGCTTTGATTATCAGCAATACCTCTCTCTTCAGAATATCCATTGGATTTTTCATGCAGAAGATTTTTCAGAATGTGAGCAATTGCCTCCTTCGTTTATGGAGAAGCTCCTTTTAATAAGAGAGCGGGGCATCTCCCATATGAAAGCCCGTTTTCCGGAATCACTGCATGGTATCAGTTATGCTCTTTTGTTTGGAGACCGGTCTTTGATGAAGGAAGAGCATCTTATTGCTTACCAGAAGCTAGGGATCATTCATTTGCTGGCGATTTCCGGTATGCACGTCGGGCTGGTCTCTGTTCTGATCTGGAAAGTACTGCTCCGGCTGCAGTTGACGCGTGAATCGATTACGTTAATATTGTTTATCCTACTGCCGCTGTATGCTGTCATGACGGGTGCTTCTCCACCGGTTCTGCGTGCTTCAGGCATTGTGTTAACGATATTGGCTGTAAGGTTCATGAAGGGAAGGATGTCCCTGATAGAAGCGTTCTCTGTTGTAATCTGTTTTCATCTTTTCCTTATACCCGCGGCTGTGATGTCCCCAGGCTTTCAGTTGAGTTATGCAGTAAGTCTGTCCATCATTCTTTCTTCAAAACGCATCCTGCAACAATCATCCTCCATCATCGCCGTTTTAAAGGTAACGGGTGTTGCCCAGCTCGGTGCTCTTCCGTTTTTGCTTTGGCACTTTTACGAGGTCTCTATTGCTTCGTTTTTTGCTAATTTAATCTACATTCCTTTTTATACATTGTTTTTATTACCGGTTCTGCTACTGTTTTATGGGGCCAGCTTTGTTTTTCCTTCTGCTGTCTCAATTCTACTAGTGATTCCGGATCAGGCTGTCAGGTTATTTGATCATGCTGCTTTATTTTTTTCTGAATTTCCCTATGCCGTTCTGGTGACTGGAAAGCCTGCTGTATTCATGCTTTTTATGATTGTGATATCACAGATTGTCATTTTTTACTTTCTTGAGAAAAGAAAATACGGTGTCGTTTTTAGTTTGATCATGCTTTTTTGTATCTTCGGATTTTCTCGGGATCAGATTAACCCTAATGGTACAGTTACATTTATTGATGTAGGGCAGGGTGACAGCATATTGATTGATCTTCCTTATAATCAGGGGACGTATCTGATTGACGCAGGAGGAGCAATGGCTTTTTCAGATGAGGATGAGCCGTTTAGAGTTGGGAAGGAAATCATTGTACCCTTCCTTAAAAGCAGGGGAATCACATCGCTTGATCTTCTTATACTGACTCATCATGACTGGGATCACATTGGAGGTGCTGAAGATATCGCAGAGGAAATTCATATTAAAGAGGTTTGGACAAGTGAAGGATCACCTGATAAAAAGGAGATGAAGGAGCTTCTTGACTACTTTTACGAACAGAAGATACCGGTTTTTGAGCAGAATGAAACATTTACATGGGAGATTGGAGATGCGGAATTTAAGCTGATTCATCCGGATGATCATCTGGAAGGGAATAATAACTCTCTAGTTCTTCACGCACTCATCGGAGGAATGAGTTGGTTGTTTACCGGAGATATCGAAACAGAGGCTGAACGCAGTTTAAGTAAGCTGCCCATCCGTTCTAATGTTTTGAAAGTAGCCCATCATGGCAGCAACACATCCACGACAGACGAATTTCTAAATGCTGTTAATCCGGAGATTGCCGTCATCTCGGCAGGAAGAAACAATCGTTATGGTCACCCGCATCCTGATGTGCTGAAAAGGCTTGAGGATCAGGGTACAGCAGTGCTTGGCACTTATTCACACGGCGCGATTGAATTCCGCTATCGTAAAAACAATGGAACCTTTCACTGGATGCTTCCATACGCTATGGGAGTAAGTGAAATACAAAATAAAAAAGAGCCCGATCAGGCTCTTCATCAGGATCCTTAAGATCCAACTACCGATATAACGGTTCCTACAGTAAATAATAGTGCAAAAAATACGAATGAAACAACGAATGCTACACCGGAGTCAATTAAGTCGTTACGCTTCGACTGAACATTTTTTTCAAACTCGTTCATTTTTACCCCTCCTATATATACTTTTTCAGTATAGAGGATGCCAGAAAAAAAATCTATACTTACAAATTATTTTTCCTGCTATCCCATCGGTTATCACAAATATTTCACGATTTGTTGAAAATACTAACCGTGTAAACCACTGCTTAGAGAATATCCTAGGCTTCTCTTGGCAGAGTTTAAATACCCGCGCCGGTTATCCGGTGCGGCTTCCTGTGTTGTCATCAGCACGTGATTTCATTAGAATAAGAATATCTTCAGTTAAAGAATAGCTTTTTCCAGTGGCAGGTGCAAATCAGACCGCTGGTGAGAAGCAGCTTATATACATAAAACGAATCCTGAAAGCTTGGAAATACATTGAATTGAGGCGTTAACATTGATAGTGAAGGAATGGAATCAAATCAAAAACAAGCAGTTTGCCCCTGTTTATCTGCTTTACGGTGAAGAAGACTATCTCCTGCAGGAAACACGTCAGCTGCTTATTAAGCATGTGGTGAATGAAGATGAACTGGATTTCAATTTTTCCGTACACGATTTAAGCGATGGTGCGAGTCTGGAGGCGGCGGTAGAGGATGCGGAATCGTTTCCTTTTATGGGCGAAAGAAGACTCGTTTTTATCGATCACCCAGTTTTTCTAACGGCTGAAAAAAAGAAGGACGGGCAGGAATCAACAGCGGCGCTTGAAAAATATATTTCATCACCTGCACCTTACACAGTGCTTGTGTTATATATCCCTGTGGCAAAACTGGATGAAAGAAAGAAGATCACGAAGGCGTTAAAAAAATCAGGTGTTGTCATCGAAGCAAAAAATCTGTCTGAACATGACCTGAAAGGCTGGATTCAAAGCAGGGCGTCTGCGAGTCATGTGAAAATCGAGGACGATGCATTAGAGAAGCTTGTTTCGCTCACAGGAGCCAACCTGTTTATGCTGTCGGCTGAAATTGAAAAGCTTGCTTTGTTTTCAAGGGATGAAGGCGTCATTTCGTTAAAAACAGTTCTGACATTAACACCGAAGTCGGTGGAACAGAATGTTTTTGATCTGATTGAATATGCGGTTGGAGGAAAAATTGATCAGGCGCTGGATTTGTATCATGACTTGTTAAAACAAAAAGAGGAACCATTAAAAATACTCGCTTTACTCGCAGGGCAGTTCCGGTTAATTTATCAGGTGAAGAGTATGACAGAAAAAGGATTCAGTCAGCAACAGGTTGCATCGAGATTAAAGGTGCATCCATACCGCGTGAAGCTGGCGCAGAATCACGCGAGGTTCTTTACTTATGATCAGCTTGCACAGATCATTCAGCTGCTTGCGCAAAGTGATCTTGCGCTTAAAACATCCTCAGGCAGAAAAGAAATGGTGCTTGAGCTATTCCTGACCAGGCTGCCGGACATTATGAAAAATAAATCAAATACCGGGAGTTAAGCCCACTAAAAAACCCCTATTCCGTTTCGGGAATAGGGGTTCATTATTATGCGTTAAGCTTTCTCATTAGACGAGACTTTTGACGGGCTGCGTTGTTCTTGTGGATAAGACCCTTTTGAGCAGCTTTATCAAGTTGCTTAACAGCAGTAGATAGAAGTTCGTTTTTGTTTTCAGCGTTGTTTTGAACAGCTGTTTCAAAACGCTTCACTGCAGTACGCATAGCAGATTTCTGTTGAACGTTTGCTTCGTTGCGAACTGCGTTTGTTTTAGTACGTTTAATAGCAGATTTGATATTTGGCATGTATGTCACCTCCCGAACTGAATCGAGGTATTTTGTTAAAACCCGATTAAAAGATCAGCCGACAATTGCGGCAGCCGGTTTACTTAAACCGGTAAGATTCATTTACATAAGAACAAGGGATATTTTATCAAACGGGGACAAGGAATGCAATACTCCTGTTGAAAATGGTTCAGGACTTTTTGAAATCGTGATGGCGATCATCCTCCTGGTGGCATCGTGAATGGAAAATGGAATTTCGCTCATCCTACTTAACAAACATTGTGAAATGAGAAAGGGGACACAATCATGTCCGGACGAACGGATCTTGCACTGGAAGCGCTTGAGGCAGCTGAACAACTTCAGGAGATGGAGACGGTGGAATTAATAGAAGAAGAAATCGATTCATTTGTGTTGAAAAAAGTTCATATTACTCAGGAGACCGGGATGAAAATCGGGAAAAAGGAGGGGGAATACTGGACGTTTGAGGTACCCCAATTAAGGACGCAAAATGAAATCTGGGTGAAAAAAGCAACGGGCGGATTGGAGAAAGTGATCAGACTTTTCTTTGATGAAATGAAGATTCCTGGGGATGCGCCGGTTTTGATTGCAGGTCTTGGTAACTGGCAGATTACACCGGATTCACTCGGGCCACAGGTTTGCCACAGAATCTATGTCACCAATCATTTATTTGACTATGAACCGGAAGCTGTAGAGGACGGTTACAGAAGGGTGACGGCGATTGCGCCAGGGGTGATGGGGTTAACAGGTATGGAAACGGGGTCCATATTGAGTGGTGTCGTCAAGGAGTTTTCTCCGGGAGCTGTTGTCGTTGTAGACGCTCTCGCCGCTAAATCTGCGCTGCGAATACATTCAACCGTTCAAATTTCATCTGCAGGTATACAGCCGGGTGCAGGCGTTGGCAATAAAAGAAAAGAAATCAGCATTGAAACGCTAGGTGTTCCGGTTATTTCGATCGGAATTCCAACGGTTGTGGATGCAGCATCCATTACCCTTGATACGTTGGACTATACGGAGAAAACGCTAAGCAGCAAACGAATGAAGAGTATGAGACCGTCAAATGCGCTGACCGGGTCCATTCCGAAAGATGAGCTTCAAACACTTGAGGTTCCTGATAAAGAAAAAGAAGTATTTTTAGGTGTGCTGGGGACGCTCGATGAGGATGAAAAAAGGCAGCTGTTTTCAGATATACTCTCTCCTCTCGGACAGAATCTGATTGTCACGCCAAAGGAAACGGATCTCTTCATTGAACAGGCCGCCAATATGGTTGCGTCTGCCCTGAATTCTGCGCTCCATTCTGCGCTTACAGGAGGAGCGGGCGAGAGCTTCACCCACTGAGCAGTTCTGAACTTCATGCTTCCGCATACACTAGGATCAGCCTATTTTGCGGGAGGTACATAATGAGGAAAGCATTATCACACGAATCAGTCTACCTGTTCTTAAAAACCTTTTTACTGCTGCTCTCTGTAATGCTGACAGCTGTCTATCTGCCCGTTATCAAATCGGGAGTACCTGACATTAAGTGGTCTGTTCCTGATCAGCTGCCTGATCGGTGGATGACTTTTTTACTTCAGATGGAGTTTTTCCATTTTTCAAATGAAGATATTGCTGAACAATTCGGGTCGTATCTGAGAGGAACCGTATCTGACCCGATACACTGGCTGACGATGGAGGGACTGTCATTTACCACTGCCTCTGCGCTGTCTTCTGAAGATTCATTTCCCGAACCATCTGAGTCAATACCGCCTGAAGAATGGTTTTTGACCGGTATAGAAGATGACGCCGTTGAACCTGAAGAGATCGCTGAGACATCTGTTGCGGAGACTGCAGGTCTACCTGAGCGTGTTCTGATCTATTTCACCCATTCGCGGGAATCATTTTTACCTTATCTTCCTGAAACGAAGGATCCAAATAAAGCCCATCACTCAAAGGTGAATATTATGCAAACCGGACCGGTGATTGAGCAGGCGCTGGAAAAAAGAGGGGTCGGTGCGGTCGTAAATAAAACGGACATTGTTCAGTCGTTGAGAGATAAAGGGCTTGACTACTGGAATTCTTATGATGAATCAAGACACGTGGTAGAGGCTGCGATGGGTGATAACGGTCAGCTGACTTACCTCGTTGATGTCCACCGGGATGCACTGAGACGAGAGGCGACCGTGCTCGAGCATGAGGGAACGATCTATGCGAAGACCGCTTTTGTAGTAGGCGGTGAACATGCTGGAAGTAAAGAGAATCAGGCGTTTTCAGAAGAAATTCACAGGCGTATGAATGAGCGGGTTCCCGGTATTTCACGGGGAGTCTATGTGAAAAAGGGTGAAGGCACAAACGGTAAGTTCAATCAGGATCTGTCTTCAAGGTCTGTTTTACTTGAACTTGGCGGTGTAGATAATACGTTTGAGGAGCTTAACCGCTCAGCGGAAATATTTGCAGAAGTATTGAGTGAAATGATCCTTCAGGCCGAACCGGTCAGTACTCCGTAGAATGCCTGATTGAAACACGCCTGTTAACCTGTTATACTTTACGCTAGAGTATTGTGTCGAAAAAACAGGAGTGGACATTGAATGAACCGAGAAGAACGATTAAAGAGACAGAAAAACATACGAAACTTTTCAATTATAGCCCATATTGATCATGGGAAATCAACGCTTGCTGACCGTATTCTGGAGCAGACCAAAGCGCTGACTTCACGTGAGATGAAAGCGCAGCTGCTTGATTCCATGGATCTTGAGAGAGAGCGTGGCATTACGATTAAGTTAAATGCCGTTCAGCTTAACTATACAGCTAAAGATGGTGAAGTTTATACATTTCACCTGATTGATACACCGGGACACGTGGATTTCACCTATGAGGTTTCACGAAGTCTTGCTGCCTGCGAAGGAGCGATCCTGGTTGTTGATGCAGCGCAGGGGATTGAAGCTCAGACGCTTGCCAACGTTTATCTTGCGCTGGATAACGACCTTGAGATTCTTCCGGTTATTAATAAAATCGATCTTCCGGCCGCGGATCCTGAGCGTGTTAAGCAGGAGGTTGAGGATGTCATCGGACTTGATGCATCAGAAGCCGTTCTTGCTTCAGCAAAAGCAGGGATCGGGATAGAGGACATTCTTGAGCAGATCGTAGAGAAAGTCCCGGCGCCTCAGGGAGATCCTGAAGCACCGCTTAAAGCGCTGATCTTTGATTCCTTGTATGATCCGTACAGAGGGGTCGTTGCCTACATCCGTATCATGGAAGGTACCGTTAAACCGGGTGACAAGATCCGTATGATGGCAACAGGGAAAGAGTTTGAAGTCAATGAAATTGGTGTGTTTACGCCAAAATCAACGCCTAGAGAAGAATTAACGGTTGGAGACGTAGGCTTTTTAACAGCAGCGATCAAAAACGTAAGTGATACCCGTGTGGGTGATACGATCACAAGTGCTGTTAAACCGACAGATGCGCCGCTTCCAGGTTACAGAAGACTTAATCCGATGGTATATTGCGGACTTTATCCAATTGACACAGCTAAATACGTTGATTTACGTGAAGCACTGGAAAAGCTTGAGCTGAATGATTCCGCTTTGCAGTTTGAAGCAGAGACATCACAGGCGCTTGGATTCGGTTTCCGCTGTGGTTTCCTTGGACTTCTTCACATGGAAATTATTCAGGAGCGGATTGAACGTGAATTTAACATTGACCTGATCACAACGGCACCAAGTGTAATTTATGATGTGTATCAGGAAGATGGCACTCAAATCCGGGTGGACAACCCATCCATGATGCCTGACGCACAATCTGTCCACCACGTGGAAGAGCCATATGTAAAAGCAACAATTATGGTGCCGAATGATTATGTCGGTGCTGTTATGGAGCTGTCACAGGCAAAGCGTGGTAACTTCATCGATATGCAGTATATGGACGATTCACGCGTGAACGTCGTCTATGAAATTCCGCTTGCTGAAATCGTCTATGACTTTTTCGATCAGCTGAAATCAGGTACGAAAGGATATGCATCTTTCGATTATGAGCTGATTGGCTACCGCGAATCCAAGCTTGTGAAAATGGATATTCTCTTGAACAGTGAAAAAGTCGATGCACTCAGCTTTATCGTGCACAAGGACTTCGCTTATGAGCGCGGGAAACTGATTGTTGATAAGCTGAAGGAATTGATTCCAAGACAGCAGTTTGAGGTTCCGGTTCAGGCTGCGGTTGGCAATAAAGTTGTGGCCCGCTCCACAATTAAAGCCATTCGTAAAAATGTACTGGCGAAATGTTACGGGGGAGATATTTCCCGTAAACGTAAGCTCCTCGAAAAGCAGAAGGCCGGTAAGAAACGAATGAAAATGGTCGGCTCTGTTGAAGTGCCACAGGAAGCATTTATGGCTGTCCTTCAGATGGACGAAGGGGAGAAGTAAGAATTATCAAGGGGTAAGGGTTTTTTAAATAAATGATATGGTGGAGTTTGCCACCGATATGCCACCATCTTATAATTGACTGGTGATCGTATCGAAAATATCGGCGGCATCTCGCGCCATTTTCTTAGTCAAATGCACGTAACGATCTTCTGTGATCGATGCCCGGCTGTGACCCAGGCGTCGCTGAACAGTCTTTGTCGGCTGTCCGGCTTCAATGAGCATCGTTGCGTGTGTGTGTCTAAGTGAGTGGTAATTAAAATCAATGTTCAATTTTTCTTTAACATATTTTCTAGTCTGATATTTAACGACTGCCGGAGTGTAACGCTCACCGTTTTCTTTCCTGCATACATAATCATGTTCGCCGTAAGTGACATAGTGTTCACCATATTTCAAACGGTTTTCAAGCTGCCTACGCTTTTCTTTTTTTAGTACCGATAAGAGATTGTTTCCTACTGGTATGGAGCGGTACCCGGCTTTGCTCTTTGGGGATCCGATCTCCCAAGATATTTTATCTTTCCCATCCACTTTTTGTTTCCGGCCAACAAGCTGCTGTTCGATGTTTATAACACCCTCTTCAAAGTCAATGTGTCTCCATTCGAGGCCACAAGTTTCACCGACACGTAGAGCTGCATTTAAACCGATGACATATGGAATGTAAAAAGGATGGCCTTCGGTTATGTTTTCACTCAACAATTTTAGGTTTTCTCTGGATTGTATCTTCAAATCCTCTCTGGTTGCCTTTCTTGGCGTTTCAATCAACAGTTCGACATATTGCATTGGGTTCTCGTTGATGTACTTGTAGGGATAAACAGCCTGTTTTAATGACTTGTTTAAAACACCGATGATGATCTCAATTGTTTTTCTTGCCAAGCCTTCTCTTACTTTAAGATTTACAAATTGTTGCATCACATGTGGGGTTAAAGATTTCAATTTGTATTTCCCCAAGTGAGGTAGCACGTGTATTCTGATCAAGCCTTCATAATTGTATTGCGTGTTAGGCTTTAACTTCAGTTCGACATATTCTTTCTGCCAAAACATTAAAAAGTCATGCAACGTCATATCAGATGGCTTATATACAGTTCCGGCATTCTCATATTCAAGAATCTTTCTCCGCAAAACTCTTTCGGCCTCGCCCTTCGTCTGAGCACCTTCAGCAGTTCGCTCAATCTTTTTACGCTTACCATCAACCATTCCCAAATCAAAATAATAGTACCAGGTCCCGCCTCTTTTTCTTACTCCGCCTTTCACAATTATTCACCCCCTTTCAATGTCGTTTATGTTAATTGCAATGAATGGATCAAAATTGATTATGTATCCCTTATGCTGAACAGAGGGCCCGTACTTATTAAAGTAATGGTCGAGAATTACTTTGAGGTCATCCAACTCGATTTCAAAATCTATTGCCACATCCTCGGCTGTTAAATGTTTCTTTTCAAAACATGATACCAAGTCATCAAGCGATATAATTTTTTCGTATCCCCATCGTCGTGCAACGATCTCAGCTTTAATTTTTGGTATTGTATCTAATTCTGTGATGTCGCCAGCAGTAGTTTCATAATGACCGATCTCTTCCGCAAGTATGAAATGCTTTCTGTAAAGTGATTGTTTACGATCAATAAGTACCATATGGCCTTTATTAATTCCTGGCAAACCCTTTGGTAGCTTTCTGGTCTCCTTAATTGTTAATTCCGGATATTCAAGCATTAAAGATTCAAACCTCATAAAATCTACTCACTTTCGCTGTGATTTAATAAATTGGATATAACGCTTAATATCTTCCAACTCTTCCTCTGTTACATCTTCATCAATATGAGCTGCAATTGTCTCGAGTTTACTATCTTTAGCTTCCTGATCCTCTGGAAAAAATACATTAATGGATACCTTAAGCGATTTCGCAATATCAAATAGTACATCTTGGTTGGCATGACGAGCTCCCGTTTCGTAACGAGAAATAGTTTGCTTCGTTGTATTAATCATGGCTGCAAGTTCCTCTTGACTGTAGCCCCTTATTTCTCTCCATTTTTTAATTTGTTTACCAACATACTCTTTTAGTTCCATGATTAATCCTCCGATAATTTGTTTCCACTAGTATATAACGAAAATCACCGTTTTGGGAACTTTTTTATTTAAAATAAACAAATTTCGCTTTACATGTCACCAAATTGGTGATAATCTATGAAAAAAGCGAGGTGATAGAATGCAAGAGAACCTCATGATTTTAAGAGAGAAGTCTGGGTTTAGCAAAAGTCATATGGCTAAGGTATTAGGCATAACGCTTAAGACTTATACCTTAAAAGAACGTGGAGAGTATGAATTTACTCAAGACGAAATGTTTACTTTGGCAACTTTTTTTGATAAAAAGATTGACCAAATTTTTTTACCTCGAAGTCACCAAAATGGTGACGTGAGTAACCTTAATAAGGAGGGAGTAAATTGATTCCTCAGCTTTATGACATCTCGGAGGTTGCCAAGATTTTCAAAACTAACAAGAACATGATTTACAGCCTCATCGATTCCGGTCACTTGACCGCTCTTAAATTAGGGCGGTTAAAAGTTACCTCCTATGAAATTGAAGATTTTCTTAAAAGAAACAACGGTAAAGACTTTTCTGATCTTCAGAACGTTGTGGACTTTAAACGGGAGGTGAGTAAGTGAAATCAGGTAAACGTCCAACCAGATCGGAGCGGCAGCACATGCTTGACCATGGTTGCAATCCAAATAACTGGCTTGTATCTAAAAAAGCACAAGGAGTTATGCTGCTGATCCACCGCTTTACTAATCAAACCAAAGAAATCCCGATGAACTGAGGTGAATTTCAATGATCCGTACCGTTACTAACTGCTCTGAGAAAATAAGAACGCTTGAACTATCAAAACCGCGGAAACATTTTGTTTTCCTGAATCAAAAGCGAACTGACTTATTGGAAGTAAAAAGATCACCACGCTATTACCGCCGGATGTTCAGGTTGACGAATTATAAGGCTGCTCTTAATGAGCGTTACAAAGGATAGGAGGATGCACCATGCCAATAGGTGTTGGAGGTCCACAACCAAAAGAGGATTATGACTATATCTCTAATAGTGAAGCAGGGGCAGCCGTGGCAGAGGGAAAAGAGGTCCAGTTTATGCAAAACGGAAAATGGGTGACGATCATCCCGATCTTTCACAATATTTATCTGCTTCAAACCGCCAGTGGATTCAGGGTTAAGAAAGGAGCGGCTGATCAATGAGTGTATTGGGGATCGCCTTTATCATCTTTTCACTTTACAGTTTTGGCTTGCTAGTTTGGATCTATTATACGGATAAGGAGGCCAGCCAAGATGATCAATAAATTAAAGAGAGTGGTTAATGAGAGGGTTTGGAACCGCATGAGCGTTCAGGAGCGGATCATCTATCTGAAACATTTTAAGGGGGTGAGAATCAAATGAAACCTATGACGATTTGGGAGGTCACTCCGGAAAACAAAGATACCCCACCGATTTATGTGGTAACTGAAAGCGATCATATGTCGGCTGCAATTGAACTGGCAGAAGCATCCGTCCGGTGCGAATATAACGGAATTAAACGTTTCGCATACACGTTCACATTCGACGACAAAAAATGAGCCCACCAGCGGCAACTGGAAGGCTCAGGGTTATCTGCATATCAAAACTGTCAAGTTCATGGTAGCAGATAACCCGCATGATTGACAACTATTTTTGCGGGAGGGTATCACATGACAAATCAATTAGACCTGGTATTTGAAAACCAAGGTCAAGCAGCTACAGATTCATTGATAATTTCTCAGGCATTTAACAAACGTCATGATCGAGTGCTGCAGGACATCCGAACTTTAGGTTGCAGTGATGAATTCAGACTCCACAATTTCGTGGAGTCCTCATACATGAATAATCAGAACAAGGAAATGCCTTGCTTTGTAATGACGAAAAAAGGCTTCACTCTTTTAGCAATGGGATATACCGGTCCCGAAGCCATGAAATTTAAAGAAAAGTACATTGATCAATTTGACAGGATGGAAGAGTCCATTCGAACAGAGGGTGCGGTTTCAAAACCTCTCTCAGATCGCCAGCAAAGAATTCTTCATCTGCAGACCACCTTGGAGCATGAGGAAAAGTTTGTTCAGGTGGATAGCCGTCTGGAGAAGCTTGAAAAAGATACCCGCATTGATTCATTTCAACAAACCGTGATCCAGAAGCAGATCGGCAGCCGCGTCGCCAGAGTACACCGTGATGAAAATTTAAACCCAGATCAGTTGGATAAAAAGAAAATTTATCCGCAACTCCATCGGAATCTAAGAGACTCATTTCGCGTACCTTCTTACCGGGATATCAGACGCATTGACTTCGATGATGCTGTGGCGTGGATCAAGAACTGGAGACCGATGATATGAGGGGAGTGGGGAGCATGCCAGTGTTTAAATCAAAGACCGGGAGTGCGCTTGAACGATTTCAGGCGCACATTGATCGCCATTCTGATCGTGTTTTAAGAATCAACGAAATCAAAGGAAAGATAAACGAATCCTTTTTACATGAGCTGCATGAATTGCAGACCGAAGAACGATCACTTGATCGAGAACACTATAAATCTTTTGTCTTTAACATGCTCATCTTACACAAGATGGAGTGCCGTTCTTTTGTAGAGTTATCGGAGGTTTATGGACGCCAAGCGATCCTAGCTGATATTAATTTAGATCGTTTTTCTAAAACGCGCGTCATTGAAAATTTTAATCGTTTGAAAGAAATTTACAAAAAGTATCTTACTAATGCTGGAGAGAACATCTTTGAAATGTCGCATATGTGCGAGAGCCTGAACATCGTATTTTCGAAAAGTGAAATCAAGACTATGTTCTCGGTAACGGAGCAGGAATATCGGGATGCTTCAAAATTTATTGATAAAAGCTTAATATGTGTCCCTTTCATTTGTTCGGTTGGTGATGAAGCATTAATCGATTCGGTACATGCTGCATTTCGGAAAAGGCTTAACAACTCACCAATGCTGAGAAAAATGATGAGTGAAAAGGTAGAAGAATTTATGCCAGACTTACCGAGATATCGAATCATTGTTGATAAAGCAATACCAGAAGAAAAGCTGTTTGGCAAGAAGGCGCCGAGTCTTAAAAGAATCAAATAAACACAGGGGGATCTACTATGTCAAAACTGTTAATCAATGAATCACCGCTGCAGGTCCTCCCCGGACTTGCCGTGAAGATTGGGCTAAATGAAGCGGTTATCCTGCAACAGATGCATTACTGGCTGAATCACTCCAAGAATTTTCGTGATGGTCGCAAATGGGTGTTTAAGACTTATCGAGAGTGGCAACTTGAATTTCCCTTCTGGACAGAGAGAACGGTTAAACGAGTGTTTGCCAGTCTGGAAAAAATGGAGCTTGTGATCAGTACCTCAGAGTACAACGAAATGAGTATTGATAAGACAAAATGGTACTCCATTGATTACGACAAACTGGAAGAAATCACGATAGACGCTTTTGGTCCGTCCATAGTGACAAATTGTCCCGTCGATGGTGACAAAATGGCACGTCCAGAGGGACAGATTGTCACTACCAATAACCATAAGACTACATCATTAGATTTTAATAATAATAATGACCAGGCTGAGCCTGAGTCTGAAAAACCAAAAGCGAAAGACGAAGATCAAAACCCGATTCGATTTTATGAGCGCAACATCGGCCCGGCATCCCCTTACCTGATGAACGAGATCTTACAGTGGGCTGATGAATACTCTGACACGCTGATCATTGAAGCCATGAAGCGATCACTTGAAGCGAATAAGCGGTCATGGGGTTATATCAAAAGTATCTTGATGGAATGGGTGCATAAAAACGTTCGAACGATTGAAGACATACAGGCCCTGGATATCGAATTTAAAAACAGCCGCTCCGCAGTGGCAGGGAATAAACAGGCGAAACGAAAGAGGCCGGGCGAGGAGGATCTGAACCTCGATGACTAAAAGAGAGCTGCTACAACTCTTTAAGACAATCGCTCATGTGTATCCGTCATTTGATTGGGACCAGGGCAAGATCGATGTCTGGCACCGAATGATTAAGGATCAGGATTACGAAGCAACGGAGCGGGTGCTTGATGCTTACATGCAAGATAACCGATTCCCGCCGACTATCGCTGATCTGAGGGTTAAATCAGCAGGCTTACAACTCAACGTACCGGACCTGCAGGAAACTAAGCAATACATCAATACCAAACTGGCCGAAGGGTCACAGTCAGCTACCGGAAATCACCCGGAGCGGCTGAAAGCACTGGAAACCATACGAAAGGGGTTGGGGATCCGTGACTAAAATGGACATACAGCTTTACAGCAAGGAATCAGAGGATGATGTGATTAGCTCGATCATGATCAAGCCAGAACTGATTGATGATTTATCAGTTAAACCACTCCACTTTTTCCAGCATAAGCACCGATATTTGCTGAAAACAATGATCAGCATGAGAGATGAACAGATACCAATAGATATCTCAACGCTGGCGGATCGACTGAAGCGGGAGGGGCATTTAAAAACTGCCGGCAATGTGACAGGGCTGCTTGAGTTTATGAATATGGCCTTTACCACAACTATCGAGAATCTGAGATACAAAGAAAAGATCATAAAAGAGAATCATCAGTATCGTAGTTTGCTAGACCTCTCTAAGGAGCTGCAGGATATCGCCCGGGAGCAGCGTGATCTATCTGAGGTTGCCCTTGTGGCGGACAAGCTCACGAACATTGACTCATTTGAGCAGAATAAGCGTGAATCCATCAAGGACGTGCTGGTAAAGGTGTACGACAACATTGAGTCCCGCTCCAGCCAACTGCAAGACGTGACTGGCATTAAAACCGGATTCTCCGATGTAGACCGGATCCTGAATGGTTTACATGAAACAGAGTTGTCCATCGTTGCCGCCCGACCGTCTATCGGTAAAACAGCCCTTGCTCTTAACTTTGGCACAGGCATAACGAAATCAAGCAGAGCTATCCCAGTGATCTACTCGTTAGAAACAACGAGTGAGAAGCTGGTTGAGCGTCAGTTAGTCGCAACCGGTAATTTGGACGCGCAGAGAGTCAGAACAGGCCATATCGCAGAAGCTGAATGGAGAAGGATCACATACGCGATGGGTGAGTTAAGCAATAAAGAAATGTTTTACCACGATCTCTCCCGGTGCACACCAGGTTACATACGGAGTGACTTGAAGCAACTGAAGAAACAGTTTCCCGATCGTAACTTTGTTGCCATCATTGATCACCTGCAGCTTATGAGCTCTGATCGCCGGGAACCGAACCGTAACCTTGAAGTCGGAGCCATTACACGAGATCTGAAAATGATTGCCAAAGACCTTGATGTACACGTCATGTTGCTCTCCCAGCTATCCAGAGGTGTAGAGTCCCGTCAGGATAAACGCCCGATGATGAGCGATCTACGTGACTCAGGAGAGGTGGAGCAAAATGCGGATGTCATTGCCTTCCTGTACCGCGACGATTATTACGACAAGGAAAGCGAAAATCAAAACATCCTTGAGTTTATCGTTGCCAAGCAGCGTAATGGCCCGGTCGGCACCGTACAGCTGGCATTTATGAAAGAAATGAATAAATTCGTGAACCTGGAAAGAAGGTTGGACCATGCAGATCAAGCTGTTGTATGAATCGGCAGTCCGAGGAAAGATGAAGGCGCTCGCCCTGATGATTGATTATGTGGTCAATGAGAAAAAGACACTCAGCTTTAAGGATCATGTCGGAAACTTGAACAGATATATGCTACCGAAGCATCAGGTCCGGATGAACAAACTGCTGAATGAGTATAAACAGCAAAAGCAGCATGATCCGGAATGGCCGCTATACGATCTGTTTAAAAAGGATGGTGAAAAAAGTGAAGTCAAGAAGTCACAGTAACCGTGGCAAGGTGCTTGAAACCTATATCGACATGGCTAACATCAAGTACCGCCAGAGCGGCCGCGCAGAGATCATTAAGCAGTATCCGGAAGTAAAAGCCACAATGACCGATGGTGCCCGGATTCGGAGCGGGTTTTTCAAATCAAAAGGTGCGCCTGATTATATCGGACTGATCGGCAGCCTGCCAGTTTGTTTTGATGCCAAACAAACAGCAAGCAAAACGAACTATGAACTGAAAAACATCCACGATCATCAGGTGCAATACTTTAACCGGTGGTCCGCGCAGGGTGGCAAGGCATTCTTGATCGTCTGTTTTACAGCATTAAACGAAACGTACCTGCTACCCCATGAAGTGCTAAGAGAGCGCTGGCAGGCGGCGGTAGACGGTGGAGTGAAGAACATCCCGCTCACAGTGTTTAAAGAGCAGGGGATTGAGATTAAGTCAGGGAGCGGTTTAACCATCGATTGGTTGCCGGCAGTAACGGAGGAATAGCATTCATGCAGTGTGTAAGCTGTCATCAAGAAATGACACAGATGAATCAAATTGAACTGAAATACTATTGCTTTTATCAATACAAATGCACTCTCTGTCAGGCAACTGGATCAACGATTTTAGACAGTGATGGGACGTTAACAAATTTTAAGTGGAGAGCGGGGACAGGTGATGAATCTATCAAAACTATTCGATATGCAAAGGAAACTTGATGAGAGGATCGGACGTGAACATCCGCCGCAGCCAGGTGAGGATCGTATGGCTAAGAAAATATTAGCCTTGCAGGTTGAGTTGGGGGAACTTGCGAATGAGTGGAGAGGTTTTAAGTTTTGGAGTAATGATCAGGAGCCGAGGTCTAAAGGCGAATGGATACGTTCGACAGGCATTGAGAATGGCAAATTCATTGACGTTTATAAAAACCCTCTACTCGAAGAATACGTTGACTGCCTGCATTTTATTCTTAGTATTGGAAACTCCTTAGAAAATATGAATGTTACATTCTACTCTAAGAAACATGAGAACCTATTGACTCAATTCATTGAGATTCAAGGAACGATCTATGAGTTAATAGCTTTTCCTGGAGAATTCGGTCTTTTGCTAAGTGAGTTCATTGGACTTGGCGAAATGCTCGGATTCAAATGGGAAGAAATCGAAGAAGCTTATATTCAGAAAAACGAAGTTAACTTTGCCCGGCAGGATAATGGCTACTAAGGGCGATAAGTTTCACGCCCTTGTCACGGTTGAAAAAACGAAAAAGCAGGTACCCACTGTTATCAGAGTTGAGGGCAAGAAATATGTCCTGGTACATGAGGACACGATGAAATGACATATCTGACACACGATGCGTCGCAGAAAGGAGGGCTTACATGAAAAGGATCTTAAATTATCCAGGTAGTAAGTGGAGTATGGCCAGTTGGATTATTGATCACATGCCGCAACACGAAGTTTATCTGGAACCATTCTTCGGATCTGGGGCAGTCTTTTTCAATAAAGCACCGGTGAAGATCGAAACAATAAACGATCTTGATAGCCGTATAGTCAATCTTTTCAGAGTAATACGGGACAATCCTGAAGAACTTTCAAGATTGGTAGCCTTTACCCCATTATCAAGAGAAGAGTACAAGAACAGTTACGAGGCCCATCCGGATCCCTTGGAAGATGCTCGACGATTCTTAATCCGGTGCTGGCAGGCGATTGGTGCAAAGACATCTGACATTACAGGGTGGAGAGCTTCCATATCAGCTAACAGCCCGAATAACACTAAACAGTGGGATACCATTCCTTCGGTTATTACAGAAGTGGCCAGTCGATTAAAAAACGCTCAGATAGAAAATCAAGATGCACTGCAACTGATTCAACGCTATAACCGCGAGAACGTTTTAATATATGCTGATCCTCCTTATGTAAGGTCCACTCGAACCAACAGGCATTATGCTCATGAAATGGATCTTCAAGGTCATATGGATTTACTTGAAGTGTTAAGAGACCATCAGGGACCGGTCATTCTGTCAGGCTACGACAGTGAGCTATATCGGCAGTATTTATCAGATTGGCATACAGAAGAAAGGATGGTATCTGCAGAGGCAGGAGTGCGAAAAAAAGAAAGTCTTTGGATTAATCCTGCAGCTGCTAATCAAATGCGGCAAATAACTTTGTTTGAAATGGGGTCTAGTTAAAGATCACAAAGGTTAAATATTACACGAGGCGTCTCGACTATAGAACTTTGTATTTTTTAAGAATTATCATGTATAAATGGGCTCCAGTATACCCGACTAAATAAACGAAAAATGTAAAAAAGATGTTCCAACCGTTATGGTAACTGATCTTATCTAAAAATACAGCCATCAATTCTAGTGAGGTAAACGTGATACTGAATAATAAAATTAGCCAATGTGAATTGATTAAATTTTTTATATTTAGATATCCAAATAGTGATGCTATAAAAGGAAAATATCCAACATTGTAGGGGAATGCTGACAAGGAACCATTTTTCTCATACACCGGGGAAACTGTCCAATAAAGTCCGGAGCCCCAATCGTTACTTGTGAAAGCAATTGCTATACCTAAAGGATACATGAGAATGATGATTTTCGGATTTTGTTTAAATAAATACAGCGTTAAGATTCCAGGAAGTACTAGGCCGATTAAAACATTGGTTAACATGATGTGGCCTCCTTCTCTTTTATCTCTAGTATCCCAAGTTCGAAGATTTTCAATTCTAAACAACAAATAATTCGTTTAAATGCACATACCGAACAAGATGTGAACCAAAGGAGGGGAAATATTGGACATTAAAAAAGGATACACAAATAGAGGATTTCAAGATATTGAATTTAGAGATATAAATAGTGTGAGCTGTAGCATTCAAAAATCTTCTTTAGCGACAGAGGATGCAATTTGGTTTGGTGTAAATGACGCGGATCCTAAAATATTGGCGTCTAAAACCAAAGAAGGTGGAACTGGCTGGGTAACTCACGACATTCCAAAAGAAGTATTACTTACTACAAGAATGCACTTAACACAAGACCAAGTTAAAGATTTGTTACCAATCTTACAAACATTTGCTGAAACAGGTCGATTACCAGATTAATGCAGCACTCCAAAAATAATATGCATCAAAAGGAGAATGAAAATGGCTAAAATGGTTGTTGAACTATCTATTACTCAAACGCATACGGTACAGGTTGTTGTCGATGGAGAATTCGAAGATAAAAAAGACCCTGCTATTGATAAATTAGCAAAACTCGCTGCAGACAATATGAATCATGAGCATTGGGAACATGAAACCACTGAATTTGAAATTCAAAACGTTTCACCAGTACCCGAAACCTTTTCCTCATACCACCATGATTTATTAGCGGCAGGTTACTCACTGGAACAAATAAAAGATTATTCAGATGATGATGCAGAGGCTGAAATTGATGCCATAAAAGATTCTATTTAAGTCAGATCTCGAAAAAATTCCACGTCGTAGAGAGGAGCCTGAAACATGCAGTTGGATTTATTCAGAGAGATCATAGTAGACAACTTTGCAGGAGGTGGCGGTGCCAGTACGGGGATTGAGATGGCTACCGGGTTAAATGTCGATGTAGCAATTAATCACGATCCGACCGCCATTGCCATGCACAAGGCTAATCACCCGCATACCGAACATTATTGTGAGTCAGTATGGGACGTTGATCCAGTTGAGGTGGTGAAGGGTAGGAAGGTCGGCTTGTGCTGGCTCTCTCCTGACTGCAAACACTTTTCTAAAGCGAAGGGCGGAAAGCCTGTTGATAAGACAATCAGAGGGCTTGCTTGGGTGGCGCTCAGGTGGGCGGCCACCGTCAAGCCAAGAGTCATCATTTTGGAAAACGTAGAAGAGTTTAAAACGTGGGGACCACTTAAAGATGGTAAGCCAGATCCAGATCGAAAAGGATACACATTCAAGTCATTCGTGAAACAGTTTAGGAAACACGGATATGAAATCGCCTGGAAAGAACTTCGGGCCTGTGACTTTGGCGCGCCTACCACTCGGAAAAGGTTATTTCTAATTGCCAGATGTGATGG